>NZ_JAULLJ010000035.1:0-34804 GCF_030518095.1 Bacteroides sp. ET489
CAATTCCATAAGGTACGATTAAAAGAAAAAGCAATTATGCCAGGAAAGCAGATAAGTAACGTTTCAATTCCATAAGGTACGATTAAAAGTGATACCGGCCGTGACGTTCATCGCCGGACTGTTCAGTTTCAATTCCATAAGGTACGATTAAAAGAGAGAACCGCTTTCGGCCCTCCCTGGGCAATCATGGTTTCAATTCCATAAGGTACGATTAAAAGATTGTTTCGGAGATGGATTATTATGAGACACAGCCAAGTTTCAATTCCATAAGGTACGATTAAAAGGCCACTGCCTGAACAAGATGGGCAAGAACGAATTCGTTTCAATTCCATAAGATACGATTAAAAGACCACTGACACGCATCGTCCAGCTCGTACTTCGTGGTTTCAATTCCATAAGGTACGATTAAAAGAGAATAGACCTGTTAATGAATATCTCCAATTCGTAGAAGTTTCAATTCCATAAGGTACGATTAAAAGGGAGACGAAGGAAGCGATGCAGATCTATTCTGCAATGTTTCAATTCCATAAGGTACGATTAAAAGGTCGTATCGGCCGCTTTGCTGTTCACATCCACCTGCGTTTCAATTCCATAAGGTACGATTAAAAGGTTCATTCCCTCCAGTTGATGTGTGTTAGTTAATATAGTTTCAATTCCATAAGGTACGATTAAAAGGAGCGTCGCCGACGTGAAAGGTGCATACGCATCTTGTTTCAATTCCATAAGGTACGATTAAAAGGGAGTGAACGTTACTGAGGCAAGAAGGCATGAAGGCGTTTCAATTCCATAAGGTACGATTAAAAGAATACTCTTCCCTTTGTTGTACGGTCTGACCCTTTCGGTTTCAATTCCATAAGGTACGATTAAAAGTGAAATTTGCGCACATGGTCCGAAAATAAAAATATGTTTCAATTCCATAAGGTACGATTAAAAGACAGTTCCGAAGCCGATGCTGGTCCGCTTTGATCACGTTTCAATTCCATAAGGTACGATTAAAAGGCGACTTCCAATCTTCAGCGAGGATACATTGACAGGTTTCAATTCCATAAGGTACGATTAAAAGGCTAAGGGCTACTAGTTACGCTAAGGAACTGGCTAGTTTCAATTCCATAAGGTACGATTAAAAGCTCGTTAAGACAGATCCATCTAGCTTATGCAACTACAGTTTCAATTCCATAAGGTACGATTAAAAGTTTCAAGCATGAGATGGGGCTCGCCCGGCTCTGACGTGTTTCAATTCCATAAGGTACGATTAAAAGTTGTGTCAGATTTGCAAGGCTGGCGAGCAGTTCGGTTTCAATTCCATAAGGTACGATTAAAAGATCCGGCCGCTCTCTATGTCCCCGGTTAAGTAAAACGTTTCAATTCCATAAGGTACGATTAAAAGTCTCGAAGTCAAGGACAAGCCGTGGATTCGAGAAACAGTTTCAATTCCATAAGGTACGATTAAAAGAAGTCGATGGAGTAACGCTAAATGTTACTCGACTGTGTTTCAATTCCATAAGGTACGATTAAAAGAAGTTGACGGAGTGATGTTGAATGTAACCTGACTGTGTTTCAATTCCATAAGGTACGATTAAAAGCGAGAAGTGTGGGAAAAGAACGGGTTGATAAATGCAGTTTCAATTCCATAAGGTACGATTAAAAGCTGCATACGTATGCCCCAGTCGCGTGCTTTCTTCTTGGTTTCAATTCCATAAGGTACGATTAAAAGCGGATGGACACCGCTGGCGCGGTGGGTATTACAAAGTTTCAATTCCATAAGGTACGATTAAAAGACATCTACCGCTGTTAATGTGTCCTCTCTGACGATGTTTCAATTCCATAAGGTACGATTAAAAGGGCAGAATGTGCAGTTAGGCATGCCGACAATGACCGGTTTCAATTCCATAAGGTACGATTAAAAGTATTAATAGTATGGGTGTTGGTCGTGCTCGTAAGAGTAGTTTCAATTCCATAAGGTACGATTAAAAGACCGACCGCGGGTCAGTCAAGTAAGCAGGCTATATTGTTTCAATTCCATAAGGTACGATTAAAAGGTCGAGTGTTACCTCATAATAGCCAACGGTCATTGTGTTTCAATTCCATAAGGTACGATTAAAAGAGGTGCAGAAGGTCAGGCGAGCGGTAAAATTACCAGTTTCAATTCCATAAGGTACGATTAAAAGTCAATGCGTGGAAAAAGGAACAATGGGATGAACTATGTTTCAATTCCATAAGGTACGATTAAAAGTGTGACCAACCTCGCGGTAGGTTCTCTTACTATCAAGTTTCAATTCCATAAGGTACGATTAAAAGAACATAACAATGTTTTTTGTCAACATTCATTTACGGTGTTTCAATTCCATAAGGTACGATTAAAAGTCTCGACTCAATAAAAATTTCATCCCTGAACATGAGCTCTTTACGAATTACAAAGATATAAATTTAATGATTAAAAAATGTCGATGTGTGATTATAAAAAAACGCATAGGCATCGACAACTTGGTTAAATATCTGTTTTTCAATAAGTCATAGAACGAATTGGACAATAAGCTGATATGAAGAATACACGACAAGACGTGTCCGACAAATGAGCTCTATCCCGTATGTTAAAGAAAGAGATCGATTCCACTGCGTTCCTTTCCGATAATCTGTTTGTCTAAAGCCCGCTGAGACTGCCCGCTGAAAATAATGATACTATCCTCTTCCTTTTTCATAAAAGCTTCACTCTGCATCAGTAGTTCTTTCAAGCGAACCTCGGAAATCTCACCTTCAAAAACAGAATTCTGAATCCAGTTCAGATACTTTCTGCAAAGCTTCAGCATCTTGTTCACCCGCTTCTCGCCAAAATCGTAAACTAAAATGACATACATGGTTACCAATACATCTTAAACGGTTTATATTCCTCCATAGCCAATAAATGTTTGGCCAGTTTGTAGCACTCCAATTTAATCAGATGACGATAGCTGACCTGACGTTTCAATGATCGATGTTGAATCGTTTCCTGCAAACGATCTTCCAATGCCTTTACAAATATCTTCTTTCCCGCCGTATTCAGCAAACATTTGTTCAACTTTCTATCAAAATGCTTCTGCTGGATTTCTTTTTTATTGAGGACTTTAAAAATCACACGGTCGACAATGAAAGGCTTAAAAATCTCGGCCAAATCCAATGCCAACGAATATCGGCGCTCCCCCGGCTGATGCAGATAACTGATTGTAGGATTCAGCTGTGTCTGATGAATGGCACGAAGACATAAAGTATAGCAGACCATGTTTCCGAATGAAATCAGGGCATTGACCTCATTCCGAGGTGGCTGTTTAGAACGGCCATCCATATCATAATCATTGATTATCAGATTAAAGGCTGCATAATAATATTGTCTGATTTGCCCCTCAATCCCCATCAATTCTTCAACCGTCAAAGTTTGCGGAATACGCTGGCACAGACTGTCGATCAATTCTATGATATCCTCCATATCCTTTCCACGACGGTTATAGTATTGCAGATTCTTAACCATATTATAGGCGGCACCTTCTATGAACTTTCTGGCAATGACCATCCTCTTCTTTTTATCCTGATAGTGCGACGTCTGTGCCAGCAACATCCGCCCGGACAACAATCCGTCACGAGGCATAAACGAACCGGTATAGTTCTCGTAATAGTCAAAAAAATGGACCGCTATATCCTTCTGACCCAGAAAATTGAACAGTGCACTATTGGCACGTAAACTACCGAATACATAAAATTCTGCAATATCCTCTACGGGAAGATAACGCGACTGCGCACCTGTGGAACACAATTCGCCGTCTTCCGCCACCGGAGTAAACTTCAAAGTATTGTCTTTGCGTTCCAACACACCGGGATTGAACAAGTAATAAGTTTTTTTCATTCGTCCACCTCCTTGCTGTAACAAAATTCATAATAACTACAATTCCTGCACAAAGCCTTCTTTTCGACAGGCGGACATTTGTCATCCGAAATTATTCCAGCAATCTCCGTCATCATCTCCTCAATCCTCTGCCTGTCCCAATCAGCCAAAAACACTTCCTGCTTTTTGCGCAATACCGGATATTCCAAAACGCCTTTCACTCCTTCAATCCCATTTCGTTCAAACACATAAATGTAATACTTCAACTGCCACTCATGGGCCACCTCCACTTTGTTCGATTTCTTGATTTCATGAATAACCTTGTTCTTGGCGTCATAATAATCCACTTTGATACCATCAAGTTCCACTTCTTCATATTTAGCCGAACGCTGCGGATAACAGTCTTCATGAATCAGCCTGCCTTCATAAACCAGGTCTGAAGTATGTTCAAAATTAATCCCATTAGCAAACAACCATAGCTTGCGCTTGCAAACTTGGTAATAGTTGAAATGTGTGCCGTTAATTCCCATCGTAGCGTACAAAAACACATGTATCAATGACTTCACGAGGAAGCCATTGATACATCTCAATTTTATAATTGATGCTCGTAATCAAATGCTATCATCCTATCTACAAGAGACTTTTTAGCATTATTCAAAGCTTCGGCTGATTCCGATTCTGTCACAATGTAGCTGGCACAAGGCAAAGTAACGTATAATTCAGCACCCGCATTCTCATCCACTATCGGTTTAGCCTTTGGTTTTTCACCATCATCAATCAATTTTGCACGGATAGCAGAAGCTATCGTATTCGCATTATCGCTTATAGCTACAGCTAACGTTTCCATCAAACTGAATGTACGAGCCTGATTGGAAGTGATTCTCCAATTTATCAGAGCGTCCGCCAATGCAGGAATTACTTTTTCACGCTCTTCTTTAGGCAAAACCAAACACTTCCCAAAGGCATTCACACTCTCTATCCAACCTTTTTCCTTTAAAGAATCAATCATCTCTTTTGTAATTTCCGGTTCGTGCTGATTTACAGATACACAAAACAAGGTGCGCAAATCAATTGCAATGTCATAAACAAAAAGTCCTGTAGTTCTTTTGTTTTCAGGAATCCAAGTTCTACGAGACAAAGTACGATTATTTTCATTTAAAAAATTCTCAATTTCTTCTTCTGTTAACAACTTATCAGAACCTTTCATACGTACATTTACAGGATGATAATCCGGCCTATCACTCCTATCAAAAGTGATATTTTCCCTTTCTATACCCGCCAATAAAGGATGCAAAGGTCGCATAGCCGATATAGACAACGGACTTCTACGTTTTAGTACACTATTTTCCTTAGTTTGTTCTGACTCTTTTTTACCACTTTTTCCTGTGGCAGTTTTTGCACGCATCCATCCCCCAAATAATTGATCTATATAAGTTGGATCACATGGAGACCAAGGTTCTTTATTTTCCAATTCATTATTCGCCGTAATATTGTAATTAAACGTAATAGGAGCGACTGGAACATTCAAATTATCAGTTAATGCCTGAAGCACAGACCGTTTAACTTGCTGTCCACTAGAAAAAGCTAAATATCTTCCAAATTGGGTGTCGAGATAAGTTTTCTGACCATCTTCAACACAAAATACCGTGTGTTCTGCATGCTTTAACGCGCGCAAATAAATGTAAGGATTCATAACTATTAATTTTTATTATTAATCAATATTGCATAATGAAATCTAACTAAAGTAAGAAAATAAGGTACATTATCTGCTGGCATGGTATTTACAACAGAAGCTATTTCCTTCATTTTGTCCACGCCCTCTACATCTCCAACAATATCCACCATACTTTTCATAAAATTCATCTTGTTATTTGCCTCCAACACCATCTTTACTTTGTTCATATTTACAGTCTTAGCTCTGTTGCCACTCAAACTGTATTTATAAAGCTCAGATGCGAACTCTTGAGCTTTATCCCATAAATCTTGATTGTTTAACATTGCCATAATCCAACTTTGATACACATTAAAAATTATTATTTGTTCTTCTTTATCTGACAATTTAGGCGTTTTGCCCTTTTCTATATAATCTCTTAATCCCTTAGGTTCCATTGCACGAAGCCCAATAACTCCCTGTTGACATGCTTTAGCAAATCCAATAGCTGTTCCCCAAAGTTTTTCAGCTTTATGACCAGAATCCATTCCAAAAAAACGCTGATACAATTCCACCGGACTTGCAATTTGAGATAAATCAAAAGGTATAAACCCTATTGTTGTATTTGTTTGCCCATAACTATATACATACCCCATCATCTGCTTATTAGAACATTTTTTAGCTATTCCAATTAAAATTCTTGTCCACGAAATTGTATCTATAGAAAACTCATTATTCTTTATGGTATAAGGATTGAAACCAGACATATTATCAGTTTCATTAAAAAAACGACTATATCTATGAGCTAACCACTGTCCATTCCAAGTCATAATTTTGTTACTTGGAAGTTTATCTATACTATCAATAGCCTTTCTATAAAGATTCCATCCTTCATACACATCCAAAAGAATGTTAACATTGTAGAAAAATATAGATATACCTCCCTGTACTCCAACTCCTAATGCCGAACCAAACCATGAACAATATATATCCTCTTTAGATATAGGAAAAGACAAGTTAGATACCTGTCCAGAGGTTGTTGCGTATTCTTTTTCTTCAGAAGCAGGATAGCCAATAGCAATACTTGCATCAGCAACCCCACTATTAATTTTCTCAATAAAATTATTAAGTTTTTCTTTTCTTTCATCATTTGTCAAGGTTTCAACATTTTGCCCTTTTTTCATCTGCACAAAGGATGAATTCTGCACCCAATACAGATACTTATTACTATCGAAAAATAATGGATAAAAGATTTCCAAGAAAAACTGCTCAGCACTATACGAAGTACCATACTTCGCATTATATGCTTCTAAAAATATTTTACCAATTACTGACGTTACCATACTTACAACATTTCAAACTGTTTATAATACTCAGGTTTGGCATACGCCAAATCCAATCCCATACTTTCAGTATAACTTTTATCCGGCACTATAAATGGATATGTTCCCATCTTTACGACTTGTAAACGATTAAATCCAACAGATTTAAAACTCATGGGTATCTCCATTTTAATCCGTTCACTACTATCTCCTTCTTTATATGATTCTACATCCGATTCCAAAATACAGGATACAGAATTGATATTCAGTGCCTCCAACAAAGCTGATTTGGCACAGTGACATAACTTCTTAAGCATCCATTGATTATCTTTAAAAACAACACCTGAATAATCAATATTCATAAAACGGGTGTCAGGATAAACCTCATCCAACATCTGTTGAACCTTGTTTTCTTCCAAAACGGCATTATTAGGCAAAACTGCATAACTTCTCCGAAGAACCTCTTCATCGTATGGCAATGCGTCATTTCCTGCATAAGGAGCTATCACATAAATCGGTTTATAATGGCCTATCGTTTCACTGCTACGTTTCCTGTTTATCCGACCAAATCGCTGAATCAACGCATCAATTGGAGCACATTCCGTTATCATCATGTCAAAACTGATGTCAAGACTAACCTCAACGACTTGGGTTGATACCACTATACATGCTTCCTTACTGATATTATAATGGTTCTTCAAACGATCTTCCAAATACTGACGGTCTATCCTCTTGAAATGACTATGAATTAACATGATAGGAATATCCGGATAATCCGCCTGAAGCGACAGATAAACAGCTTGTGCCCTCTTGACCTGATTACATACCACAAGAATCTTATTATTATCGGCAAGGGCTTTTTCCATTACTGGACGAACATCCTCCATTCCATTTATTTTATGAATCTCATGCCTGTTAAACTCATTCAACTCATCGGAAGAAAGAAACACTTCATATACATCTGATTTTCCACCAAGTATTTGCAATATCCGATTATACAAGACCCGAGGCATCGTAGCTGTTCCCACATGTATCCTGCATTCAACATTCACCAGTATCTCAATAATTTTCAGCACAATAGTCTGTATTTCACTGGAATAAGTATGTATCTCATCTAATATAACATCACATCCATACAAATCGGCCAGCATCGCCTCATATCCTTTCACTCCATAAACAATCGAAGCCATCTGATGGGGAGTCATCACTTTTATGGAAGCTCCTATGTGCCTTTGCATAATACGTTCCTCCCACTTTCCTTGTTCCAATTTCAGATTAGAAGCTGCATGCAAAAGATAAATTTGCGCATCCGTATCTTTTAAATCCGATTTCAAGCGGTCATACATAGCATTAATAGAAGCCTGAAAAGGCAAAGTGTAAAACACACGTCCCCTGCATCTCCTTAACAGAAAATCGGTCTTTCCAGCTCCTGTCGGTGCTGTAACAAGTGTATGTTTACGCACATCATCAGCCTTACATAAAGACAAAGGATACAAACTGTTTTGTCTACAGTAAAACGACAAATCCGGCAAGATAAACAATTTGCCAATTTCATCTTCTGTTTTATCACCCAAAGCTGATGCCAAATGATCAGCTCCCATCAAAATTCCTTTCCATACAGAAAAGCCTAAACCAATTTTTTCACAATAGGATAGCGCATAATTATAATTATCTTCTGCTTCGTCTAACGTAATCTCATGGACGATTAAACCCAATGAAGACAATATACCTAAAGCATCAGGAACCCATGAAGTAAAGTCTTTGGAATGGATGCCAAAACTGTCTTCCATATCTTCCAAGTCCAGCAACCCCAGTTCATGTATATCTTTATAAATAGACTTATGGTGTGCCGCTATCATTTCGACTGCGACCTCTCTTTCCCCTTTTTCCAAAATTGAAAGAAAGAACAAAGAAGCAATCTCATGCCTGAAAATAAAATCACAAGGGCGCACATATCCATGTTTCAATGTCTTCTGGAAAACACTACTTGCCTTGCCTATATCATGCAATATGGCTCCTTTTCTGGCTAAAGAAGCGTCAAGTCCAATATTGCGCGCTATAACTTCGGCAGCCATTGCAACTAAAAGCAGATGCTTAGACAAAGGAATCAAGCCATTATCCTCATGCTTAGCTAATATGTAATCATACTTACTATTTTCCATAAAATCACAATATAGATTGGCCATCTATCTCCAACCAACCGTACATAGGTGAATTATCAAACCGACTGTATCCAACCATAAAAGATTGTTCTGACTTGCCAAATCGCATTTCAAACCCCTTAATGGAATTAAAACTGCTTTCATCCATCTCTTCAATCATAGAATCTGGAAGGAGTATATCTTCATTACGACACAAACAGACATGTTGCTTGCTTGCCATTAATGCTTCATCATAATCCTCAAACGCCAAATACAGTATAGGGTCAATCATAATTCCTCGATTCAAGACAGACCTTTCCCGTATTTTTTTCTTACCATTAAATCCCCTTGTTTGAGTCTGTTCTTGCTGCACATCAATGGATGAATAAGATAACCGATAACGTTTTATTTTACTTATCACCCCATTTTGAGTAAGAGTCTCAGGAAAGAGTTTTTTTTCTATACCTTCCAATGTTGACGGGGATAAAAACTGTTGACTATAAGTCAATCCGTCACGAACAGCAGTCCAAGGTTTTATAAATCCGAACTTCCCCGTATATTTAACTACATAATACATACTCATTGAATTAAAATCTATGATTAATATATTGACCCAAAACCTATCCCTGTAGAATTACCGATGCCTACATTCCATGCAAAAGCCTTGCTTTCTGGCTTACCCTTAATATAAACCGGACACATATTAGCCTTATTTCTAATATTACGATAATTGATGTATTTAATCTTTTTCTTCGCATATGTCAAATCAAAAGATATATCCAATGTTTCATCAAAAGGTAATCCTGCAATTTCCATTTTATGAATCAAAGTGTTTTTCATCAGTTCACTGGACTGAACATCATCAAATGTATAATATTGAATTTTACCTCCCGGAATGGTCGCCCGCTTAATAAAAATAGGACTACCCAAATAAAACAACTCCCGAGAAGACAAATCCGGAGTCTCCTCAATGACTACATCTATTACTCGCATTCCTGCAAACATCTCTGGCTCTTTCAGAATATCTGATACAATTTTTTTCACTTTAGTGTCATCATAAAAACTGATAAACCAAGAAGCTCCCTTGGGGAAATTTAAACCGTTTTGTTCTCTCACACTACCATGTAACCAAGAAAAAGAATAAAGTGACATTAAATCATGTTCGTCATTTTCTCCTAACCATTTATGCAAAGTTCCTACCAAGTTCTTCTGATAATCAAAAGATACCAGTCTGTCATTAACTGTCGTTTTCAAATGTATTCTCATATATTCTATCTTGTTTTTAAATTCTATTTAAATTAAAATCATCTCATAAAATTGTAAATAGATATAATATACTCATCTATCACAATACATTCAATCTTTCTCTATACCCACATACACTTTCGCCAATAAATTCTGCTGCTTCCTCCACTGAAAAATATCCTTCGGCAACAGCACGTATCAACAGTCTTTCAAAGCGGTCGGTGTGTTCGGGAATGGGATACCCTCCCCATCCTCTCTCCATAGGGTTTGCATGAATATGATTGTTAAAAATATCGTTATAATATTGAGGCGATATGACACTCAAATCCTTAGCGCGATGGACAATGGCGGACACAGAGATGCCATAGCGATTCTTAAGGCTGACAAGTTCGTTCAAAGTGAGCGAGGTACGTACATTACCCAATTCTTTATATAAAACAGACGACGGACAAAGCACCGCACCAGCAAATAAATGACAGAGACGTTCACAACGGCTTTCGTCTAAATCGGATGCAAAATTCAGCAACAAATGACCCAATTCGTGTAAAGCTGTAAAACGTTTACGTTCCACCGTCGCATTGGCTGAAAGGTTGACAACAACCAACGGAATATCCTTATTGACAAAAGTGGAAAAACCCATCACATGAGAAACACCGGCATCAAACTCAATCAACTTAACGCCCATACTCTCCAACATCTCGTAAACAGAAAATATCGGAAAATAGCCCAATTGCCATTTCGACCGTAGCCTCTCCGCCGCCTTTTCCACATCATCGGACGAAGCAACACGCAAAGAACGCAAAGGATTGACAAAAGAGGAGGACAAGGAAAGTGAGTCCTCCAAACGTAAATAACGTTCCATCAGATCTTGAGCAATAGAGACCATCTGCCCCACCGAACGTGCAGGCATTCTGCTGTCGGTACGAAAATTAATTTGCCCAACCTCAACACTTCGCTGACGGAAATATCCAAGCGGAAGTTGCAATGTTTCTGCCAAGGCTTGTAACACCGTCTCTGAAGGCTGCATTTTACCCTTTTCATATTTTGAAAGGGCTTGTTTGGTCACCAACCCCTCCATTTTGAGAGAAAGTGCCTCTAAAGAAAGCCCACGCATCATACGTGCCGTCTTTAACTTGTCTGGAAAAAAACTTTTCATATAATACCAATATATGGTTGACAAATTTCAAAAATATAATTTAAATCATCAACAAAACAAATAAGAAATTCACCATACTATGCTGAAAAACATATAAATATTATCCTAATCATAAAAACGTTTCTTTTAAACAGGTTTTCAGCTTACTGGGGAAGTACGTCGGAAAATTTTTCTATCTCCTAATCGAAGGTGTGTCAAAATGAAAAAGTATAATCATTATGTAATGTCATCCTGAACGAAGTGAAGGATCTTGATACATGAATAACTGCTTTTGGGATTCTTCGCTTTGCTCAGAATAACAAAATGCGAGTATTCCTTTATTTTGACACATCCTCATCACCGCAACCATAAATGCAGCAACACTGCAATCATAGATACAGTAACATCACCCACTAATATCCCACTCATCTCACCGTATGAACCATTATGAACTTGACAGCTATTAACAGTCTTATTACTTTTGTAACAAATTTAATTCGAACGTATGAAAACATATCATCAACTTCTGTGTGCAACCATGCTTGCACTGTTTGTGGCAGGATGTTCGTCCGATCATACGGATGAAGTACCGGAACCCGAGTCTAAGAAAATCCCCATAACCCTCAGTTGCGGCATCACTGCGACCTCTACCAAGGCTACTGATACGGGATTTGAGACTGGCGACAAAATCGGACTTTATGTGGTGAACTACAGCGGAGGGGTGTCGGGACCGCTGCTTAACGCCGGTAACCATGTGGATAACATGCGATTCACCTACGATGGTACGTGGACTCCGGCCACACCTATCTACTGGGAAGATGAAACTACTCCGGCCGACTTCTATGGCTACTATCCTTATAGTAGTACGCTGACCAACGTCAAGGCAATGCCTGTCGAGACACTGGCCGACCAAAGCACCGAAGCCAACTACAAGGCCAGCGACTTTCTGTGGGGCAAGACGCTGAATGTGTCGCCTACCGAAAAAGCGGTGGGTCTGACCCTTGACCATGTGTTCAGTTGCGCCGTAGTAAAAGTGAGCGCCGGAAACGGATTCACCACCGAAGGACTGGAAGCAGCGAATGTGAGCGTGAAGCTGAACCAGGCTGTTTGCCAGGCCACACTGAACCTGCAGGACGGCAGTGTAACTCCTGGTACGCAGAAAGAATCTGTCTCTTTCCTGCGCGGCAAGAACAACGAGTTCAAGGCACTGGTGATCCCGCAAAGCATTCCGCTGGCCGACAACCTGTTCACCGTAACCATTGACGGGCGTGACTTCAACCTGAAAAAGGAATTTACTTTTGTCGGTGGCAAGCGCCATACGTTTACCATCACCGTCAAGAAGACCAGCAACGGTATCAACGTTGATATAGGCGACTGGACAGATGATGGTGAGGACCATGGTGGCGTGGCAGAATAAACAGAACAAACAGAATAAACTTAAATAGAACTCATATATGAGAAACAACATCATTCACAGCTTGGCTATGCTAATGCTCGTCGGGGCACTGGCATCATGCAACGATGACACCTTCGGTCCGAACGGATCGCAGGAGGAAAACAGACGTCCCATCGTTCTGTCCGGAGAGATAGAACAGGTGGCCGTGACACGTGTCAACGACAACGGTTTCTGCGATGGCGACGAAATGGGTGTCTACATCGTAGACTATCAGGGAAGTACACCGGGTACGCTGCAAAACAGCGGTAACCGAGGCAACAACGTGAAGCATACGTTCGACGAAGCCGCCTACAAGTGGAACTCGGCTTACGACGTCTATTGGAAAGACGATCATACGCACATCGATATCTATGGTTACTACCCCTTCGGCTCGCCCGAGGACGTTAATGCCTATGCTTTCGAGGTGAAAAAAGACCAGTCTACCACTACCACCAGCAACGAAATGGGCGGCTACGAAGCCAGCGACTTCCTGTGGGGAAAGGCTGCCGACGTGGCTCCTACGGAAAGAATCATCCGTCTGCCTATGCGCCACCGTATGAGTAGCCCGCGCATCACGCTGACCGAGGGCGATGGTTTTGCCGAAGGTGAATGGGCCGGACTCGAAAAACAGGTATTGATTAAGAACACCAAGCAGAAGGCTGTCATCAACCTGGCCGACGGAAGCGTCAGCGCTACAGGCGAAGTGAGCCCTACCGGTATCATCCCTTACGTAAAAGACAACGTGTTCCGCGGCATCGTAGTGCCACAAACCATTTCGGCAGGCACACAGCTGTTCAGCATCACCGTCAACGGTGTAGTCTATAACTTCAGCAAAGAAGAAGCCTTCACCTACGTCAGCGGCAAAATGCATAACTTCACCATTCAGGTGAACAAAAAGGAAGCGACAGGCGAATATACCTTCAAACTGGCAGGTGAATCCATCACCGCTTGGGAGAACGACGACGTGTCGCACGATGCTACCATGAAGGAATACATCGTCATCAACTCTACAGCCGGGCATCTGAAGGACTCGATTACGGCTGCAAAGAAGGATTACAGAAAATTGCAGAATCTGAAGATTACGGGAGAAATAAACTCGCAGGACTTCTACTTCATGCGTGATTCGATGGATGTACTGCAATCGTTGAATCTGAAAGAAGTAAGATGTTTACATGGGCAATTCGGAGGCCGTGGAGGAGGTTTCCCTAATAATAGTTGGGAATACGAGGATGACATCATCCCAGAAAGTGCCTTGAATGAAAAAAGATCGCTTGCCCGAATCATATTGCCTGACAAACTAAAAAAAATAGGTGACTGTGCATTCCGTGACTGTATCAGCCTAACAGGTAGCATTATTATACCTGAAGGTGTTACACACATCGGAGCCAGTGCCTTTCTGTGGTGTAACGGTTTAACCGGTTCTTTATCTCTGCCAAGTACATTGGAATATATCGGAGGCGGAGGTGCTGTCGATATAGGAGGAGCATTTGACGGTTGTAAATTTACATGCGAATTAAAACTTCCTGACAATCTAAAATACATCGGGCACAACGCATTTAGTGGAAATCCTGGTTACTATGGAGAACTGAGACTTCCTGGAAAATGCGAATTTATAGGAGACGGTGCATTCGCTTCCTGCAAAAACTTAACAGGCAACCTATCAATACCGCAAGGTGTAACTGTCATCTCGCAATTTGCATTCAGCAATACAGGATTAAACGGAACATTGCAACTGCATGACGGAATTACTACCATCATGAATGACGCATTTTCCGGAAGCCCGCTTAAAGGAGAATTAGTATTACCTAAAAACCTAACAATGGTAGGTATAGGTGCTTTTTATGGCTGTGATTTCTCTGGAGAACTAAAGTTGCCTGCTAATATTGCATCAATCGGTGATAAAGCCTTCGCCTACAACTGGCGTCTGATTGGTATACTAGAATTTCCCGAAGGCATTCAAAGTATCGGTGCCGGTGCTTTCGCCAAATGTAGTGGCATCGAAGGACTAGTATTTCCTGAAAGCCTTGAAAGTATTCGCTACGAAGCCAGCTACTATGAAGAAGGCGGTGCTTTCCAGGATTGCTTTGGTATCGGTAGCATCGTCTGCAAGGGTTCTACACCTCCTTATGTGCAAACAGGAGCCTTCGATGGCGTAGCCAAAGACAACTTCACCCTTGAAGTACCGGAAAGTGCCATTCAGCAATATCAGGCCGCACCGGGCTGGAGCGACTTCAAGCGCATTGCCGCCCATCGCGAACTGGTATGCCGCCCCAGCATAGCCAATGCTATCAATACCGAATGTACCCGTACGCTGATTGTTGATGCGGAAGGCGACTGGATAGTAGAAAGCAAACCAGACTGGTGTACGCTGTCGCAGAACGAGGGCAGCAAGAAGACAGAATTGACACTGACCATCCATCAGATGTCATCGGGAAGCTCCATGCGTAGCGGAGAAATCGTATTCAAACTGAAAGACCAGGACTATCGCCACAAGTGTACCGTATCGCAATACGACTACATCTATGCCGAAGACGAAATCATCAACCTGCAGAAAGCCAGCAAAGGCAATCGGGGCGGCATCAACCTCGTCTTTTTAGGCGACGGATATGACGCCAAGGACATTTCGGACGGCAAGTATATGAAAGACATGCAGGATCAGGTAGAGAATTTCTTCGGCATAGAGCCGTACAAGAGCTATCGCGACTACTTCAACGTCTATACCGCCATTGCTGTATCACCGGAAACGGGTATCGGTACGGTCAACACCATCCGCTACGCCAAATTTGAAACGACATATACCGGCGGTGTAGGATTGAAATGCGACTACGATGCTGTCTTTGACTATGCACTGAGAATGCCTACCGTGACGACAGAGAATCTGAAAGAATCGCTCGTTATTGTGGTGCCCAACAGCACCGACTACGGCGGCATCTGCCAAATGTGGGAAGACGGATCGGCCATTGCATTCTGTCCGCTCAGCACGTATGGTTATCCGCTCGACACACGCGGAGTGATCCAACACGAAGCAGGTGGACACGGATTCGGCAAACTGGGTGACGAATACATCTATCACAATGCGTTCATCGACTTCTGTACATGTAATTGCTGCGGACATGTCGATGCTATCAATTGGGCCAAAGCCCTGGGATGGTACGAAAATCTGTCGCTGACCGGCAAGATGAACGAAGTGCCCTGGAGCCAGCTGATATTCGACGAAAAATACAGCGACTTTGTCGACATCTTCGAAGGTGGCTATATGCACAGCCGGGGCGTGTTCCGTTCAGAGCAGAACAGCTGTATGAACAACGACATCCCCTACTACAGCACCATCAGCCGTATGGCCATCGTGAAACGCATCAAGCAATATGCTGGCGAAGAGTTCAGCTACGAAGACTTCAAAGCCAACGACGTAGTGAGCAACGATGCTGCTACTCGCAGCTTCGACAACTTACGATACAGTGGAGGAAGTGTGCACAACTACCAGCTCCCGCCGAAGATTCACAAAGGCAGTCCGCTGGGCAACAAGAAAAACAAATAACGTCATAAACCTACTGATATGAACAATAACAAGTTACACCATATACTGGAAGCAGGACTCCTGTCAGTCCTGCTGGTGGTGGGAAGCGGATGCAGCGACAACGAATCGCCGCTACCTGCTGCCGAAGATGAGAATGTGATGACTTTCAACGTCATGCACCCACGGCAAGCGGTTGCCGACTCAAGGGTGACGACTACATCCTTTGAAAGTGGAGACCGGGTCGGTCTGTTCATCACCCGCAAAGATACCCCACTGGAAGTTTCGGGCAACTACGTGAACAATGCCGCCCTGACTTTCGACGGGAGCCAATGGAGAACCGAAAAGCCCGTATACTGGGACGGAGGCACTTACAACATCTATGCGTACTATCCGCAAATGAAACCGGTAACTTCGGTGGACAATCTGCCTTTCAGCGTGTCGACCAACCAGTCGACCGAAGGAGAATACGAAGCGAGCGACTTCTTATGGGCCGGCCAACAGAATGTCAGTGCGAGCAATTCACCTGTCAACCTTCAGTTTGCCCACCGTATGAGCCGCATGCTGATCCGACTGGTCAAAGGAGAAGACTTTGAAGGCGAACTGCCGGAAAATGCTGAAGTATTTATCCACAACACGGTGCCCGAAGCCACCATTGACCTGAATGCCGGTGTAGTGACACGCTACACGTACGGCACCCGGCAAAGTATACAGGCCAAGAGTCTGGGGAACCATACCTATTCGGCCATCATCGTTCCCCAACGCCTGGACAACCGTCAGCCGCTGGTGGAGGTCATCATGAAAGGAGTGTCTTACCTGTACGAAAGCAAGTTTGTCTTTAAACCAGGCATACAGCATTCCGTGCAATTGGTTGTTTCTAAAAATCCGGAGCAGATAAAGATTGAAATAGGAGGAGAGTTGGAAAATTGGGACGAATAAAGTTGCATTAACTGGTAGGGAGATGCCATCCTTTCTTTTCTCATTTTTTATGGGAAAAGAAGGATAGGCATCTCATTTTAAGTTATCTTTGCCGTCACATAACGATGTAAAACCATGCAACAAACCAATCCTTTTTTCCATATTCTTTTATCGAGCTTATCTGTCTGTGTTCTTTTCCTGTCGTCATGCCACCATTCGGATACCGATCCTGTTGAGGCTCTTCCGTTCCATAACGATGGAACAACGTGGGGGTTGATAGCCACCGACGGGACCGTACTACAGCCTGCCGGAAGCTTCGAACATCGGCCATCGGCCGTTGTAGGAGGCATGTTCAGTCTGGCAAATGAAGAAGGACGTCTCCAACTCTACAGCCTGCACGATCCTGCACATCCCGTCAGCCAACGCAGCTTTGTACGCATCGGACATTTTTTCGAGAACGTGACACTTGCTCAGGAGGAAACAGATTCTCCGATTCTGCTGATAGACAAACAGGGAAACAATGTAGCCTCAACGGCCCAATATCCGCAATATGACATCGTACTGATGCATAACTTCAGCGAAGGTCGTGCACTGTTTGCCACAGGCAATGGAAAATACGGATATATGGATACACAGGGGAACATCGTTATTCCACCCATTTACGACCGGGCATACGATTTTCACGAAGGCCTGGCACTGGCCGGCAACACCAATAGCCAGGGACAGAGCGGCTACCTGCTGATTGACAGGAACGGAAAGATAAAGACGGCCATCCGGTTGTCCAACTCGCTGCTCGATGCCAGACTGTCTGACAACCGTCTTCTGTTCTGCGAATTGGGTACCCGTCACTTCGGCTACCTGAACCGGCAGGGAGAACCGGAACTCTATCTGCCCGAAAAGTTTCGCCTGGCATTGCCATACAAGAATGATATGGCTGTGGTAGAAACGGAGGAAGGACAGGGCGTTATCGACCGCCAGGGGCAACCGCTGATTCCGAGCATCTACGACAAAATATACCTGACTAACCACGGGCTCACAGCCATCTGTAAGAACGGGAAATGGGCAGTGGTCGATCCCAGAAATCAGGCAGCTATCCAATTTCAATACGATTCCATCGGGCACTATTACCATGAAGGACTTGCCGTAGCCCGGCAAAAGGGACGATACCTGCTGATTGATAAGGAAGGGAATCCGCAGGGAGATGTGACTTATAATGTCATCGGTGAGGAGCAGACTGCCAGCCGGTTGTGTCCGCAGCGTTTCCTGATAGAACGTCCATCGGCCGGAAACAGCATGAAACTGCAATCTGAAAGCATTGAAGACAAGCAGGGAAATGCGCTCCCAGACACAGACCTTGCACAAGCATCCGGCAACCATACGACGGAACCCACAACAAAAACCTCCAGCCATATAGCTAGTCAGGACTGGAGGAAAGTAAGCGAACAGCATCCGTTCTATCAGGAAGCCATCAAAGTGGTATCGGGCAAACTGGACGAAAAGGATGCAGGGAACAGACAGATGATACTGAACTACGTAGAGCATCTGCGTACTTCGTATACAACCAAGGACATTGACTTTCTGGAACAGCTGTTCAGCGAAAACGCCCTTATTGTGGTAGGCACCGTGGTACACACGTCGCAAAAGGAAACCGGCTACCTGTCGCCTGCACAGGTCGTCTACAACGTTAAGAGCAAACGGCAGTATCTGGACCGTCTGAAACAGGTGTTCAAAGCCAACCGCAGCATCAACGTGAAGTTCAGCGATTTCCACATCATGCGCCATCCTACGGTGAAAGGTATTTACGGAGTCAGCCTGAGACAGAAGTACCGGTCGGACATCTATGCCGACGACGGGTATCTGTTCCTACTGTGGGACTTCCGTGACGAAACGGCCCCGAAGATTCACGTACGTACCTGGCAACCCCGTATGCAAGCTGACCATACGCCACTGCCAGAAAACGAAATATTCAACATCAATAACTTTAACCTGCAATGAAACGTACTTCATCCGTCCTACTATTCAGTCTGCTGCCGGTCCTCCTGCTGCTTTTACCCACAGGAAGCACCTTGGCACAGGACTTTACCGTACGCCATTTCCGTATATTGCCCAATGACATTTCAGCCTACATTGACCCGGTGCGCGACCTGAACGATGAAGCCTGTGCCCTGATCAAAGTTGTAGGTGACAAGGATTTTGTATTCTCCTCTCCACTGGGCATCGTAAAACGTAAAAACGATGTAGGAGAAATCTGGTTATACCTGCCCAAAGGTAGTGTGATGATAACCATCAAACATCCACAATGGGGCGTGTTGCGCGATTATCGCTTTGCGGCACCACTCGAATCGCGTATGACTTACGAACTGATGCTGACACCGCCACTCGGATATCAGTATCCGGTAGAAATGCCAACGCTTGAAAAGCAGCCTGTACTGCCCGACACCTCCCTGTACCTGGCTAAGCATCTGCCACCGCTTCCGCCTCAACGGCCCCGCCGGCCACGGGAGCCCTGGCGCAGGCTTATATTGCTCAACGCAGGTATACAGGCCGACGGGCCTTCGGCCGGACTGCGCCTGGCACTTATGCGGCGACACGGTGCGTATCTGCTGGCACAGAAAGATTTTCACGGCATGCCTCATACCCAGGGCGAATGCGACCGGAACGGACTTCTGCCCGGAACGGATGAAGCCCCCTACTACACCGGACGGACAGAAAAAGGACGCTGGATGCTGATGGCGGGAGGCATTCACCGGCTGATAGCCGACTTCTGCATCTACGAAGGTGTGGGTTACGGACAGCGGGATGTGGCCTGGGAACAATATGATAACAGTGCACTGCTGCTGAACACCGATTTTTCGTACCAGGGTATCAGTGCAGAAGCCGGTTGCCTTTACCGCTTCCGACGGATGGTGGTATCGGCGGGTGTTATGACCATCCGTCTTCAGTATTGGGAAGCCGCTGTCGGAGTAGGTATTAACTTCTAAATCCTTTCGAAAAAATGACCAATCATTTCCGTACATACATCTATATATGGATCATATTCCTGCTTACAGCCTGTAGTAAGGATGAAGAACCGGTGAACCTGCCTCCGTCGGTCAGCATAGAGGCAGCCAGGGACATTACGCGCACAAGTGCCCTGCTTTCGGGCAAGGTAACGCCGAATGCAGAAGGTAATGTCAGTCAGATTCGGTTCCGATACGGACTGACTTCTGACATAACCGAATCCGTCGACATATCCGTCACCGAGGAGCAGGATGTCTCGACACTATTGACTGGCCTGCATCCGGGAAGCACTTATTATTATCGCCTGGAAGCTGGAAACACATACAGCACCGTGCACAGTGAAACGATGAGTTTTGAAACAGTCCCCAATACAGAACCTACTGTCAGCGACCTGAAAATGCTGAACCAAGGACCGAGCAGCATCACCCTTGAATGCGAAATTCTGGACGATGGCGGAGAAGAAATCACCGCTACCGGATTTTATTTCCGGGCCGAGGAAGATGAACAGGAACAACAAATCAAACTGGGTAGTCCGGAAGAAAAGCGCTGGAAAACACGCATCGGTAACCTGCAACTAGAAACCACCTACTACATACAAGCCTATGCCGCTAACTCTATTGGTGAGACACGCAGTAAGGTGTACCAGTTCCAGACTGGTGAGGTGGTCGTACTGACAGAAGCCGGAACCCTTCATGAAGCAATTGGAGAACAGGAAAAATACCAGTTCACTACCCTCAGTATAGCCGGACCGCTGAACGGAACAGACATCCGTTATCTGCGTGACATGATGGGAACGGACATCGAAGGAGAGAATACCGACGGGAGATTACAGCGACTTAACTTAAACGATGCTTCGATTGTGGCCGGTGGTGCGAGTTACGACGGACAACGTTTCACAACTGCCAATACAGTCAGCCAAGGCATGTTTGCCAACTGCATCTGGTTACAGGAACTGACCCTTCCGGTAGGAGTAACGACGGTCGAAAGAAATGCCTTCGAAAACTGTACCTCTTTGTCTGTCCTTCATTTCTCACCATTGCTGGCACGATTTGCTCCCTCGGAAGGTTGCAGCAGTCTGACCATCCTGGACATTCCGGAAGTCAATCCGGCCTTTAGCAGCGATAATGGGATATTATACAACCAAAAAATGACAGAACTGGTATGGTATCCGGAAGGGAAAAAAGAAGAATACTTCCAGATACCGTCGAACATCACCACAATCAGGGAATATGCTTTCTACAACACCCGGTTACAACAGATCGACTTGCCTTCGTCCGTAAAGGAGATCGGGCAAGAAGCCTTTGCCTTTTCAGCAATCAAAAGCATTGTTTTGCCCGATAATATCAGCCTCATCCCTCATGGATGTTTTCAGCAGTGCCGGCAATTACAATCGCTGACATTGGGAGCATCTGTATCTTATCTGTCTGAATATTGCTTCGACGGTTGCTCTTCGCTGCAACACCTGTACATCAAAGCAAGCGATTTTCCGCCCGTATGTCAGGACGAAACCTTTGTCGGAGCGGAACAACTGTTCGAACAAGGTACCCTTCATGTGCCCTACGGCTGCCAGTCGATCTACAGGAAGCATGCTGTCTGGGGACAGTTCAGGAACATCGTTGAAGAGAGTTTTTAAAGCTACAGCCAGATCAGCAGCAATCCTACCGCAATGCTCACGATGGTGCACACCATTCCCGGCATCATAAACGAATGGTTGAGAATGTACTTCCCGATGCGGGTCGTGCCTGTACGGTCGAAATTGATTGCTGCCACCACTGTCGGATAATTGGGTATAAAGAAATAGCCATTCACAGCCGGGAACAATGCTATCAGCATCCAGGGAGAAATGCCTAATGCGATTCCCAAAGGGAGTACGGCACGGATGGTTGCAGCCTGACTGTAAAGCAGAATGGACATGACAAACAACGCCACCCCAAACAGCCATGGCATGGACTGGACAACACCTTCGATGGAGGAAGTCAGCGAAGACAGATTGCCGGCAATGAATGTATCGCCCATCCAGGCAATACCGAAAATGGCAATCACAGCCTGCATACCTGCCGAAAAAACACTTCCCTGCACAGCCTTGATACCGTCGATCCGACAGATAATCAGGATGAGAGCCGAAGTGCTGAGCATGATGATTTCGATAATGGAAGGCATGTCGAGTGGAACAAGTTTGCCATCTGCCCAAAATACAGGACGCAAGGCATCAACCGAACCAAACAATACAATCAGAAAAGTAGCCAGTAGAAATATGCCTACTGAGATACGGGCTTTCTGCAAATCGAACGATACAGTCGTTTCGGCCAGACGAGACTCTATCATCCCCTCCTTAAGACGGCGTTGGTATTCCGGATCGTTCACCAGTTCTTTGCCTACCTTCATCGAACAAAAGGCACCCACCAGTACCCCGATCAGCGTAGCAGGAACGGAAATCTTCAGAATATCGAACAAGGAAATGTCGAAACCAGCCAGCATGCCCAGCAAAGCCACCGTAGCCGCCGAAATGGGACTGGCTGTAATGGCCTGCTGCGAAGCAATGACAGCAATACCCAACGGACGTTCGGGACGGATTTTTGTCTCGCGTGCCACTTCGGCTATCACAGGAAGCACCGAATAGGCTATGTGCCCTGTTCCTGCCACGAAAGTAAACAGATAAGTAACCAAAGGGCTCAGCAGCGTAACCCATGCCGGATGTTTGCGCAATAACCTTTCGGCCAGCTTCACCATATAGTCGAGCCCACCGGCAGCCTGCATGCACGAAGCTGCCGAAATAACGGCTACAATCATCAGCATCACATCGATAGGAGGAGCCGTAGGCTGAAGCCCGAAAACAAAACAAAGCAAGGCCAGGCCTGCGCCTCCCATTACTCCTAACCCGATGCCTCCCAAACGGGCACCAATCACAATAGCAGCCAGTACAACAATCAATTGCAACCACATACTCACTCCATTTTTTTATTCTACATTATAGCCTGACACTTTCAGCAGAGGTTTGTTTCCCCGTGTATCTACGTCTTTCCAACGGACATGTATCACTTTGCTCTCGCCAGGCAGCAGGGCAAAATAGTTGTCGGAATAGAACACGGGCAAGAACTGAATGCCGTCTTCATCGCCTACCACATTCAGCCGGATCATCAAAGCCGGAGTGGCAGTGCGGTTCTCGACAGTGATTCGGGCCGTCCATTCACCGTCAGCACGCTTCGCATATGCTGCCTGCGTATGCAGAGTAACCTTCGGAAGCTGTTTCAGAGCCTGATAGTTGTTCTCGACCTTACTGCGGTGATAGAAATTCTCGGAAACAGTCTTCCCATTTTCCTCCAGCAGTAACCTGATGAAATGTACTTCGCTCAGGTTGTCGGGGAATTGCAGTCGGATGCACTTTTCGGTGGTATCTTCGCGGCTGTCTACTTTGACTTCCTTCTCCCAAGCTACGGTGCCGTTCATGTGGAGCACCTGTGCACGGGCTTTCAGAGCGGGATGCCGGCCGGCATGATAGTTCACCACTTCTACATCGTCCGTAGCCGGATTCCACTGGATGTGCAACGGTTCGGAAGCTTTCTTGATGGCAAAGTAAGCGGCTGTCGGTTCGAAATAATAGTCATACGTCTGCCACACCATCGAAGGCCAGCAGGAATGGCTCATCCACATCAGCAATCCCATACGGTTCTTGCTGCGCGACTCGAAGAGGCTGCGATGCCCATCGTAGTTCACCCACTGAGCCAGATCAGCAAATTCTTTGGCACTCTGTGGCTGACCGTATCCCGAAGCTATGATCTCATTAAAAGACGTTGCGCCCTGTGCCCCTTCCAGAGTATAGTCGTGCATGCCCCACTGATGCGACTGCGGCCAGATACCTTCGGGCGAATAGGTACGCAGAAAACTCTCATAAGTCAGTACGTTGGGCATGCCTCGCTCGCTGTGGAACTTGTCGTTACCGGTCTCCAATGTAAAGTAGGTTTTGGCAGGAAGCATACGGTAAGGACCGTGACCGCTCACTACCTCATCGGCCGAACTGGAAATATAATGAAGTCCCGGGTGTTCTTCCTTTACGATACGGCGCAAAGCTTTGTCGATAGTCTCGGGTGGGAAACCCTCGTTACGTCCGCAATACAAAGCAAGTGAAGCATGGCTGCGGATGCGCTTCACATAGTCCTCGGCATTGGCAATAAACATTGCCGGATTGTAAGGATCGGGACCGTCGGCAGGATTGGCCAGCCAGAAATCTTGCCAGATCATAATGCCATATCGGTCGCAGGCATCATACAATTCTTCGTCGCCAATCATGCCTACCCAGTTGCGAAGCATGGTGAAGTTCATGTCTGCATGATAAGCCACGGCAGTCTCGTATTCGCGGCCCCGGTAATTCAGGTTCGACTCACTGAAGCCCCAGTTACCACCACGGCCAATGAAACGGCGACCGTTGATGTAGAGGTTCAGCACGTCGTTCTTCTCGTCGAACGTCATCTGACGAATACCGACTTTGAAGTCACGGGTATCGGATACTTCGTCATCTACTTTGAACGTAAAGTTTGCATCATATAGATAAGGGGTGCCATAACCGTTGGGCCACCACAAACGAGGATGCTGCATACAAAGTTGTGGGAAACGGTCGGCATCGAATACAACCGTCCGTTCTTCACCGGCCTGCAAACTGACGGGTTGCTCGAAACATACATCGCCTATCCGGCCCGACAAGATGCCACTCACGGCATTGGCGTCGTGATTCTTCACCACAACCTCTGCCGTCAGTCGGGCCTGGGTGGTGTCGGGCAAAGCCAATTGGGTCTGCACGTAAGGATCCTGTACGGTTACCTTGCCAGTCGTTGTCAGAAACACATCGTTCCAGATACCGATGTTCCGTCCGCGTACGGTCGGTATCCAGTCCCAGCCGATGGTGGCATGGTAAGTCGGATTGTCCGCACCCAGAATACCGCCATTGAAGTCCGTACTCTGTTTGTTCTTTTCTTTCACGGCACCAATATGTTCATTCTTGATGATTTCTACGGCCAGAACGTTTGTACCCTCCTTCGCCCACCGTGTCACATCGAACTTACCGCGGATAAAGGCACCTTCGATACGTCCTACCTGTTGTCCGTTCAGGAAAACATTGGCTTTCCAGTTGATGCCGTCGAAGTTCAGAAAAACCCGGTCGCGCCGGAACGATTGCGGCAACTGGAATTCACGACGATACCAGAAATTGGAGTTAAAAAACGATTCAGATACCATCAGTTGATTGTCGGCATAGTTCGGATCGGCCAGCGCACCTACATTCTTGTACGAAGTCAATACGGTGCCCGGCACGGTAGCTGTCACCCACCCTTCAGGTTTATAAGCAGGCAAGGAAATGTCCTCGCCTACGGCCTGCACCTCCGAAGCTCGCTGCAACTGCCATCCACCGCCCGAAAGTAGCAGTTTGCCGTCTGCCGCTGCGGGCATGGCTGCCGCATGGGGCAGAAGTCCTCCCCGACCCATTACTTCCAATTCACTCAGTATGTAGCATTCCCCGTCTGCCGACTGGTCCATACAGACACGAACATAACGCCCCTTTCCATCGACAGCGATTTCGTCTGTCAGTTCTGTTCCGCCGGGCAACGAAGCTACATCGTGCCACGTACGGGCATCGTCCGAAGTCTGTATGCTTCCTTTGACAGCCTTGTTCACCCAGCGCAGAATTACTTTGTCAAACTCCGAACGGGTACCTAAGTCTACACTGACCCATTCCTTGCCCGCAGTGGCACTCATCCATGCACTGGTGAAAAACTGCGAAGGCTTCAAATCGACGGGTCCTTGAGCATCGGCAAACTCAACTTCGTGGAAAGTCCACTCGTAAGCACCCTTCATCCGCAAGCGGATGCGATAGGATGAATAAGACGCAGCATTGGCAAAACGGAAGGTCTCCTCCAGTCGGCGCATTGGCATGGACACAGTACCGGTCTGTTTATTGGGGTCGTTTACATCTACCCGACCATTACGGGCTTTGCCGGGCAATCCGCTTCCCCGGTTCACAGCCAGTACAGTCCAGGTAGTACCGTCGTTCGAGGCTTCCCACGTCATTTCGTACCCACCCTGAGCCAATCGATCGTCGTACACCAATGTACCGGTGACTACTGCATGGGTAACAGTTTTGCCATAATGGTGCATATCAAACTGGAAAAAGGCATCTTCACCACGCACACTATTGCGCGAATACGGCCCTCCGTCAATCATCCATTCCCGTTCCCTTTTGGGGACACTCCCCCCGGCAGTCCGGAGCTCGAAGTACGGAGACTTGCGGTCGGTCACGATGCCATCCGTCAGAAGCTGCGAGGTCAGGTTATAATCGTAAGCCGACGACTGATAAGTAGCCCGCAGGAGAGCCAGGTTACGATATTGGTTGCCTCCGGGTAACAACTCGGGCGAGAAGTCTTCTTCCGGACTGCCCGGATAGACACCAATGCCACGGGTGTAATAGTCGGAACGCAGATAGTCCCGCTCCGAAGCTGTCTGTGCATCGGCACAACCGGACAGAAGCAACAAGGCTCCTGCCCCACCATACAATATTAAAGCTGCTGCGTCTTTCTTCTTCATAAATCATCTAAACTAATAGGAACGGGGACGGTCTGCCGGAGCAGCACCAAACTGTTTATTCGGCTTGTTGCCCATCTCGAAGGTCAATGTACCGCCTTTCATAACATCTTCGTACGTGATATAGCTTTTCGGATAGGACTCACCATTCAGTCGGACAGATTGGATATATTTATTGTCCTTGCTTACGGCCGGAGCCTCTATCGTAAATGTCTTTCCTTCCGGCAGGTTAATGGTAACTTTCTCAAAGAGCGGACTGCCAAAAACATACACTCCGTGAGACGGATTAACCTGATAGAATCCTAAAGCAGACAGTACATGCCATGCCGACATCTGACCACAATCTTCATTGCCAATAATACCGTCGGGACGGTCAGTATAAAAGTTGTGCTGAATGTAACTGACTTTCTCCGCCGTCTTCCACTGCTGGCCGGCATAAACATAGAGGTAAGCCACGTGATGACTGGGTTCGTTGCCGTGGGCATACATGCCTATTAGTCCGCTGATGTCGGCTGAGGCCTGCTCACCCATATCACCTTCGGCCACAAAGAGCGAATCCAACTTGCTGGCAAAGCGGTCGTCGCCGCCCATCAGACTGATGAGTCCTTCGGGATGCTGAGGCACAAAGAAAGTATAATGCCAGCCATTGCCCTCACAGAAATCACCCCATCCGTGAATAGACAGGAAAGGATCGTAGGGCGTACGCCAACTGCCGTCGTCCATCTTCGGACGGATAAAATTGATACTTTTGTCAAAATACTGTTCGTAGTAGTGCCCACGCTTCCAAAAAGTATTATATATATCTTCTTTACCCATCTTCTGAGCCATCATGGCCAGCCCCCAATCGCCTACGGCATATTCCATGGCAATGGAAGTGGCTTCAGGCATTTTGTCACACGGTATCCAGCCTTTTTCCATCACGTAAGGAACCCCACGCTGCCTGTCGTAAGTAGCTGAAGCGACCATGTAGTTCAACGCCCGTTCGGGATCGAAACCACGAAAACCTTTCAGATAAGCATCTGCTATTACCGGAATAGCACTGTAACCCGGCATTTGATTGGTTTCGCCTCCCACTAACGGCCAGATGGGCAACTTACCTTGCTGATCGTAGATACTCAGCATGGAATTCACCATGTCGGGCACTAACTGAGGCTGGATAATGGTGAGTAAGGGATGAAGGGTACGGTACGTATCCCACAATGAGAAGGTAGAATAGTTAGTCCAATAGTCGGCCTTGTAGATTTTATCATCGTGCCCACGGAACTCTCCGTTCACATCGGCATACAGTGTCGGAGCAATGAACATGTGATACAAACTGGTATAAAAAATCTTCTTGCCACGTTCGTCACCACTCTCTACGTTCACACACGACAGCATGCGATTCCAACGTTTTTCGGCATCCGAACGAACCTTCTCAAAGTTCCATTCAGGTTGTTCCGCTTTCAGATTAGCCAGAGCATTGGCACAACTGACGGATGAAAGGGCCACCTTGAGCTGCACCTTCTTCGGATTGTTCCGAAAGGTCAGTACCCCTTTCACCGCTTCGCCGGAAAGGCTATCTGATCCGACAGCCGCATCATCGTCAAATACGGCCACACTCTCAATCGGTTGATCGGACTTCAGCACAAAAAATACCTTGTGCTGCGGACTCCATCCCTTGGAAAAGCGGTATCCCTCAACCGTATATTCATCCGTCCGTTTCAACGCAGTCGCAAAAGCACGGTCGCCGTTGCCTTCCTTTAAGTTCACCAACAGCCGGGGTGTTCCTTCGGGGTAAGTATAACGATGAATGGCAACACGGTCGGTAGCCGTCAGTTCGGCACGCACGCCATTATCCATCAGCAACGAATAATAACCGGGAGCAACTTCTTCGTTCTCGTGCGAGTAATAGGTCGAACAGGCTCCCTTGATGTTATCCTGTTCGCCACGGGCAGTACGGACATCGCCTACATAAGGCATCAGAAGCACATCGCCCAAGTCGGCACATCCAGTACCGCTAAGATGCGTATGACTGAAGCCGATCAGCACACTGTCCGAGTAATGATAACCGGAGCACCAGTCCCATCCTTTATGAATGTTCTGCGGCCCGACCTGCACCATGCCCAAGGGGACACTGGCTCCTACAAAGACATGCCCGTGCCCACCCGAACCGATATAAGGATCTACGTAACGGAGGTAATCCGCACCAACCGTACTGTTTTCTTTCTGTGAAACGCATGCGGACGACATCACAGTCAACAGTCCACACAGCAACATACCTGTGGTAAATGAATGTATTTTCATGGCATTATGTTTGTTTGAAGGTTTTAATCGTTACAGACTATTCAATAAATCCAGCTTCCCGTCATTGATTAACTTGATGATCAGCTCACCGAACAAGGTGTTCTGCCAGGCAAACCATTTACGGGTGAACTTTTCAGGATTGTCCTTATGGAAAGATTCGTGCATGAAACCGGTACCGGCATCAGTTGTCATCAGCATACGGATACACTGTTTGATTTCCTCGTCGTCCTGACTGGTGAAAGCTTTCATCATGATGCTCATGGGCCACACCATATCGTATCCGATATGCGGTCCTCCAATGCCTTCACCCGCCTTTCCTCTGAAGAAATAAGGATTGTCCTCGCTCCAGACAAAGCGGCGTGTATTCTGATAGACAGGATCACTGATATCGACATCTCCCAGATAGGGTAAAGCCAACAGGCTGGGAACATTGGCATCGTCCATCAGCATGCAGCTGCCATAACCGTCTACCTCGTAAGCATAGATTGTACCATATTTAGGATGCTCGCAGGTGGCATATTTTTTCAGAGCCTGCTCTACTTCATTGGCCAGATCCGTGCATTGACGTGCCAGTTCCCCATTCTTGTTCACTTCCGTCAGAATCTCGGCCGCTTTCCGCAAAGAAGTCACGGCAAAGAAGTTGGACGGAATGAGGAAAGGCAGGGTCGTAGCATCGTCCGACGGGCGGAAAATGGAGACTATCAGGCCAACCGGATTGGCAGGGGCTCCCCAACCGTCGTTGATGGTAGTATCGGTAGCACGTTCGGTTTTGCGCTGGAAACGGTAAGGTCCCCTATCCTCCTTACGTTGCTGTTCCTTAAAGGTGCGGAGTACGTTACCGATAGCCTTCAGCCAGTTTTCATCGAAAATACTGGCATCGCCCGTCACTTTCCAATAGTGATAGGCAAGCCGCAACGGATAGCATAAAGAGTCTATCTCCCATTTGCGCTCGTGCAGTTCGGGCTTCATGTCTGTACGGTCGGTCTCCCACTGACTGCCCTTGGGACCGTCATTGAAAGCATTGGCGTAAGGATCCTGATTAATGCACAGAAACTGACGGCGAATGACTCCTTCGAGCATCGCCTTCAATTGAGGATCATCGTTGGCAAACTGTACGTAAGGCCATACCTGTGCACCCGAGTCGCGCAGCCACATGGCATGGATGTCGCCCGTATAGACAAAAGTGTCCGGTTTACCGTCCAGCATACGGAAGTGCACGGTGGTATCCAGTGTATTTGGGAAACAGTTCTCGAACATCCAGGCCAGATAAGGATTCTTCAGCAACGCTTTTATTTCCGCAATTTTCTTTTCGATGATATCCGACTGAAACAGACGCTCCTCCGGCTTGGGACGTTGGCTGATGTAGCGGCCAACGTTATCATTCGGTGCCGTAAAAGATTCTTCCGGAATTTGTTCAACGGGGCGGGACATCCCGTAACGGTTTTCGGCTGCAGCAGTGCCCGACACCAGTCCCGACAGCATCAGGGCAGCAGCCAATAGTTTTTGGTTCATCATATATTCTCTTTACTTATCTTACTTAAGTTTCGCAAATCTCAACTTATTAGTTGACGAGGCTTCAGTTAACAAGTCTACTAGGCTGGAACTCCCGGTTTGACAAAGTGCTGCTTGAAACGGCTTGCTACAAACGCCTTGTTAACTCGTCAACTTGTTGCTTATCAACTGCAACTTGAGCTTGCGAATTGAAAATCGACGAAGTCAAAGTTGAATTATCTTACTTAACTACAATTTCATCGGTAAACAGCCAGCCCATCACCTCCCGATTCATGAATCCCTGGAAACGGACATATCGTACTTTTGCATTGCCTTCCCACCGATAGTTGCGGAAGGTAAGCCGTTCCTCGGTAACAGGGACGTCGGTCGCAATGCGCTTCACCTCATCGAAGTGGAGACCATCCTCGGACAAAGAAATCACGACCTCCTTCGGAAGCCATACTTCAGGACCACGCAGTTGCAGAAAGTCCGCTTCCACCAGCCTGATATCCGTCAGTCTACCCAGATCAATGGTTACGTCCACATCCTTGCACAGGAAGCCTTGCCAGCGACGGTCGCCATACGTCCAGCCTCCACGCCATCCATCAGTCAGTGTAGAATCGCCCGAAGCCGGATAGGCCGATGAGAAAGGTTGGGCATACGTCACCGGACAATGCAAGGCAAGATGTTCGACCGGCTGCAAAGACTCCGGACGCTCGCCCACTTCTTTCTTTAAGTCGAAAGGATGATAGTCCTGCGACTGCAACCATTCCGTTTCCGTCAAGACGGATTTCCGGAAACGGATCCAGTCTTTCCGTTCCGGCTCTGTCCACGCCACTTCGGCCAAGGCCAGCAAGCGCGGATAAATCATATATTCGGCATGTTCGGCAGTGGGAATATACTCGGTCCAGACATTAGCCTGTACTCCTTTAATGAACCGACGCTGCTCACTGCTCAGTTCGGCAGGAACTGGATTGTAGGAATATACTTTCTCCAAAGTCAGATAACCGCCAATCGCTTCGGGCTGTGAAACAGGAGCATCCTGATAGGCGTCCAAATAGCAGAACTCGCCGGGAGTCATGACAACATCGTGGCCAGCCTTGGCAGCCGTAATGCCTCCCTGCTCGCCCCGCCACGACATTACTGTAGCACTCGGAGCCAGCCCACCTTCCAGAATCTCGTCCCATCCTATCAGTTTACGGCCGTGACTGTTCAGGAACTTCTCTACGCGATGAATCAGATAGCTTTGCAATTCTTTCTCGTCTTTCAGTCCTTCCTTACGGATACGGTTCTGACACTTCGGGCACTTCTCCCAACTGCTTTTGGCTGCTTCATCCCCACCAATATGAATATACTCCGAAGGGAAAAGCTCCATCACTTCCAGCAACACGTTCTCCAGAAAAGTAAATGTTTCTTCGTTGCCAATGCATAGTTCACCGTTCTGATAAGGCTTGCCCGAGCAGGACAACTGAGGAAAGACGGCCAGTACTTCTTCCGAGTGTCCAGGCATCTCGATTTCCGGAATGACGGTAATGTGCAGTTTGCGTGCATGTTCCACAATCTCGCGTACGTCGTCTTGCGTATAATATCCACCTTCGGCATCGGCCTCATCCCGACGGCAATATTTACGTCCTCCCCTCCACCAGGCTTTCCAGTTGGGATAAGGACGATAGGCAGTCTGTTCCGTCAGCTGAGGATAACGTTTGATTTCCAGACGCCAGCCCGCACCGTCGGTCAGGTGCCAGTGGAAACGGTTCAGCTTGTAACGGGCCATGGCGTCGAGCTGCTTCATCACAAACTCTTTCGAACGGAAATGACGAGATACGTCAAGATGCAGACCACGGTAATCGAAACGGGGATAGTCACTGATGTCTACATAAGGTAAACTCCAACTACCTTCTTCAGGCCCTTCCTCTGCCAGTTGCAACAGGGATTGAAAGGCATAGAAAAGTCCTGTCGCAGTAACAGCCTCAACATGTACCCCGTCGCGGCCTACAGCTAAGGTATACCCTTCGGCAGAAGCTATACCCGGAATAGAATCTGTCAGTTCGAAACAGAAAGGTGCCTGCTCATCCTCCGACATCTGCAGCCCGAACGGGGAAGCTCCAAGCACAGTAGCCAGATCGGAGCGTTCAGTTCCTTTCAGATTGGTAGTAAACTGTTCGCCAAAAGAAAATGTGTACATGCCAGAATGTACCTTATACATCTGGGGTTGAGGAATGAGAGCTAACGGGGAAGTGGACACATGCCCACATCCGGCAGCCAATGCCATCAAGACAGTCAAAAGGGAAATCAAACGGATTTTCATAGCCTAAAAGTATTAAATCTTCTTCGGCCGCCTAAATTAGCAAAAATATTTTTAAATCAAAGATTTAACCGACAAAGAAAAACAAAGCCATCGAAAACAGCTCCGTCCCCGTCTAATACAGATTACCTAACTTTGTCCGGTAGCTGGCAGCAACGCTCTGCTGAACCGACAATGGAAACTCATCGTTCCAAACAGATTTCTGCATAGCGGTATCGGACAACTCAGCCCAATGGGAAGCGGGCAAAGAATAGTTACCATAGACCGGCAAAGCCACAGGAGCCTTACCCGACCTGCGGGAAATATAAAGAGCTCCCCCCACAACAAGCAACAACGCCATGCCGGCAGCCAAGATCCGGTAACGCCTCAAGAAGACAGACTTTTCCTGCACACTGCGGGACACCTCCAATGCCGAAGCATAACGTTCTGCCGGCTTACGACGCGTACATCTCCGCGAAACAGCAGCCAGTTTTTTGTCCTCCAGGATTTCGGCCATCTCGCCAATGATTATGCCCAACGAATAAATATCGGCACGCAGGTCAAGAGGCTGTCCAGGTTTCAGGGCTTCAGGAGCCAAGTAATAGCGGGTACCGGCAGGAAGCTTTAACGCATCGTAATCGTCACAGTCGGACAAGCCGAAATCGATCAATTTTACATTATGCCCATTATGAGTCACCAGTATATTTTCCGGTTTCAAGTCTCGGTGTACAATCTGTTTCCCGTGCAGATAATGAAGCGCACTGCAAAGTTCGGTTATAAACTTACGCGCCAGTTCCGGTGTCAACAGACCACGCTGCATAACTTCCTTCAGCGTAATTCCGTCAATGTACTCCAGCACAATGCAATGTCCCAGCTCCGGTAAAGTTTCCCAGCCTAAGGCTCTGCAGATATGAGGGTGCTCCAGTTGATAACCGATATCGAATTCTTTCCGCAACGCCTGTTCATAGAAATCGCTGCCAATGTATTCGGGCTTCAACGCTTTCAAAATATGCAAGCGATTATAACGCTGACAACGGAACAGACGTGCATAACCCGACACGGACACATACACCTCCGTCAGATTCGAAAAGCTCTGTTCGCCCGACTGAACGTCAGCATCGATAAATCCGGACGAAACTTCATTCTCTGCCATTGGCCAGCCCATTTAATAATGTCAATCCACCGTTACGCCCTGCGATGAAAGGCGAAAGCTTCACACCGTCGCGCAATACGTAAGGCAGGAAAAGCGGTTGTCCCATCAGGAAAGAGACTGCTTCGAAACGGTCACCCACCAACAATTTAGACTGCCGGGCTTCCTTTACTTCGAACAAATCGCCTCCTTCGTAGTACAGACGCAGATAACGATTAGGCGACCATCCGATCTCCAACTCCGAACCGGGTGACAACTCGCGGGTCACGATCTGATGAGCCGAGAAAAACGATGAATTATAAACCGGACTATTCTTCAGCCATGCGCAAAACTGCTTGAAATTGGAATGCCCCACATAGCGTGCCAAAACATCCAATGTACGCATACGAGGCAAATGAGAATCACCCACATAACCCCACAAACGTTTCAAGGTAGATGTCGAGACCAAATCGTCCACCTGCTGCTTCAGATGTAGAGAAAACTCATCGAAATCGGTCGAAGTCTGCAACGGCTTCTGATATGTCTTCTCCACCTGTAATAACAATTCTGCAATTTCCGGTTTATATATATTCATTTTTGTCTTGCATTATTTAACGAGACAAACTTACGGAAAATCTGTGGAATATCCGCCGAATTGCAGCAGATTAACGCAACAGGATTTGATAATTAGGGAGTTAAAAGAAAAACGCAGAAGTTGGGCAGACAGTTGAAAACCGTCTTAAAGCAGATTAAAGCAAAAGAACGGTTTCCTAATCATTACCCGATGAAAGTGCAGATTTAACAGTTCCTGTTTCATTTTGCGGCGTTCTGCGCAG
>NZ_JAULLJ010000036.1:0-33468 GCF_030518095.1 Bacteroides sp. ET489
TTAATAGCAAAGCACCATTATCATCTTTTTCTATTTCCACTATTTTTTTAAGATTTCCTTCATCCAATAAAACCCTATCCACATCTACTGATAAAATAAAAGTAGGGTTAATCAAGTCATCAGCTCCATATCCTACAGAGCCTAAAGATTTTATTTTTTGCCTCGTCTCAATATTATAAACATCAATGCATGTATCTGCTTTTATGTTGATTACGAAAAGTAATGAATCAACTATTTTTATACTCACCGGATATTTGTCTTCAATTCTTAATATTGTTTCAGGAGATTGTAAAATTGTCGATTCCGACAAATCTACAAAATCTGAATTATTCTTAGTAGAAGTACACGAGAATATAGAGATACAAAGAATGATATAAAATACTATTTTCATAATTTCACTGTTATTGCCATTTCATTTCTTTATTATGACTCTCATTCGGTTGCGTTTTTTTATTTCTTCGAAACCAGTTCGAACCGTTCGAAAGTCATATAATCATCTGACTGGTTACCCATTCCTACCTGATAATCACGGCTTATGTACAGACCGTCTTTGTTTACAAGAAATACAAAGGAATTGTAAATGCCTTCGGGAAAAAGAGTCTCGCCTATTACTTGAAAATCTTTGTCAAGAATCAGGAAGGAGAACTTCTTCCTGCCATAAACGGCCTTACCCCACCAATTCATATTCCTGTCTAAATCAACCTTAGGATAGGCAAAACGGTAATAGATTTTCCTATATGGGTCATAAATCAGATCACCATAACGTGCCAGTTCCAGATAAAGACGAGGACCTGCTTCCGAATCTTTCTGTTCTTCGGTGGCAGAAGAAATATAGCGGCTGGCTGCTTTTATTCGTTTGATAGTGGAATGGTCGGCAGAAGCCACAACAATATCTTCACTTACGTAAAAGGAATAAACAAAGTTTTTTCCGTCGAAAATGCGGCTAAACTGCGAATTATTGGCACTTTTCTCTTCAGAAGTCAGCAAGGAATAGGTCAAAGGCAACTCTTCGCAAACCTGTTGTGTCGTATCAATCCGCACCGTGAGAGGAGTATCGTCCACAGAATGGAAACGAGGAATATCCGGCTGAGTGATATACAGCTTCCCTTCAAGAAAAACAGGAGCGATGTAAGGATGTGAGGAAGGGGTATAAGACGGTAGTACCTTATATCCTTTGGCGGTGGTACCATAAGGTATTTTCTGAACAATTCTTCCTGTTGTATCTACTCTTATCAACCCGCTATAGGCATAGCTGGAAACGTACAGATGGTTAAAATCCTTGGCATAGTAACCGGAAACCTGTGCTACCCCATTCGGTCCATCCGCATCCAACTCTACTTTTGAAAGAAAACGGACTGTTTTCCAGTCATAAAAAAGAAGCTGATTGGTTCGGTAATTCAAAAAAGACAAATAGTCTTTACCTGTTTCGTCAGAAAACGTATATAAGTAGAATGCATTGTATCGCACATCGCTGTCAAGTTCAAAGGATTTCACTTCTCCCGTAGCTTTCAGTTCACAGATATCCTTTACCTGCTCTTTTTTTCCATTACAAGCTCCCAACAGACAGCAAAACAGAAGTGAAAATAGTGTTCTCATATTCTTCTTATTTTTTAATTATTAAATACTAAATTCAAAATCTACAAGGGCAGATTACTTCTTTATTACAATAGTTACAGATTGCCGTATAGTCTTCATTCGTACGACAATAGCTACCATTTTCACTTTATGTCAACGTTTCCAAATTCTTCTTCATAACATCCCTGACATCATTTCCTTTGTCTAATGAGCATAAACGCCATAAACTGCCATTGCCGCAGCGGCTGTTAGAAGAGTAACCTTTAAAAGATTTTTTTTCGTATTCATCTTTCCATTCAAATATTCATACTGATGGAATTTGTCTTCCACACATTATAGGGTGCCGAAAGATACAGATTCCTATAAATAAAAGTTCTAAATTCATTTTCATATATTAAACATATTCATACCTTTTTAAATAAAACATATTTAAGTTTCGCAGGTGATCAACTTAGTAGTTGACAAGTCTTCAGTCAACAAGGCAACAAGGGCTGGAATGCCCTGTTTAATAAAGTACCACCAGAAACGGCTTTCTACAAATGCCTTGTCAACTTGTTACTTGTCAACTGTAACTTGAACTTACGGATTGAAAATCGACGAAGTCAAAGTTGAGTAATCATGTAGAAAAGCATAACTCATTTCATTGTTATCTCTCAAAAATACAAAATCATAATTCCAATATGCAAAATTACAACTCACCATTTCTAACAAATATATAAATCGTTGAAATCCAACATTATAAAAATGCCCATTAATAAAATTGGATCACTATTCGTTTCTTCCATAGACCTGCTCACCAAACCTCACCATGCTCTCACCAAACCTCAAAGATCCTCACCAAATCGAAAAATATTCGATAAATACGAATAAAATGGAAGGAATCAGACGTAATTTATTGTATAGCTTTCCCAAGTAAATAGCCTGAATTTCAATTTGCCGATAAAATTAAAAAAATACAACCGAAATAAACCATCATTTCAACTGACATCAACTGACATTAATCATAAATATCTGTTTATCATAATATTAAAAATCGAAAATGTCAGTTGATGTCAGTTGGCGTTTTCATCCGAATGATTCATTTTTTTCTGTTTGTCTATCGAAGAAGGCAGGACAAGCTGATAAGAGCCATTTCTATCATTAGATATAGTAGCAGGCGATATGCTTTCGAGTTTATCCCGAAGGCGTCCTATCATCTTATAAAAACTATCCAAAGAGTAGGTTTCAAGCTCTTTTCCGATAGCCAGGTAAATATCATGTTTAGACAAAGTGTGATGAGGAGCTTTAAGAAAACATTCTAACAAATTAGACATGGTTGCAGACAGGGTAGCAATCGTCTTGTTATTCTCATTACAGAGTACGTTTTGCTCAGCGTCAAAATAGATTTCCATACCCAAATTGTAAAGCCGATTGTTTTTACTTCGCGTTCGGGGTTTTACGCCCTCTTCCTGAATTTTCGTTTTTGTTTTTCGGAGAGCTGATAAAGATTTATACAACTTTCTCAGACGGACAAAGAACAAGCAAAGGCATGGAACTCCCCCTCCTGCCAAGAATATTAATCCCCAATCTGTCCATTCCAACAAATCGTACCAGGAAATATCGGAAAAAGCCGTTATTTCTGCTTCGCAATAACTGCCTATATACCGGGTACACAGGCTGTCGTAACGTGTTACCGTAATAGAATCCGGAACATAACTGGTAGTTTCAGATAAAGGTTGCTTCAGTCGCAAACCAATATTATGATTGCAAACCGACGAATCGGACAATAATCGAGACCAACTTTTATATAAAGAATCTGCTTTTAACACCGATTCCAAAATTAAATAAGAATGTATGTCGCGAACAAATTTACTTGCACTGATATTATCATAGTATTTTGTCCGAGGGACAACGTAAGATTGTATGCCATGGATGGAACGTATTCTTCCTCGCACCGTATCGGGTAATTCTTCATTCAAGGATTCCGTGAGATTGCTGCTGAACAAATGGTTGGCCGTATCACGCGAAAGCATCTCCTGCTGCAAAGCTTTCGTCAAGATTTCTCCTGCTTTCAACTGATACGTTTCATGTCTATATGAAGTACGCATATAGCCAACCATTACGGCTAGCACTGCCCCTGTAAGCAAATAAATTGTTATTGATCTGAATCTTATTTTCTTCATATTGAAATTGGAATTCATTAAAGATAATTTTTATTTCGTTGCTGAGTATTTTTCTGTGTCGCTTATTTAAATCTTGCCATCAGTTCATCGCTGTTGATATTCCTTGGCTCCAATTAAATCTGACTGTTTGTCAGCAAAAAAACATCGATACAGTAGTTCCGAGAAGCAGCGGCGTTGCATATTCCGCCTTCTGCGGGAAATCGTCGTAGACAGTCACCCCCTCGCATAGAGGACGGGAGCAGGCGGCGAGCCACAAAAGGACAAACACAGCGGACAAACTGCCAGACAGTCGGGACAGAAACGCCGGAAAGAAGAATATCCGGTGGAAAGAGAATAGAAAATTGGTTTTCATCGTGTTTATTATTTTAAGAATAAATTGCACTCCTCTACCCCATGAAATTCTGTGTATTCTCTCTATGATGAAGGAGTCAGTAAATGTTTCTCAGATTAACAAAGCAAAAATAAGAATAAAGTCGGATAGTTCAAATGAATAATGTTACAAATTATTGCTTTTATGTAATATCTTTGTGTCTGTATCTTCGATTGGCTAACAAAAAGCTTTGTATGTATAACATTGTGTCCGGCCCGTATGTTTCTCGTACCTGTCGGGGCGAGATACGCCCCACTTTTTTATCCGAAAGACACACAGGCTGGACACAAAAAAACAGAGGGAAGCTGAGATTATATATGGATCAGCAGATCTGGAAGGTCGAACCCGTTCATTGTGAAGCTGATGGCAAATATGGCGGTACTAACCACCCAAAGAATCAACAGTGTCCATTTTAATCCAGTAGCCATGGCCTGCCACTTGAGCATAGAGCGGCAAACGCCATAAACAATGCCCAGCAAAGGGATGCCCAGCATCAGGGTACCTGCAATGTACATGACAATAGTTGACATTGGCGAGATGGGCAATATGATATCGGTGGTAGGAAACAGAGACAGCAATGCTGCTCCCCCGCCAATGCCGATAACGATAGCCATGAAAAGCAACGCAACAAAGACGACGGCAAAGATAAAGAGTACAGGGCTGCAGATAACGGCAATAGCAATTAGTCCCATTTTCAATATCCATCCGACAACGGTGACTATGGCATTGCCCAACGATGCAAGAAAAGAGCGTGGCTTGTCCGACCGGATGTATTCGTTTACCCCATTTCCTACCTTTTCGAATCCGTCGGTGACAGTTTTGCCGATGTTCTCTACAGTGACGGCTTCGCCACGCATACTCAGTTTCTCGGCAGCAGTCCGGGCTTCGGGAACAATAATCCAGCAAATGATGTAGAGCGGTATCAGTATTTTGAAAGAGAAAATCAGCAGAAAGACCATTGCCAGACGAAGCGTGGTGACATTAAGGCCAAAATAGGCTGCCGCACCACTGATGACGCCACCCAGCATCTTGTCGTCCGGATTGCGGAAGAAACGGCGATGTCCGGTTGTTTTCGTATTTTCGTCCGAAGACGGTTCGGTGTCTGTATCCATATCTTCCGGTTTTCCCATGCGTGCTATGACTTCCTCTACATCAGTTATGGTGATGACTTGGGCACCAGTCTGCAATTTTTCGGCAAACAGTTCGGAAATGCGTAGCTCGATGTCGTCTACAATTTCTTCAGCACTTGAATGTTTGCGAAAATGCAGCTTCAGATTATTGAGATAGTTGTCGAGAAGACGATAAGCGTCTTCGTCTATGTTGAACACGGTTCCTCCTAAATTTACAGTTAAAGTCTTTTTCATTGTGTTCTTCTGTTTATTAATTAATTCGTTTATTGTTCGTTGGATAGTCCTGCATAAAAGAGTCGAGGACTGGGCTTATCGGTTGGCTATGTGATTGACGGTTTCGTTCAGTTCCCGCCACGACACTTCCAGCTCACCGAGAAAAGTCTCTCCCTTTTCTGTCAGCCGATAATATTTGCGTGGTGGTCCTTGCGTTGATTCAACCCATTCGTAACTGAGCAAACCGTCGTTTTTCAGGCGGGTCAGCAGTGGATATAGTGTTCCCTCCACTACTATCAACCGGGCTTCTTTCAGTTTCGATATGATGTCGGAAGCGTAGGCCGGTTCTTTGTGCAGCAGAAGCATGATACAGTATTCCAGCATTCCCTTCCGCATTTGCGATTTTACGTTGTCTACATTCATGGTTAATTGTTTTGTATAGCACAAATATATGTATTATATGAGTACCTTGTATTGCATAATACTATATAATTATACTATATTAACGATTTGAGAAGTGGTGTATGTCCTATACTGTAGGTTTGAGAGATACAGGAATAACAGTGCAGAAGCCGATTGCGAGGTAAGAAGAAATACCTACAAGTACAGATGGGGTACGATGATAGCAAGAGGGGTAATTTTTTCCCAGTTAGGAAAATTTTTTTTTCTAACTGGGAAGATATTTTTTCCTAACTGGGGAAAAAATACGGGATAATGTATGCAGAATATGCACAAAGTTGGCAAGGAGAAAAGCTGACAGGCAGAAAATAAAAGAAGGCAGCTGATTTCTTGTGATTCAGCTGCCTTCTTCTTATGTTAGGAACGTTGTGGTTACTTAGCTACTCTTTCGAGCCATTTCACCATAGCGAGCATGACTCCCATGGAGATAAGACAAACGATCAGGAATATGGCCCAGCAATAACCGATGGGGATGGCATTGTACATAAGCGGACCAATCCACAGCAAGAGGTTACCGACAGCCGTAGCACCCAGCCAGAGTCCTTGGCAGAGACCGAGAAGATGCTTGGGAGCAACTTTGGACACGAACGAGAGTCCGAGCGGCGAGATGAAGAGTTCGGCAACGGTAAGAAGGAAATAGAGAACGATCAATACCCATGCTCCGGCTTTCACTTGCTGGTCGATGGGGAGCTCGCGGAACTCGGTTGCAGACGGATAACCTTGCGAGAAGGAGTATACGGAAAGGAACAGGTAAGCAAGTCCTGCAATCAGCATACCGATGGCAATCTTGCGGGGAGTGGATATTTCTTTGCCTTTGCGAGCCATAGATCCGAAAATCATCATGATGATCGGAGTCAGCGTGATAACAAAGAATGGATTGACAGCCTGCCATATTTCGGGAGCAATGGTAGTGGTATTAACAAAGTCGCGGGCAAACAGCGAGAGGGATGTTCCGTTCTGATGGAATGAGAACCAGAAGAAAATAACGACTCCCAACACTGCAAACAGAGCATAAAGACGTTGTTTGATTTCTTTTGCCATCGCCTGTTTTTCTTCTTCGGAATACTGAACGGCAGCAACAGCCTCTTTCTTTCCCGGATTGGGGAATTGCTTCTTGGTTACGAGGAAGATAATCAGTGAAATGAACATGGCCGCTACCGATGCCAGGAACGAATAGTGGATACCTTCATTGAAAATCTGGAGATATTGTGCGCACGAGTCAGCCATATTGGCGGTATCGCCTACACATTGCGCCATCAGTTGGTTGAGGTTGCCCAGTGCTTCGGCTGACATCTGCTCTGCCTTTTCGATATATTCGTGGCACAGGGCAGGAAGGCTGGCGTTGTAAACCATGTTGTGTGCGTTCAGCCACCAGCTACGCAGAAGCGGAGCTACGAACGGAGCGATAAGACCACCGATGTTGATGAATACGTAGAAGATCTGGAAACCGGAGTCGCGCTTGCTTTTGGCAATCTTCAGTTCTTTTTCGCCTTTCTTGGCGGCTTCTGCTTCCAGGTCGTCGTACATCTGACCAACGATGGCCTGGAGGTTGCCCTTGAACAGACCGTTACCGAATGCGATGAGGAAAAGGGCGGCACAAGTCAGTGTCAGTAACCAGGTGATGTTTCCTGAATTTGCAGTAATGGGGAATGAAAGAACGATGTAGCCGACAGCCATAATGACAAGACCGGCCATGATTGTGCCTTTATAATTTTGTTTTTTGTCGGCTATGTAACCGCCTATGAGGCTTAAAAGGTAAATGCCGGCATAAAAGAATGAATAAATCAGTGTACTTTTTTCTTCGCTGATACCGAATTTAGAACAAAGGAATAATACTAGTACGGCATTCATGATGTAGTAGCCGAAACGCTCACCCATGTTTGAAAGTGCCGCAGGAATCAGACCCTTAGGATGTTTGTTGAACATAGAATTAATTTTTTAAATAGTGACTAAATATGTTTTTCAAATAATAATAGTTGCAAATATATACTTTTGGGTGAGATAATACACTAAAATAAGCTGAAAAATAGAAAGGGTATGCAAGATTTATATGGCTTGCATACCCTTGATAGGAACAAATTGTCAGTAAGGCTTGTAGAAGTTAATGTCAATAGAAGGTGCCTGGACAATCGGAATACTTTTCATTGTACATGAATATCAGAACAGTGTACAGACTTCTGCCCGTACTTCCTTGATAAGGTCCTGTGGAGCCAGCTTTAGCTGCAGGCCACGGACACCGGCACTGATATAAATGTATGGATGCTGCATACATGTTTCGTGAATGTAGGTAGGAAATTGTTTTTTCATACCGATGGGAGAACAGCCGCCGCGTATGTAGCCTGTCAGTGGAAGCAGTTCCTTGACCGGTATCAGGTCGCACTTTTTATTACCCGATACTTTGGCGGCCAGTTTCAGGTCGACTTCATTTTCGCCGGGAATGACGCAGACAAAGTAACCGGACTTGTCGCCATGGAGCACCAGGGTTTTGAATACGCAATTGATGTCTTCGCCCAGGCTGGCTGCCACATGGACGGCGCTGAGATCTGCTTCGTCCACTTCGTAAGGAATTAATTCGTAGGCTATTTTAGCCTTGTCTAGTAGCCTTGCGGCATTGGTCTTATTGATTTTCATTTCGTTTTATCCTTTATGTTACATTTTTACGTTTTGCAAATGCTCAACTTATTAGTTTACAAGGCTTCAGCCAACAGGTTTGCAAGGCTCGGAATGCCCTGTTTGATGAAGTGCCGCTTGAGACGGCTTGCTGCAAACGCCTTGTTTATTCGTCAACTTGTGAATTCGTCAACTGCAACTTGAGCTTGCGAATAGAAAATCGACGAAATCAAAGTTGAGTTATATTTATCATAAATTGAACACCGGCGGGAAATCTTATTTCTGTTTCTTTGCCAGTTCCAACTCTTCCTTGAGGAATCGGGGCGTGAATCCTTTAGGGCTTTCGGCCACTTCTTCCGGAGTGCCACAAGACAGGACCTGGCCTCCCCCCTTCCCTCCTTCGGGACCCATGTCGATAATATAATCGGCCATCTTGATAACATCCAGATTGTGCTCGATGACAATGACCGTATTGCCTTTGTCGACAAGTCTGTTCAGCACGTTCATCAGTACACGAATGTCTTCGAAATGCAGACCGGTAGTCGGTTCGTCCAGAATATACAGGGTTTTACCCGTATCGCGTTTGGACAGTTCCGTCGCCAGCTTGACGCGCTGGCTTTCGCCACCGGACAGGGTTGTGGACGATTGTCCCAGCTTGATATAGCCCAATCCGACCTCCTGTATTACTTTTATCTTGTTCAGTATTTGCGGAACGTTCTCAAAGAATTCGACTGCGCAGTTGATGGTCATGTCCAGAACGTCGGCGATGGATTTTCCTTTGAAACGTACTTCGAGTGTCTCCCGATTGTAACGTTTACCGTGGCATACTTCGCAGGGTACGTATACGTCTGGCAGGAAATTCATTTCGATGGTCTTGTATCCGTTTCCCTGACAGGCTTCGCAGCGTCCTCCGCTGACGTTGAACGAGAAACGGCCGGGCTTGTAACCACGGATCTTGGCTTCGGGCAGGCCTACAAACAAGTTGCGGATGTCGGAAAATACGCCGGTGTATGTGGCTGGGTTGGAACGTGGGGTACGTCCTAATGGCGACTGGTCTACATTGACAACCTTGTCGATATACTCCAGACCTTCGATGCTGTCGTATGCCAGCGGGTCTTGCAGTGAGCGGTAGAACTTCTGCGACAGAATGGGCTGCAATGTTTCGTTAATCAAAGTAGATTTTCCACTTCCGGACACGCCTGTTATGCAGATCAGCTTGCCTAAAGGAAATTCTACATCAATGTTTTTCAGATTATTGCCTTTGGCGCCACGCAGCCAGATGCTGTGTCCGTTGCCTTTGCGGCGCTCGGCAGGTACCTCGATGGCACATTCGCCGTTGAGGTAACGAGAAGTCAGGGTGTGGGTACGTAGCATTTCCTGTGGCGTACCGGCAAAAACGACTTCTCCACCCAAGCGGCCAGCTTTGGGTCCCATGTCGATGACATAGTCAGCAGCCAGCATCATGTCTTTGTCGTGTTCGACGACAATAACTGTGTTGCCTAAATCGCGCAGTTCCTTTAATGAATATATCAGGCGCTGGTTGTCGCGCTGATGAAGTCCGATACTGGGTTCGTCTAAGATATAGAGGACATTGACCAGTTGCGAACCTATCTGAGTGGCCAGTCTAATACGCTGGCTTTCACCTCCGGAAAGGCTGACGGCACTGCGGTTCAGGGACAGATAGTCGAGACCTACATCCAACAGGAATTTGAGCCGTGTCCGTATTTCTTTCAGGATTTCGGCTGCAATCTGTTTTTGCTTACTGTCCAGGTATGGATCTACATTCTGTAACCATTCGTACAAATCCTTGATATCCATGCTGGAAAGTTCGTAGATGTTCTTGTCGTGGATGCGGAACGAAAGAGCTTCCTTGTTCAGTTTGGCTCCCTGACATTCGGGGCAGACGGCAGTCTTGGCAAACTGTTCGGCCCATTTCTGGGCTGTGGCAGAGGAATCTTTTTCCTGCAGCATCTGGATGTATTTTACAACCCCTTCGAACGTTACAAAATAGTCGGAAGATGTACCGATCAATGAGCTTTTTATTTTTATGCGTTCGTCGGAACCGTAAAGAATCTCTTCGATGGCTTCGTCCGGCAAATCTTTCGCAGGAGTTTTCAGGTTAGCTTCGTATTTCTCCAGCAAGGCATCTATTTGCCAGAATATCATACTGTTCTTGTATTTCCCTACGGGGGCTAAAGCTCCTTCGTAAATGGACAGTTCGCGGTTGGGGATTACTTTGTCAATATCTATCTGGCTGATGACACCCAATCCCTTACATTTGGGGCAAGCTCCCTGAGGGGAGTTGAAAGAGAAATTATGCGGTGCCGGGTCACGGTAAGAGAGCCCTGTGACAGGACACATCAGACGCTTGCTGTAATGGCGGACCGTTTCGTTGTCAGCATCCAAAACCATGATCAGTCCATCGCCTTGCTTCATCGCTGTAGATAGGCTGCTTTTCAGACGGTTATCATCCTTTTCTGAAACAATCAGTTTATCTATGACAACTTCTATATCGTGATTCTTATAACGGTCCAGTTTCATGCCTGGAAGGGCTTCACAGATTTTTTGGTCGACCCGTACATACAGATAGCCCTTTTTGCGGATCTGTTCGAACAATTCTTTATAATGTCCTTTCCGGTTGCGTACCAGCGGAGAAAGAATGTATATTTTCTTTCCTTTGTAATCTTTCAATATCAGGTCCAGAATCTGCTCTTCGGTGTACTTTACCATCTTCTCTCCCGACAGGTAAGAATATGCATCACCGGCACGGGCATAGAGAAGGCGCAGGTAATCGTATATCTCGGTTGTTGTTCCGACAGTGGAGCGTGGATTTTTATTGGTGGTTTTCTGCTCAATGGATATTACGGGGCTTAATCCGGTAATCTTGTCGACATCGGGGCGTTCCAAGTTGCCTAAGAAGTTGCGTGCATAAGCTGAAAACGTTTCGATGTAACGACGTTGTCCTTCAGCAAAAATCGTATCGAAAGCCAGTGAGGATTTACCGCTTCCGCTAAGTCCGGTAATTACCGTCAGGCTGTTTCGGGGAATTTCCGCATCAATATTTTTCAGGTTATGCACCCGGGCACCATATACATTGATATATTCAGATTCTTCTTGCATGTGATAAATAGGGTTTAAATCGGCTATAAACTTCATGCAAAAATAAGCGTTTCCATCCGAATATCATTTTAAATGGATTATTTTTCGGCTTTGGAAAGTAGAATATTATTTCTTAACTCATTCTTTTGGCTGAAATGACATAATATTCTTAACTTTGCATTAGGTTTGGGAAATATTAAATGTAACTATCGATATAATTAGTAATAGATGAGAACGATTAACCGGAGTGTCTGCTTGTTTTTATTGGCCTGCATCTGCGGATTGACAGTAAACGCACAAGAAAACCAGACTTATATATTGCATACTATTGAAAAAGGACAAAGTCTGTATTCTATTGCCAGCATGTATGGCGTCAGCCAGGCTGATATCGTAAAAATGAATCCTGGCAGCGATCAGAAAATCTATATAGGACATACACTGCGCATTCCACGAAACACAACAGGCAGCCAGAAAGAAACATTCCATACCATTGAAGCCGGTGAGACTTTATATCGGCTGACAGTGAAATACAATGTTTCTGCAAAAGCTATTTGCGATGCCAATCCGGGACTGAGTGCTGAAAATTTCCGTATCGGACAGGTTATCCGGATTCCGGCTCCGGACGAAACTCCGGTTGTTTCGGATATTGATAATTCATCTAAAACAGCTGATGTTGCCAGTGAAATTCCGGCTGCTGTACAATCTCGCTGCCGTGATATGCATAAGGTAAAGCGGAAAGAAACCATTTACAGCATCAGCAAGGAATACGGCATTACCGAGGCAGAACTGATTGAAGCAAATCCGGAATTGAAAGGGAAAAACAAGATAAAGAAGGGTTCGTTCTTGTGCATCCCCTATCCTACTACAACTGCAAATGCCGGAAATGCAAAGCCACAGACGATACCGACCAACAACGAACTGTTCAGTGAAAACAAAAAGGAAGCGGAACGTATCAGTACGATTAAGGCTGCTGTTATTCTTCCGTTTTTGCCCGATGCTGCATCGCGTAGCGAGTCGGCCCGAATGGTAGAGTATTACGAAGGCTTTTTGATGGCTGTCGATAGTTTAAAACGCAGTGGTACTTCGATTGACCTTTATACGTATAATTCCGGAGCGAATGTAAATTCGCTGAATGATATTCTTTCGAAAAACGAAATGAAGAATATGGATATTATATTCGGTCCGCTGCAGCAGCAGCAAATCAAGCCGTTGGCTGATTTTGCGAAGAAAAATGATATCCGTCTGGTTATTCCGTTTACTTCGAAAGACAATACGGTGTTCCGTAATCCGGCTATTTATCAGATTAATACTCCCCAATCTTATCTGTATTCGGAAGTATATGATCACTTTGTTCGTCAGTTCCCCAATGCAAACGTAATCTTTATCGAGGCGAATAGCAAAACCAAAGATAAGGCGGATTTCATCAAAGGCCTGAAAGATGAATTGCGTAACCGCTCTATTCCGATGGCTACCCTGGATGAGGATGCTTCGGTGGAAGCGTTGAAAAGTGCGCTTAAGACTGGCCGGGAGAATATATTCATTCCGACATCCGGAAGCAATCTGGTTTTAATCAAATGTTTGCCCCAACTAACTCTACTGGTTCGCGAGAATCCGGAATTCAGTATTCACATGTTTGGTTATCCGGAATGGCAGACATATACCAAGGATCATCTGGAATCATTTTTTGAGTTGGATACATACTTTTATTCCTCTTTCTATACGAACGATCTGTTCCCTGCAGCCAAGAACTTCACACGTAATTATCGGCGCTGGTATGGAAAAGATATGGATGAGCGTTATCCCAAATATGGAATGTTAGGATTTGATACAGGCTATTTCTTCCTTAAAGGACTGGCACGCTACGGAAGCGAATTGGAGAATAATCTTCAAAGAATGGATTTTGCACCTATACAGACAGGGTTCAAATTCCAGCGTGTCAACAATTGGGGAGGATTTGTAAACAAAAAAGTTTTCTTTGTCCGTTTTACAAAGAATTATGAGCTGGTGAAACTTGATTTTGATTGAATTGTGTGATGAAACTGAAAACAATAATCGGTACGACCTTATTGATGGGAGCATGTGCTGTACCTGTACATGCGCAGGTCGGTGAACAACGGCATAATTTTGCCATAGGTATTAACGGAGGTGTCAATCTGAACAGTGTGACTTTCTCGCCGAGCGTACGACAAAAAAATCTGATGGGAATGACAGGCGGAATCACTGCCAGATATATTTCCGAGCGATATTTTAAGATGATTTGTGGAGCACAGATTGAAATAAACTTCTCACAGCACGGTTGGGATGAATTCTACGAAGATTATCCGGAGCTGCAATATACGCGTAAGATGAATTATGTGGAAATCCCTTTCCTGGCTCATCTGGCTTTCGGAAAAGAACAAAGAGGAGTGCAGTTCTTTATTCACGCTGGTCCGCAAATTGGCTTTTTCTTGAGTGAAAGCTATACAATGAGTGATAATTGGGATAATTATTCGGGTATCACGGTAGAACAGCATGACAAGCCTGTAGAAAATAAGTTTGACTATGGTATTGCAGGTGGTGCCGGACTTGAAATACGTACTGGTATTGGGAATTTTCTGCTGGAAGGGCGTTACTATTATGCATTATCGGACTTCTATCATAGTACAAAGAAAGATTATTTTTCCCGTTCGGCGCATGGTGTGATATCTGCTAAAATCACCTATTTGTTTGACTTGAAAAGATAATAAAAGAGGCACGAATTTGTTTTTCAACATTCGTGCCTCTTTTATAAAATTGAAAATTGTTTTTATCTTAGTCTATCTGCAGCTCTTACCATTACTTCGTCCCGATAAATGGCACGGAATGAAAGGTAATTCAATATGATGCATATAACGGGCAAGCTTAAGGCCCATTTTAAATGGAAACCTGCATTTAAATCTTCTTTCAATACGAACATAAATACCAGAAAGGCAATATAAAAGCCAACCAGCAAGATGCTGCTGAAGATTGTCATGCGTATTTGCAGCATGCGGTTACGATAAAGGAATATAGTGCCGAAAGCTATGATGGCACTCAATATCAGTATACCGAACAATCCCCATGTGGATTGAAACTCTCCATTCGCAAGTGATACGCCTAATGGCTTGAAGATATGAGTCGTAATATTGTCTGTTTCGATGAAATACCCTATTGGCATAAAAGCCGTCATGACCAATAAAATCGTCACCAATAGCAGATAGACGGATTGGATGCGCTGTATCATTACTGTAATTTTTCTTTTTCCTTAGCCGGATTACGATAATAAATCTTTCCCTCGATATATTCCTGTGTAGCTATCAAGGTCGGTTTAGGCAGTTTCTCATAATAACGGGAGATCTCAATCTGTTCGCGATTTTCGAATACTTCTTCCAAGTTGTCGTTATAAGAAGCGAATTCGGCCAATTTCTTGGAGAGGTCATTTTTGATCTCCACGCTGATTTGATTAGCGCGTTTGGCTATGATCGCAACAGTTTCATACACATTACCGGTATCCTCACACAATTCCATCATGTCACGGGTTACCGTAGTTGTTGGAGCATTCGTTTTTCTGTAATCCATAAATCTTTTTATCTAATTTAAAATTCACGTATTTCTTTGTATTATTTGATAGGTGTTTTTTATTCACCTAATACTTTTCTTGACTCTTGGAAAATGCGTTCTGCATCTTTCAGATATTTGCTTTCGGGAAACTCATTTTTGAAAGCATAATACTCGTCTACCGTTTCACGATAGCGCTCGGGCTTTTTATCGTCTACACTGTTGATGGCCATTTCGTATTTGGCACGTAAGATAAGTATCGACAAGTCCTCACGAAGGTTGGTATAAGGATAATCCTTAAGGGCATTTTGTGCGGTAATTACGCATGAAAGGTAGTTGTTTCCGAGATAATTGCCTAAATTGTAATACATCTTGGCTGAAAGATATTCCTTCATAACCAGCTTGTCTTGCAAGGCAAATATCATATTCTGGGCTTCTTCCTTTCTTGAACTTTGCGGGAAATACTCCATAAACATCTGAAGTTGCTGTATGGCAGTGTAGGTGCCAGACTGATCCAAACGGGGTTCTGGAGTGTCAAGATAGAGAGCTTTTCCGGCATGGAAACGTGCCAACTCTGTATATATACCACGAGGATATACGTTGTAGTACTGAATAAACGTTTGTGCGGCAGTCTGATAATCCTTCTGATTATAATAACTCATTCCCAGCATATACAGGGATTCTTCTGCTTTATCTGTACCTTTCAGAATGGCGATCAATTCATTAAGCAAAGTTGCAGCACGGTTATATTGCCCTTTGGCAAAGTAATTCTTTGCAGCTTCATACTTGTACTCATAATCAGTACTTTTCAGTAATTTATTGTATTCTCCGCATGAGGGCAGTAGCAAAGCTGACAGCAAAATTATTAATATGTTCTTTTTCATTACTTTTATTCAAATAATGCACAAAGATAGAGGTTAGTGCCGAATAAAGCAACGATACCAGCATTAATTTTTCAAAAACCCGATAGAAAGGGCATTTTTGAGGATAAATGCCCTTTTATTTTCTATAAGCGGTACAGGTCGTTTGCGGCCAACAGGTCGACTTTTCTTTCTGTCAGCACGCGGATACAATTTTCCATATCGTTAGGCCGGATAATCACATTGGCAGTATTGCCATTGGCAAATGAATACATATATTCGATAAAGACTCCTTCATCGGACAAATAGCGTAATACTTTGGCCAGTGACCCGGGGATATTGGGGCAACTGATTCCTATTACATCTGTAACATTTACTGCGAAATGATTATCCTTTAAAGCCTTATATGCTTTGTCCGGTTCGGAGACAATTCCACGTAAGATGCCGAAGTCTGCATTTTCTGCAATACAGAGGGCAGACAAGTTTACTCCTTCTTTGGCCAGAACTTCTGTCACTTCTGTCAGACGGCCAGACTTATTTTCCAAGAAAATCGAAAGTTGTTTTGCTACCATTTTATTAACTGAAAATAAAAAGTTGATATTACCGTTATGTTTCCCATTTATTTCAACTTATGATCGGGAAGAATCTTCCCGAATGGAACAATCGGGTGATTCTTCTTCGATCGAAAGCGATTTAAAGTTTTCTGTTGTCGATTACTCTTTTAGCTTTTCCGACGCTGCGCTCTATGCTTCTTGGCTCTACCAGGCGAACATCTACTCCCAGTCCCAATACACTTTGCAAACGGGCTGTCAGCTTCTTTTTCATGGCCAACATTTTGTTTATTTCATCCGAGTAGAACTCTGGGCGGACTTCAACCTGCAATTCCATCGTATCCGTATTGTTCTTTCGGTCTACTAATAACAAGTAGTGTGGCTCAAATTCAGGCATTTCAAGTATAACAGACTCAATTTGAGTGGGGAAAACGTTTACTCCTCTGATGATAAGCATATCGTCGCTACGTCCTAGGATTCGATCCATACGTACCAATGTACGTCCGCATGGACATTTGTCGTAGTGCAGGGCAGTCAAATCTTTAGTGCGATAGCGAAGCAAAGGCATGCCTTCTTTGGTCAGATGCGTAAATACTAGTTCTCCCGTTTCTCCCGGAGCTACAGGCTCCAGTGTTTTGGGATCTACGATTTCCGGGAAGAAATGGTCTTCATTTAGATGAGTACCGTTCTGGCACTCACACTCGTACCCTACTCCAGGACCGGCGATCTCGCTCAAGCCGTAAATATCATACGCTTTAATGCCTAATTTGGCTTCGATGTCTTTCCGCATGTTCTCAGTCCAAGGCTCTGCTCCAAAAGCTCCAGCTCTCAGGCGAAATTCTTCGCGCGGAAGTTTTGAGTCTTTAATGGCGTCTGCCAGATATAGAGCATACGAAGGCGTACAACATAATACAGTTGAGCCAAAGTCGTGCATTAGCGTAATTTGTTTTTCTGTATTTCCACTGGACATAGGAATAACCGAAGCACCTATGTTTTCAGCGCCAGCGTGTGCGCCGAGTCCACCGGTAAACAGACCGTATCCGTACGAAATCTGGAATATGTCAGAAGGACCTGCTCCGTATGCTGTAAAAGCACGTGACAAGCATTCGGCCCATACCGAAAGGTCTTTGCGCGTGTATCCTACTACGGTAGGCTTTCCGGTCGTACCGGAAGAAGCATGTATACGTACAATCTGGCTCATCGGTACTGCGCATAGTCCAAACGGATAGTTGTCTCTTAAATCATACTTGGTGGTAAACGGTAGTTTTACAATATCGCTGATGTCGTTTATATCATCTGGAGTTATACCCAGTTCCTGCATTTTTTTACGATAAAAAGGAGTATCGTGATATACGCGCTCTACGGTTTTCTTCAGGCGAATGCTTTGAATCTTACGGAGGTTTTCACGATCCATGCATTCAATGTTTTCGTTCCAAATCATTGTGCTTTGTTGTATTAACATTAATGGTTATTAGATTTTCCGCAAAATCCTATTCAGATAAGATTTTGGGTTGATTATCATCGCAAAGAAACGATTTTTTTTGTATATATCAAAGATTTTGCCGAATATTGCTGTCTATAAAAGAAGAAAATGAATAAATTTGAACTGACATCAGCTTATCAGCCTACAGGAGATCAGCCGGAAGCTATTGCCCAACTTACAGAAGGTGTACTTCAGGGTCTCCCCGCACAGACTTTACTTGGCGTTACGGGTTCGGGAAAGACTTTTACGATAGCCAATGTTATAGCTAACGTTAATAAGCCGACATTGGTGTTGAGCCATAATAAAACATTGGCAGCACAGCTTTATAGTGAGTTTAAGAACTTTTTTCCGAATAATGCCGTAGAGTATTACGTTTCTTATTATGACTATTATCAGCCGGAAGCCTATTTGCCTTCTTCGGATACTTATATAGAAAAAGACCTTGCCATTAATGACGAAATTGACAAGCTGCGGCTTGCTGCTACTTCTGCATTGCTTTCCGGCCGGAAAGATGTTGTTGTAGTTTCCTCGGTTTCGTGTATATATGGTATGGGAAATCCTGCGGACTTTTATAATAATGTCATTGAAGTTGTGCAGGGTAAGAATTTCAGCCGCAATGTCTTTTTGCGCCGTTTGGTTGATAGTCTTTATGTACGTAATGATATTGATTTGAACCGGGGAAACTTTCGTGTAAAGGGAGATACGATAGACATATTCCTTGCTTATGCGGATAATCTGTTGCGTGTCATTTTCTGGGGAGATGAAATAGACAGCATTGAGGAAGTGGATCCTGTGAGTGGAGTTGTATTAGGTAAATTTGATTCTTATAAAATTTATCCGGCCAATCTTTTTATGACAACCAAAGAGGCCACTTTGCGAGCCATTCACGAGATAGAGGATGATCTGCACAAACAGGTACAATGGTTTGAAGAACAAGGACGTGCATTGGAAGCCAAAAGACTTCAAGAACGTGTTACTTACGATATGGAGATGATTCGTGAGTTGGGGCATTGTTCCGGAATTGAAAACTATTCGCGTTATTTTGACGGGCGTGCTCCTGGTACCCGTCCTTATTGTTTATTGGACTTCTTTCCGGATGACTTCCTGATTGTCATTGATGAGAGTCATGTCAGTGTGCCCCAAATCCGGGCAATGTATGGAGGCGACCGTGCACGAAAAGAAAACCTGGTGGAATATGGTTTCCGGCTTCCTGCCGCAATGGATAATCGTCCACTGAAATTCGATGAATTCGAGGCGATGGCTAAGCAGGTTATTTACGTCAGTGCGACTCCGGCGGATTATGAATTGATAAAGTCGGAAGGTATTGTTGTGGAGCAGGTTATTCGTCCTACCGGGTTGTTGGATCCTGTCATAGAAGTACGTCCCAGTCATAACCAGATTGATGATTTGATGGAGGAAATACAGATAAGGATTGAACGAAACGAACGGACGTTGGTCACTACCCTTACAAAACGTATGGCAGAAGAATTAACCGAATATCTGTTGAACAACGATATCAGGTGCAGCTACATTCATAGCGATGTTGAGACTTTCGAGAGGGTCAAGATTATGAGTGCGTTGCGTGAAGGTGAATACGATGTGTTAGTCGGGGTAAATCTTTTGCGCGAAGGCTTGGACTTGCCTGAAGTTTCTCTTGTTGCCATTCTGGATGCTGACAAGGAGGGCTTTTTACGTTCGCATCGTTCGTTGACACAGACAGCAGGCCGTGCGGCGCGTAATGTGAACGGAATGGTTATTATGTATGCCGACCGTATAACGGAAAGTATGCAACTTACCATCAACGAGACCAACCGCCGGCGCGAAAAGCAGTTGAAGTATAATGAAGAGCATGGAATTACGCCACAGCAAATCAGGAAAGCTGCAAATCTGAATGTTTTTACAGCGTCGTCCGAAAATCCAGATGCCACCACCGCAGTATCTGTTCCGCGCGAGAAAGCTTCTACAGCTTCTCCACGTCCGTATATGGAACAGGAAGCAAATGCTCACATGGCTGCCGACCCTATTGTTCAATACATGACTCGTGCCCAACTTGAAAAGAGCATTGAGCGTACAAAGAAATTAATGCAAGAGGCTGCTAAGAGATTGGATTTTATAGAAGCTGCCCAATATCGGGATGAGGTGCTTTCTCTGGAAGAACTGCTCAAAAACAAATAGACAAAAGGCTGTATCAAAATAAACGATGTAATCGGTTTATTTGAACACAGCCTTCGTCCCTTTAGAAACACCTTTAAACAAAATGAATTAATATTCTTTATAGCTAATGCTTATTTTCTGGCTTCTGCAATGTAGCCCAAAGCTTCTTTGCACTTGTTGGTAATGTAACCCCAGTCTTCCTCGGCAATTTTGTCTTTGGGGAAGAGCTTAGAACCCATACCTACACAGAATACACCGGCTTTGATCCAAGAGGTCAGGTTTTCCTGTGTCGGCTCTACTCCTCCTGTAACCATCAGCTTGGACCATGGCATAGGTGCCAACAGGCCTTTTACCAGTTTCGGGCCAAGAACATCTCCCGGGAATATCTTGCAGAGATCGCAACCTACTTCCTGAGCAAATCCAACTTCTGATACGCTACCGCATCCAGGGGTATAAGGAACCAGGCGACGGTTACAGATTTTTGCTATTTCAGGATTGAACAGCGGACCTACAATAAAGTTTGCACCCAATTGCAAGTAGAGGGCAGCTGTAGCAGGATCAACAATGGAACCTACGCCTAAAGCCATTTCCGGGCATTCTTTAGCGGCGAATTTTACCACTTCGGTAAATACTTCATGGGCAAAATCACCACGATTGGTAAACTCGAAAGCACGTACACCACCTTCATAGCAAGCTTTTACTACTTTTTTTGCAATCTCAGCATCTTTATGATAGAAAACCGGAACCATACCTGTTGAACCGATTTTATTTAGCACTGCAATCTTATCAAATTTAGCCATTTTCTTATGATTTTATGTTATCAGCTTTTATCACTTATTATCTTTGTACTCGTCCGCTTGCATCACCGCCTGCCAGTGCTTCAACTTCTTCAGCAGATACCAGATTGAAGTCACCATTGATCGTATGCTTCAATGCAGATGCGGCAACAGCAAATTCAAGAGCCGAACCTTGATCGGGCTTGGTCAGCAAGCCGTGGATAATTCCACCCGAGAAAGAGTCGCCTCCTCCAACGCGGTCGATAATCGGGTTGATATCATAATGTTTGGATTCGTAGAATTCTTTACCGTTGTAGATCATTGCTTTCCAGCCGTTGTGAGTAGCTGAATAAGATTCGCGCAATGTAGAAACAACATATTTGAAACCAAATTCTTCAGCCATGGCTTTGAAGATTCCCTTATATCCGGCTGCATCTGTTTTTCCACCTTCAACATCAGCATCGGGTTTAAATCCTAAGCAGAGTTCTGCGTCTTCTTCGTTACCGATGCAAACATCTACATATTTCATCAAAGGTTTCATGATAGACTGAGCCTTTTCTTTTGTCCACAGCTTTTTGCGAAAGTTCAGGTCTACGGATACTGTAACATTGTGTCGCTTGGCAGCTTCGCAAGCCAGACGTGTTAATTCAGCTGCCTTGTCCGAAATGGCCGGAGTGATGCCAGACCAATGGAACCAGTCTGCTCCTTTCATGATTTCGTCAAAATCAAAATCTTCAGGATTGGCTTCTGCAATAGCCGAATGTGCACGGTCGTAGATTACTTTACTGGGACGCATGGAAGCTCCGGTCTCTAAATAATAGATACCTACACGGTCGCCGCCACGAGCTATAAAGTCAGTCTTTACACCATATTTGCGCAACGCATTTACTGCCGATTGGCCAATTTCATGCTTAGGCAGTTTGGTTACAAAGTAAGCGTCATGTCCGTAGTTAGCACAGCTGACAGCTACGTTGGCTTCACCCCCTCCATATACTACATCAAAAGAGTCCGACTGAACAAATCGGGTATTGCCCGGAGTAGACAGTCTCAGCATAATTTCACCTAATGTAACGACTTTCTTTCCCATAATTTTTCTATTTTATTAAATATATAATAATTAAGTGTCTTTCAATTTATTATATTATCTCTCATAACGGCAGTTAAAGAGTTGAATCATTGAACGATAAGATCGATCAGGTATTCCCTGTTTCTAACTTCCGTGTGCGAGCACAAAGGTACAACTTTTTTTGAAATACAAAAAATTATCGTATATTTGTGTCGATAATTTTTAGATTATTATTGTGTACGGGCACAAATCAGCATAAAAAGACAAAAAAATCAAGATGACAAGGGTTAGAATAAAAGATATAGCCAAAATGGCTGATGTATCAGTAGGTACGGTCGACCGTGTAATACATGGCAGAAGTGGTGTGTCTGAAGCAAGCCGTAAACGGGTGGAAGAGATATTGAAACAGTTGGACTATCAACCTAATATGTATGCCAGTGCATTGGCTTCCAATAAGAAATATGCTTTTACTTGCTTATTGCCACAACATGAAGAAGGAGAATACTGGACCGATGTAGAAGCTGGTATAAGGCAGGCGTTGGAGACTTATTCGGATTTTAATATAAATGCGGATATATTGTATTATGACCCTTACGATTATCATTCATTCGAAACGGCTGCACTACAGATTTTAGATACAAATCCCGACGGAGTAATGGTTGCACCGACTGCCCCACAGTATACTAAACCATTTACGGATGAACTGTCGGAGCGTCATATACCTTATATATATATAGACTCGAATATAAAAGAAGAACCTGCCCTTTCGTTCTTTGGGCAGAATTCGCATCAGAGCGGATATTTTTCTGCACGTATATTGATGCTGCTTGCGGGTAAAGAAGCGCAGTCCATTGTCATATTCCGTAAGATCAATGACGGTATTGTCGGATCCAATCAGCAGGAGCGCCGAGAAATCGGATTCCGTAAGTATATGAACCAATATCATCCTTCCTGTCAGATTCTGGAACTGAACTTGCACGCGAAATATGATACGGAAGACAACAAGATGTTAGATGATTTTTTCCGTCTTCATCCCGATGTAAAAAATGGCATTACTTTCAATTCCAAAGCTTACATTATTGGGGAATACCTGCAAAAACATGCCATGAGCGATTTTAATCTTATGGGATATGACTTGTTGCAGCGCAATGTGGAGTGTCTGAAACAGGGAAGTATATTTTTCCTCATAGCCCAACAGCCTACTTTGCAAGGATTTAATGGAATTAAGGCATTATGTGATTATCTCATCTTGAAAAAGGAGGTGGCAAGAGAATATTTCATGCCGATAGATTTGTTGACGAAAGAAAATATAGAATTCTATTACAATAAATAAAATCAGAGGATATGAAAACCAAATATCTGAAAATCAACAAGGCTGATAATGTTGCAGTGGCTATTGTCGCGCTTAAGGCCGGAGAAACAATTTCTGTGGATGGTATTGATATTTGTTTGAATGAAGACATACCGGCAGGACATAAGTTTGCCCTGAAAGATTTTGAGCAGGGTGAAGATGTGATAAAATACGGGTATCCGATAGGTCACACGTGTAAAGCGCAAAAGCAGGGAGACTGGATGAACGAGTGTAATATTAAAACCAATTTGTCCGGTTTGCTGGAATACACATATAATCCTATCGATGCGTCGTTGGACATACCGCAGCAGGGACTTACCTTTAAGGGATATCGCCGTAAAAACGGTGATGTAGGTATACGAAACGAAATATGGATTGTGCCGACTGTAGGATGTGTGAACGGGATTGCCGGTCAGCTGGCAGAGAGCCTGCGGCAGGAAACCGGTTGCAGAGGGGTTGATGCGATTGTTGCCTATCCTCATAATTACGGCTGCTCGCAGTTGGGCGATGATCATGAGAATACGAAAAAAATATTGCGCGATATCGTGCTGCATGCTAATGCGGGTGGAGTGCTGGTTGTAGGGCTGGGATGCGAGAATAATCAGCCTGACGTATTCCGCGAGTTTATAGGCCAGTATGATGAAGACCGCGTTAAGTTTATGGTTGTGCAGAAAGTGGGTGATGAATACGAGGAGGGAATGAAATTGCTGCGTGAGCTGTATAGCCGTGCCAGTCAGGACGAACGTACCGACATACCGTTGAGCGAATTGCGTGTCGGGCTGAAATGTGGTGGTTCGGACGGATTCTCCGGTATTACGGCAAATCCCTTGTTGGGCCTGTTTTCGGACTTCCTGGTTGCACAGGGAGGTACAAGTGTATTGACTGAAGTACCCGAAATGTTTGGTGCTGAAACCATATTGATGAATCGCTGCCGTACGAAGGAGCTGTTCGAACAGACTGTAAAGCTGATTAATGATTTTAAAGAATACTTCTTGAGTCACGGAGAACCTGTTGGCGAGAATCCTTCGCCGGGCAATAAGGCCGGAGGTATTTCTACGTTGGAAGACAAGGCTTTGGGCTGTACGCAAAAGTGCGGTAAAAGCTATGTCGAAGGTGTACTCCCTTATGGCGAACGCTTGAAGGTGAAAGGGCTAAACTTGCTTTCTGCTCCGGGAAACGATCTGGTGGCTGCTACCGCCTTGGCTTCGTGCGGGTGTCATATGGTTCTTTTCACAACAGGACGCGGAACTCCTTTCGGGACTTATGTACCTACAGTGAAAATCTCGACAAATACAGACTTGGCTGAGAGAAAACCGCAATGGATTGACTTCAATGCCGGTGTAATCGTTGAAGATGAACCGATCGAAGAAACCTGCCGTCGTTTTATTGATTTCATTATAAAAGTGGCAAGCGGCGAATTTGTCAATAACGAAAAGAGGGGATATAAGGAAATTGCGATTTTTAAGACGGGAGTTACGTTATAAATGATTGTATATGGACTGGTTGGGAAGATTCATGATTACAACTACCTTCCCCGACCAGTCCTTCATCTTGTAATAAAGAAAATGTTTTCGGAATGACAAATACAACTACAAAGGCTAAAGGTGGATGGTTATCATTAAGCCCTTTGATGGTCTTTCTATGCATCTATTTGGTGACCTCGCTTTGGGTGAACGACTTTTATCAGGTGCCCATTACGGTTGCATTTCTTGTCTCTTCCTGTTATGCCATAGCCATTACGCGTGGTTTGAATCTGGAGCAGCGAATTTATCAGTTTTCGGTAGGAGCCAGCAATAAGAATATACTGTTGATGATATGGATCTTTATTTTGGCCGGTGCTTTTGCGCAAAGTGCCAAGCAGATGGGAGCCATTGATGCAACAGTTAACTTGACCTTATCTGTCTTGCCGGGCAATCTGCTGCTGGCCGGTATTTTTATTGCGGCGTGTTTCATTTCTCTTTCCATAGGCACCAGTGTTGGAACAATTGTCGCTTTGACGCCTGTGGCGGCCGGGCTGGCAGAAAAAACAGGGATAGATTTGTCTTATATGACTGCCATTGTGGTAGGCGGCTCTTTTTTTGGAGACAATCTTTCGTTTATATCCGATACAACCATTGCTTCTACCAAGACGCAGGATTGTGTGATGCGTGATAAATTCCGGGTGAACTGTATGATTGTGGTTCCGGCGGCGCTGATTGTCTTGTGTTACTATATCTATCAGGGAATGTCATTATCGTTCTCTCAGCAGGCGGTAACTATCGAATGGCTAAAGGTGATTCCTTATCTGATTGTCCTGGTTACGGCTGTGGCGGGAGTCAACGTTATGCTGGTGTTACTTCTTGGCATTGCTTCTACAGGTATTATAGGAGTCATGACCGGTACTACCCTATTCGACTGGACCCGTTCGATGGGCGATGGAATAACAGGTATGGGCGAATTGATCATTATCACGTTGCTGGCCGGCGGAATGCTGGAGACTATTCGCTATAACGGGGGTATTGATTTTATAATTGGCCGTCTGACCCGTCATGTCAAAGGGAAGCGTGGAGCGGAACTCAGCATTGCAGCGCTGGTCAGCATAGCCAACCTTTGTACGGCCAACAATACCATTGCTATCATTACGACAGGGCCGATAGCAAAAGACATAGCCATTCGTTTTCATCTTGACAGAAGAAAAGTAGCCAGTATTCTGGACACTTTTTCGTGTTTCGTCCAGGGAATCATTCCCTATGGAGCACAAATGCTGATTGCTGCAGAACTGGCGGGACTTTCTCCCCTTTCCATTATCGGTAATTTGTATTATCCGTTTTGTATGGGCATCTGTGCATTATTGGCCATTCTGATCAGATATCCTCGTAGATATTCATAAATCAGAAAGTTATCGGAATGTTTTTATGAAAAAAGGAGGAAAAACGCTGTGCTATTCCAAATAAAATAACTACCTTTGCGCCCGCTATTACGAGTTAGTAGCATTATTCAAATCATTAACTAAAAAATATTTTAATTAAATGGCAACAAAAATTAGATTGCAGAGACACGGACGTAAGAGCTATGCTTTTTACGCTATCGTAGTTGCAGATGCAAGAGCACCACGTGATGGTAGATTTATCGAAAAGATTGGTACTTACAATCCTAACACCAATCCGGCCACAGTAGATTTGAAATTTGATCGTGCCCTTGACTGGGTATTGAAAGGTGCACAGCCCACTGACACTGTTCGTAACATCCTTTCTCGCGAAGGTGTTTACATGAAGAAGCATCTTTTGGGTGGTGTAGCAAAAGGCGCATTTGGCGAAGCTGAAGCTGAAGCTAAATTTGAAGCTTGGAAGAACAACAAGCAAAGCGGTTTGGCTGCTTTGAAGGCTAAGGATGAAGAGGCTAAGAAAGCTGAAGCTAAGGCACGTCTGGAAGCTGAGAAGAAGGTAAACGAAGCAAAGGCTAAAGCATTGGCAGAAAAGAAAGCTGCAGAAGAAGCTGCTAAGGCTGCTGCAGAAGCTCAGAACGAGGAAGCTGCTAACGCAAGCGAAGAAGGCGCAACAGAAGCTGCTGCTGAATAATTTTTTATTAGGCAGAAGTGCTTTTATATGGATTAAAACTAAAATCTCTTCTTTTCCTTCGGAAGAATGAGTGAGATTGATGAGAAGAGAAAAAATTACGGCGCATATTCCTAAAGGATATGCGCTATTTTTTTACCTTAAGCTAAATGGGATGTTTTAGTGCCCCGATTTTTCTCTAACTGGAGAAAAATTATTGCCCAACTGAGAAAATATATTTTTCTAGTTAGGAAGGTTCAGACAGGCTGATTGCTGACTTTTTCTTTGTTTTTAATTTTGCAGAAAGAATGCTTGGGATTGGCGGGGTTATGCTTCGTCAGGGGCGGATATTTCTCTTTGTGCTGTAAGGTGCTTCTTTGAGCCGCTAAAGTCCCTCTTGGGCTTGCTAAAGTGCCTCTTTAGGGTGTTTAATATCCCTCTTTGTGTTGGGTTGTTGATGGAATGTATGGGTATGTATGAATTATGGTACTTTGCTGATCTTGAGTGTGTGTGGGTATTTTCGGAAAAAAGAAAAAGCCTAATTTAAAATCTTTCAATTTTAAATTAGGCTAAATCAATACAGAAAAATATGAGCGGAAAACGAGACTCGAACTCGCGACCCCAACCTTGGCAAGGTTGTGCTCTACCAACTGAGCTATTTCCGCAATTGCATCAACTCTTTAAAAATAGTGCCCAGAACAGGACTCGAACCTGCATGCCTCTCGACACACGCACCTGAAACGTGCGCGTCTACCAATTCCGCCACCTGGGCATAAGTTTTTGCAATTATATCTTGAGCGGAAAACGAGACTCGAACTCGCGACCCCAACCTTGGCAAGGTTGTGCTCTACCAACTGAGCTATTTCCGCATTAAAGATACGTGAAGAGAAGGAGACTCGAACTCCCACGACATTATTGTCACTACCCCCTCAAAGTAGCGCGTCTACCAATTCCGCCATCTCTCCATGCGACATCTTTTCAAAGAACAACGATCATATAACCTTGTGCCCAGAACAGGACTCGAACCTGCATGCCTCTCGACACACGCACCTGAAACGTGCGCGTCTACCAATTCCGCCACCTGGGCATAGGTCATTGCAATCATCTTGAGCGGAAAACGAGACTCGAACTCGCGACCCCAACCTTGGCAAGGTTGTGCTCTACCAACTGAGCTATTTCCGCGATTGCGGTTGCAAAGGTAGGCATTTTCCTTAAACTAGCAAACATTTCGGCCACTTTTTTGCGAAATAATTTCAAGTTGGAATCCATTCCGTTGATAATCAGCTCATTCTGTCACGATAATCTTCGTAAGAAAAAACTTTGAATATCTTAGCTTCGCCGTTTTTACTCCACATGGCAATAGCCGGATGATGGATTCCGTTGAACATATTTGTCTTGACGGTGGTATAATGTATCATGTCTTCGAAGATAATTCGTTCGCCAATCTTCAGTTCATGATCGAAGCTCCAATATCCCATATAGTCTCCGCTCAGGCAAGAGTTGCCTCCCATGCGATAGATGTAAGGACCTTGTTCGCCCATTTGTGCTCCGCGAATGGCTGGCTGGTAAGGCATCTCCAGGCAGTCGGGCATGTGGCACGTAAAGCTGACATTTAAAATGGCTGTACGTATTCCACGATTTTCGACGATGTCGACTACTTCGGACGAAAGCACTCCTGTCTGCCACGTAAAGGCTGATCCAGGTTCAAGTATAATGCGCAAGTGGGGATAGCGCTTCCGGAGACCTTGCAGCAGGCTTATCAGGTGTTCCACATCGTAATCTTTGCGGGTCATCAGGTGGCCGCCTCCCAGATTCAACCATTTCAGTTGGGGAAACCAACGCGAGAATTTCTCTTCCAGATGAATGAGTGTGCGCTCCAATTCGTAAGAAGACGATTCGCAATGACAATGGCAATGGAAGCCTTCGATGCCTTGAGGCAGTTGGTCGGGGAGCTGGTCGGCTATCACTCCAAAACGAGTGCCTGCCGCACACGGATTATACAGTTCGGTTTCTACTTCCGAATACTCCGGATTTACGCGGATGCCGCACGAAATGCATTCCCCTTGGGCCAATACCATCGGATAGAACCGGCTGAACTGCGACAGTGAATTGAAAGTGATGTGGCTGCTGCAACGCATTATTTCCGGAAAGTCTGCTTCGGTGTAAGCGGGCGAGTAAGTGTGCGCCTTGCTGCCGAACTCTTCGAAAGCCAAACGGGCTTCGTAAACGGAGCTGGCTGTTGAATGGTCGATATACTCGCGGAATATGGGGAAAGAGCGCCACATGGCGAACGATTTGAAAGCAAGGATTATTTCTACTCCGGCACGTTCGGCCACACTCTTTATTAATGTGAGATTCTTTCTCAGCAGTTCCTCCTCCATAATATAGCAAGGCGAAGGAAAAAGGGTGAAATCTATCATTTTTTCAGCTTTTAGAATATGATTCGGTTTGTACTTATTATCTGATTTTAGTCTCTATGTCAAAGTGTAGTCTTCTTTGTTTTATTCTATCACTTTGAAACGGGCAAAACGCAACAGCAATTGCTTGTCTCCGGCATGCTGGAAGCGGATGGTCGCTTTGGCATTGTCCCCTACTCCTTCCACTTTCAGAACTTCACCACGGCCAAAGCGTTCGTGCTCGATAAACTGTCCCTCGTGTAGCAGGGCTGTTGGGCTGCCGGAAGAGGGCGAAGAAGGCTGGATGGGATCCACTCGTCTTAAATTACGGGGCATGGAAGAACCTATCAGTCTTTTACGTGAAGCCATAGGTGTTTCGCCAGAGAAAGATGCAGCCGACGAACTGCCAACCGGACGAGCCGATGGTTGGAACGCATTGTTTGAACTGCTTCTAAAGTCTCCTCCCCTATTATTTATCTGCCGTTCGAGCAGCAAATTCTGGGGCAATCGCAGGTAATTGGTATCTATATCATACAGGAAACGGCTCGGACTTCCAAATTCTGTTTTTCCGTAACGCATCCGCGTTTTGGCATAGGAAAGGTAGCAATGCTCTTCAGCACGTGTGATAGCAACGTAGAACAGGCGCCGTTCTTCTTCAAGTGCCCGCGGCGAATCGCCTGCCATGCTGCTTGGAAAAAGATTTTCTTCCATGCCGACGACAAAAACATTCCGGAATTCAAGCCCTTTGGCCGAATGGACAGTCATTAATGTAATTTTCTCATCATTGCTGTCTTTGTCAGAATCCTGATCGGTCAGCAACGATACTTCCGATAGAAAATCGCTTAAGGATATGTGTTCGTTTCCTTCCTCTTGTCTTTCGGCACAAAAATCTCTCATACCGTTCATCAGCTCCTCGATGTTTTCTTTCCGACTCAGGTTTTCCGGAGAATTGTCTTGGCACACATCATTGATGATGCCGGAATTGCGGATGATATCTTCACCCAGTTCGCTGGCATTTTTCTGTGTGAGATCTTTTATGAGATCGTTTATCAGGTCGCGGAACTTTTGCAGTTTGCTGACCGTTCCTTTGTTGAAGTTCAATGCATAGCTCAACGGTTCGCATAGCACTGTCCATAAGCTTACTTTATTATCAGTAGCGGCAGCTATGATTTTACCTACTGTTGTGTCGCCTATCCCTCGGGCGGGATAATTGATGATACGCTTGAAGGCTTCTTCATCGTTTGGATTGACAACCAGGCGGAAATAGGCAATCACGTCCTTTATCTCTTTACGCTGATAAAAGGAAAGGCCGCCGTAGATGCGATAAGGCATATTACGCTTGCGCATGGCTTCTTCGAAGATACGGCTTTGGGCATTCGTACGGTAAAGAACTGCAAAGTCAGCATAACCGTATCCTTGAGTGCGGCGCAATTCTGCAATCTTATTGATTACGATTTCGCCTTCTTCTACATCGCTGTATGCCTGAAATACACTGATGGGATCTCCTTGGTCTTTCTTCGAATACACCTCTTTGTGTATCTGGCGCATATTTTTGCTGATCAGGCTATTGGCTGCTGACACGATGCTTTGGGTAGAGCGATAGTTCTGTTCCAGTTTAAACACTCTGGTACCCGGATATGCTTTGGTAAAATAAAGAATATTATCGATATCGGCCCCGCGGAATGAATAGATGCTTTGGGCATCGTCTCCTACTACACACACATGCTGATGGTTCTTGGCCAGTTGCATCACTATGCTGTGTTGTGCCACGTTTGTGTCCTGATACTCGTCTACCAGAATGTAGCGGAATTGCTCCTGATAGCGTGCTAGTACATCGGGATGATCACGAAAAAGCAAAAACGTATAGAACAGCAGATCGTCAAAGTCCATGGCGTCGGCTTGCCGGCAACGTTCCCAGTAGCGGCGATAAATGTCGCGCAAGGCTGGTACTTTAGCCATGCAGTCACCATCGTAGGCTTCTTTGTTTCGGGCATAGTCTGATGGCGATACAAGATGGTTTTTGGCATTGGAGATGCGGGCTTGTATCATCCCTGGTTTATAGTTCTTTTCATCAAGTTGCATTTCTTTGATGATGGAACGGATCAGGCTTTTGCTGTCGGTTGTATCGTAAATGGTAAACTGAGATGTAAACCCTAAATGAGATGCTTCGGCATGCAAAATGCGTAGGAACAAGGAATGAAAGGTTCCCATCCACAAATATCGTGCCCTTTCGGTACCGACCTGTTTGGCAATACGCTCTTTCATTTCCCGGGCTGCTTTGTTTGTAAATGTCAGTGCCAGAATGTTCCATGGCTGATAACCGTTTTCCAGCAACCATGCTATTTTGTATGTAAGTACACGGGTTTTTCCTGATCCGGCTCCGGCAATCACCAACGACGGACCTTCGTTGTAAAGTACAGCCGCTCGCTGGCTGTCGTTCAATTCATTTATATAGTCTGACATAGCTTGTCACAATCATCCGATAAAACATAAAAACAGTGCAAAGATACGAAAAAGCTTCAAATAGCCGTGAACTTTTCCTTGGCTATCATGTTGTTATTACAAAGGCTTTTCTTATATTTGTATTAAGTTTTTTGGTCTTATGAAGACAAGCCTTAAAATAATAATTAGATATGATACTCACCACTTTAATAACAGCAACTATTATGATGTTCGAAATGCCCACACTTCCTTATGCACACAATGCATTGGAACCTGTAATCAGTCAGGCTACTATCGACTTCCATTACGGGAAGCATCTGCAAACTTATGTAAACAATCTGAATAATTTGGTTCCGGGAACAGAATTCGAGGGGAAAAGCCTCGAAGAGATTGTTGCCACAGCTCCTGATGGTCCGGTGTTTAACAATGCGGGACAAGTACTTAATCACACATTCTATTTCTTGCAATTCTCTCCAACTCCTAAACGTCACGAGCCGACTGGACCGTTGGCCGAAGCTATAAACCGGGATTTTGGCAGTTTTGAAGATTTCAAGAAAGAATTTACAGCTGCGGCTACCGGACTTTTTGGTTCAGGATGGGCTTGGCTTTCCGCCGACCAACAGGGTAAACTGCACATTACCAAAGAAGCGAATGGCAGTAATCCTCTCCGATCAGGTCTCACCCCTTTGCTTACATTCGATGTTTGGGAACACGCTTATTATCTGGACTATCAGAACCGGCGCGCCGATCATTTGAAAGCTTTGTGGGATATCATTGATTGGGAAGTTGTGGAGAAAAGACTGAAATGATATTTCTAATCTGTAACGCGCACCCGTTAGCATACAACTGCTTCGGGTGCGTTTTCTATTAACAGGCATATCTGATATGCCTTGGGGCAAAAGATTGTCTGATAGATAAGAATTTGCTAACTTTGCTAAACTTAACATTTCAGCAAACAAGTAAATATGAAACTTATTGTTGTAACACCACCTACATTTTTTGTAGAAGAAGATCAAATAATTACAGCTCTTTTTGAAGAAGGGCTGGATATTCTGCATTTGCGGAAACCTGCAACCCCCGCTATGTATTCCGAGCGCTTGCTTACTCTGATTCCTGAAAAATATCATAAGCGCATTGTGACTCACGAGCATTTCTATTTGCAGAATGAATTTAATTTGTCAGGTATTCATTTGAATGCACGCAATCCTCAGGAGCCTCACGACTATGCTGGCAATATCAGTTGTACCTGTCATTCTATCGAAGAACTGAAAAACAAGAAACATTTTTATGACTATGTGTTCCTGAGTCCTATATTCGATTGTATAACCAAAGCTGATGTAGCATCCGCCTTTACTGCCGAAGAACTTCGGTTGGCTGCAAAGGAAAAGATTATAGATAGTAAAGTAATGGCTTTTGGTGGTATTAATCCTGATAACATTCTGGAAATAAAAGATTTCGGATTTGGTGGAGCTGTGATTATGGGTGACTTATGGAATAAGTTCAATGCTTGCTCTGATCGCGATTATATAAAGGTCATACAGCACTTCAAGCATTTGAAGGAGATGGCTGATTGATTTGAAATCGGTGGATTAATGGGTTAAAAGAAGGGGGGGATTTTAAATAAACGTCATAGTAAATATATTATAAGAATAGTGTGCGAAGGTGATGAGACTGGGTTGTTAT
>NZ_JAULLJ010000037.1:0-33048 GCF_030518095.1 Bacteroides sp. ET489
ATTAAAAGAATATATTCCGTATCCGGATTCTATATTTATAAGTAGTGAAACGAATTTATCTAAAAATTATATTGTAGGTAGGAAGATTGATGCCACTAATCCCAATATGTTCTTTGTGTACAATAGGAACACCGGAAAAACCTTGAAAGCAAAATGCCCTATTACTTTAAATGAATCTGTATCAGACTATAACTATACCTTTGCATCAATAGTTGCATTAAACGAACAACAAAACCGTATTCTTGTAGGAATGTATTTTTTTGATTTGATTCATGTCTATGATTTGGAAGGAAAACACATCCAGACATTCAAATTTTCAGAAAAATGTATTCCCGATGTGAATAAAAATACGAAGATGTTGGCATTAGATAATGGCTATTCAGGCTTTACCAGATGTTTTCCTACAGAAAAGTATTGTTATTTGTTACGTATGATTGTTAGCCCAATGGCAGAGAAGACAGAAAGTATGTTGATCCAGACGGATTGGAATGGCAATATGATAAATTCTTATCGTTTTGTTGATAATGTATCGGGACAATTTTATATAGATGAAAATGCCCACAAAGTATATATTATACGAAACGAGTGGGATGCAGACATAAATGAGGAAGTATTTGATATCGTATCTTTCAATCTGAAATAACCCTAATATTGTTCGTACTTTAAAATATAAGTTTGAAAAATATAATTATCCTGTTAGGTATAGGTACTGATAAGATAATAAGTTTAATAAATTGAATCGTTTTCTATAAAGATCATTTAATATTGTAAGTTACTATGAATAGATTAAGCATGTTTGCATATGGATTTATTGTTTTTTGTTTTGCATCCTGTTCTCCAAAACATAATAAAAGTTCGGAAACCAATCATTCTGACTTAGAAGGACTACAGATCAAAAAGCATATATTGCCCGAGGCCGATATCTTGAAATTGAAGTCATATTATTTATCTGATTACTACCAAGATACTATAGAATGGTTATACGGCTATAATTTTAAGTTACATGCACTGGATTGTTTCAATTTACGAAACGGAAAGCTACTCAGTTATCCTTTTACACAGAAGGACACTCGGCTGTCATCAGTCCTATTACAGGCTTAATGGTTTGTTCCCCCGACTCTATTTGGGTAGTGGATGCTACTCAAAGTGCTCTATTGCTGAATGGTAATGGCGAATTGTTGAGAAAGGTAAAACTCTCATCAAACTTACCTTCCGGCCAGTCTGTGATGGTGGAACGTAATTATGCGACTTCTACAACGGATTTGTACTACGACAAGGTTCGTCATTCTTTACTTTTTGGCATAAGAAACGCATCCACGCATCCTGTATCATTTGGGGTACGTGAAGTCTTTCTGTCTGACTCAATTCCTCCTGTGACCTATGCCCTTCAGCCATCGGTAGAGATATCAGACATAGGAGATGGTGATTATGCCAATATGAATCGTCCGAACATAACCTTTACATCTGATAAAATCTTGTATAATTATCCTGTAGAATCTCATGTGTATGTTATGGATCGGAAGAGTGGAAAAACTGAGATCCACGAAGCGTATAGCCGTTTCTGCAAAAACAAGGCGGATAAGTGTGAGTCAAAGGAAGATTATACGAAATGGGAGAAACACGGAGTGGTAAATCCTCATTTTTATGAAGTGGGTTATTTGCCCGCACGCGATATGTACATTAGGCTGCATGTAGGCGAAGAAGAATACAATACATCAAAAAAGCTGAATGACATATTGGCCGGTAGGAAGTTATATCTGACCGTATTCGATAATCAGTTTAATATTTTAGGTGAGAGCGAACTGGCTACAAAACGTTATAGTTTGTTGACCGGTTGGTGCATGACATCGGATGCGCTTTTGCTATATGTTGACAATCCTTTATCAAATGAGAACAAGGAAGAAAATTTTGAATACGATGAGTTAAGATGGTAAGAAAGTAGGATATGAAATATTTTGTTTCAGAACTAATTGTAAACCTTGTATTTCTCATACAAGGAATCTTCTCTGAATCACAAAACAATTTTATTAAAGGATAGAGTGAAAATATACTATGAGAATGATGCAACGCAACATTTTTACATTATTAATGGCGGTCGGGATGCTGTGTTCTTGCAGCAGGCAGGAGACGACCGAGGTATATACATCTTTCGATGTGACAGATACATTGGTGGCAGACGTACACCGGATTCCTCCGGTCATGCTGTATCCGAGGAGTATGTTTCTGGCAGACTCCTGCCTGGTGGTGTTCAACGACAAGATGGATACTTGTTTTCAGGTGTTCGACAAAGCCGGACTCAGGTATCTGTACAGCTTCGGGGTACGGGGCGAGGGACCGTCCGATTTCCGAATGCCGTCCAACCAGATTGTGGGAGAGCGTTCCGGTCGGACTTATGTATTGGATGTCAACGAAGTGAAGGGCATCTCACTGGCCGGTGGAAAAGCGGTCGTGTCTGCCTGCAAACTCCCGGTACAACGCAGTTATTACAACGGTTTGCTGATGTTGGCAGACTCGGCTTATGTGTGTGAAACCGACTTTGAAGAGGAGAAAGAGTACCTCTTTATCCGTCCGGACGGCACTGCCGAGCAGCAGGTCGATTATCCGGAAACGCCCGACCGTTTCGGTTCTGTACTGGCTCGCAACCAGGCGTATGGACGTATTGCCGCCGCCCATCCTTCAGGCGAGCGCTTTGCCTCGTTCTATACTTCGGACCGCCGTTTCCGCATCATAGACAAGGCCGGTCGTCTGCTTCGGGATGTCACATTGGATATAGCTCCTAAAGACGACCGCATTCCGGTCGAACCGGACAAACGGAGAATCTATCCTTTGGCCGTCTGCGCAACGGAACGGTACATTTATACGCTGAACCTTGACATGACACCCGAAGAGATCAGGGAACGTAAGGCTTGTCCGTCCGTCCAGATATTTTCGTGGGAGGGTAAGCCCCTGAAGCGGCTGTATCTGGACCGCATGATCAGTTCGTTTGCCATTGACGAAAAGGAACAGACCATTTATGGCGTGTTTGCCGAAAATGAAGACGAGATTTATACGTTTGACATGTAACAGATTACGCAAAGAAACATTGAAAAAATAGAAACGTGGGTATGGATATGAAATCTTATTTGTATGGGTTGTTGTCGCTGTTTTTATTGGCAGGATGCACATCCCAATCCGTCGAAGTGCCTTTTCCGGCTTTTGAGCGGAAAGCGGCTTTGAAGGGGGACATGTTGGAATGCAAGGAGATCATTGCTCCGGATTTTATTGCATTGAAAGGAAAATCGATGTTCGTGGCAAGCAGCAGGAGCGACACGATGCTGTGGCGGTACGAATTGCCCGATTTGATACTGCAAAGCGGATGGGGCACCAAAGGACAGGGCAAAGATGAAATAGGCCTCTTCCCGATGTTTTGCCGAAGTTTTTCGGATACATTGTATGTATGGGGCTACACGCCTGTTACGATAAAAGCAATGGTCACCGACGGACAGGCAATGAAGGCAGCCCACGCACTTCTTCTGCCGCAATACGACAATTTCAACCAGATGCACATTCTGCGCGACTCTTTGCTGGTTTACAGTACCGTTTCTACCGATTATACGATCAAGAAGATAAATCTGATAACCGGAAAGCCAAGCGGGCAGATAACGATGGAACGCGATGAGCATGGCGAAACTTTTTTTGACAGCCATCGCGGAATCATGTCTGCCAACGATGACTTTATAGTCTATGCATATAGCTATAAGAAACAGATAGACCTATACCGGGTTTCGGACATGACGTTGTACAAGCGTCTGGTAGACAAAGACGTGAAGTCTGAAATCCGCATGGGCGGCATGCAGCATACCGTACAGCGCTATCTGAACGTCATGGCAGGCCGGAAGTACATTTATGCCTTGTACGACCGACAGGAGAATGGCTGCTGCCTGGAAGTATTGGATTATGAGGGCAGGGGAGTAGCCCAATACAGTTTCGATGTAGCTCCCTTCCTGTTCGATGTAGATGAGGAAAACAATATGCTCTATGGATTCAATGGAAACTATGAGAACTATTTTATCCGATATAAGTTGCTTTTTGATTAAAATAAAAAAGAATGAATACACGAATCGTGCTTTTAGGTTTTGTCCTTATCGGAATGGTGGCCTGCAAGCCATCGGCTTCTTCCCCGGATGCGGAAGGGAAGACAATCACCGTAGCGGACAGTCGTATCTTGGAAAAAGTGGATCTTTATGAGTTAGTGGACAGTGTCAGCTTACGATTCGTCAACCATTAACCATTCATCATTAACCATTGTAAAATTATCGGTTTAACTCTTGAACTTCTTAACTACCAAGCAGAATTTTACTTGTTCAAATTCTTAAAATAAAGAAATATGAGTATTATTTCCTTATGCTCTTCCCACCGGACTTTCGCCTTACCGGCGTTTCTGTCCCGACTGTCTGGCGGTTTGTCCGCCGCGTTTGTCCTTTTGTGGCTCGCCGCCTGTTCCCGTCCTCTTCGCGAGAGGGTGACTGTTTACGACGGTTTCCCGCAAACGGCAGAACTTGCAGGCACACCGCTGCCTCTCGATACCGCTGTGTTCCACTATCCCTTCCGCATCCGCGTGCAGGCAGACCGTGCCGTGGTGATGGATCTTCATGGTACGGACCATTTCTTCCACGCCTTCAGCCTTCCCGACTTCCGTCATCTGGCTTCTTCCGGCCGCCGTGGCGATGGCCCTGATGACCTGATTTCCGCCGAAAACATGCGTTGGACAGGCGACACGCTCCATGTCCTCGATTCCGGCAAGTCGCAGGTCGCGCATTTTGTGTTTGCTCCTTCTGCCGACTCGCTGCTTCGCGTAGGTACGGTCAGCCTCGACCGCCAACTGCTTCGTGCGCTCGATTTTTTCAGCATCAACGACTCCACTTGCCTCGTTCCCGACTATTCGGGTGACAGCCGCTTCTGCGTGGTGAACCGCGACGGCCGCCTGTTACGCCGGTTCGGCTCCATCCCCACGGCCAACGAAGACGCTTTGCTCCACTCCCGTCCGGCGTTGGCACAAGCCTGGCGCAGTTTTATCGACTACAATCCCCGCAACGGTGTGTTGGCCGCTGCCACCCAGTTGGGCGAGGTGCTTGAGTTATGGAACCTGCGCGACAGTACGCATACGGTGCTCCTGGGACCCGGTGGCGAACCGCAGTTTCAAGTACGTCAGGGGTATGGCATCCCTACAGGCATCATGGGGTTCATCGACGTACAGGTGTGGCAGACAGTGCCGTCTATGCCATTTTTCAGGGAACTTCGTTCAAGGAAATTGGCCAAAGCATCCAACAAGGCGAAAGCCTGCAGGATGGTGGCCGTTACCTTTATGTGTTCAGCCTGACAGGAGCACCCTTGCGCTGTTATGTACTCGACCGTCATGTGTGTGGCATTGCGGTGAACGAAAAGCGGAGGATATTATGGACTACAGATGTCAACAGTGATGAACCTGTGGTAGAGTTCCGGTTGGATGCTACAGACTGATGGACATACCACATTATCATCATTTCTTTATTTATGGACATTCGTCTGTTGGTCTGTTCGGCACTATTTCTGACGGAAGTATTTTGTCATCGTTTTTTAGTCATTGTTTGTTGTTTCGTGTAGAAAGAACAATTATTTTTGCGAACAAAATCTTAAGTCGGAGATGAAAAGAAAAAAATCTGTAAGGTGGATAGAAGGAGGTATAGCCATCCTGTTTGGTGTCGTTTGTGTCTTCTTGGTTGGCAAGTATTATTACAATGTCCATATATCTTCATTTAAAGGAACAGCACGGCAGGAGTGCACAAAGGTATTGGAGCATGAGCTTTTGAAAAGAGACAATATGAAAGTATCGCTCTACTCCAACCGGTCACAGGCGGTATTGTCCAAGGAAGAGATGGTGAAGGACACGGTGAAACTGAATATTACGGGGGTGGGTAAGCGATCGTATGCGATACCGCTCCATCGTCGGTTGAACAACCTCGAAGTGTTGCCGGAATACCGGGTTATGCAATCTTATATCTTGTTACTTTCGCCTTTAAGTGCCGACACGTTGCTACATTCATGGCAAAAGTCGGTGTCCGACTCCGGCCTCCGTTTATCGGTTCGTGTAGGTGTGACCGACTTTTTCGAAAAAGAAACCTTTTCCTATGCCGGCGATACGGTGCATCTGGCAGATGCGGATAGCCTGTTTTCCTGCTATCTGGGGATGCGGAGCGAAGTGGAAGTCACGGGGTTTGCAAGTTATCTGTGGTATCGCATGTTCACCGAGGACGAGTGGTACACGTTGTTTTTCCTGTTTTTTACAGTGTCAGGTCTTGTGATGGTCGTTGCCAATTTTCGGTCGGTTCTCCGTTGGATCAGAATCGGCTTGCATAAACTTTTTCCTTCTTGGATATCCCTACCGACAATGGAAACGGCAAAAGAGGCTTCGCCTGTGCTGGTGGTGCAGGGCTTGACGTTCTGTCCGAACAACCATATGCTGATAGGAGAGAACGGAAAAACGAAACTGAATCCTCAGATGTCTTGTTTGTTTATGTTGTTTGCCAAAGCGGAGGGACATCAGCTGCCCAAAGTGGATATCATGGAGCATTTATGGCCTGATGGAAATTGTACTATCCATTCCCTCCATTCTGCTATTTCTCGATTGCGTAAGGAACTACACGCATGTAGTGATGTAGATATTCTGGATGTGAGTGTCGCCTATAAGTTGTGCAGGCCCAAGGAGGATGAAATCGTAATGCCTACGGAACAACCGTAATTACATTTTATTTATTTCGAAGTTTTTCTTCGCCGCCGATCGATCTTGGCGAGACAATAAAAATGTACGGATAGGGGGGGGGAATCTGCTGCTCTCTTTCGTTTATTTTTGGTAAGATTCTGATCGTCTATTCCTTTTTTATCTATATGATATATAGTGTTTTGATATTTTTTGAGGTGCTTATTGAGTAATTTTGAGCTATTTTTTTAGGCTATTATCAGCTGGTTGCCTACCTTTATCCAGACTAACAAATAAAACTACTGACATGAAAAGTAAAAAGACAAAAATTTTGTAGGTTGGATTGGCTCTTGTGGCTTCCGTTTATGGCTTTAGTGTACAGTCATAAAACAGTTAGTTCTTTTTTCCGAGAAAGTGATGCGGCGAATGTAGAAAGTTGGTAGATAATTAAACTACTTTCCAAGATTGTACTGGAGGAAGACATTTGTATACATGGGTTTATGATACTTAGGTTAGTCACTGGTAACTTTTTTCTTTAAATATACTATGATTTTTAATTATAAATACGTATTGTTAATCATCTAAATATGAAACAAATATGAAAAATGTAGCTTTACTTATTTTGTGTGTTCTGTTAAGGGAATCCGGTAAAACTGTTGAAGTCGAGTAAACGAATCACTTGTCTGGCTGTGGACGAAAAAGAAGGAGTAGGATATTGCATCATTCGCGATCCGGAAGATACATTGGTATCTTTTAAGTTGAGTGTATAAACATTTGTAATTTGGTTGATAGCAAAATGTACTTTTATGAGAGGTTTTATGCTCTGCCCGACTACCGTCATCCGGATAAGTTGGAGGAGATGAAGCGGATTGTGCTGACGAAAGAGCCCAAGGTGATGTCGACCGCCATCCGCGAGATGCGCGAGGAGGTGGAGAAACTGGAGTGAGCGGTGCTTGTTGCGCCGGCTAACTGCCCATATTACGCGGCTAAAGTAGGTGGTTACGTCTGCCAAGTGGCACTTTAGGAGGGTGAAAGATGGATACGCGGACGACGAGGAGGGGACGGACGAACACGGATGAAAAGGAGAAAAGGGGAAATTGGGTTCACGCTTTCAACAGGTAAAATAGTATTGATAATCAGATGGATATGGTGAAGGATAAAGTTTCACGTTGATTCAATTAAAAATGAATAATTAAAAATTAAAATCCGCGTTCATCCGCTCATTCCGTGTAGTCCGCGTATCCATTCTTTGCATTACAACATCTTTATTATCATTCGCTTACGGTGAAATTTTTACAGACAGGCTCTTGCACTCACAGGCTGTCACCCACCTGTTTTTTTCTAGTTAGGAAAAAATTATTTCCTAACTGGGCAGTAATTTTTTCCTAACTGGGCAGTAATTTTTTCCTAACTGGGAAAAATCATGGCAAGACTAGTATCAACTTTCATCCCTTTGTAGAAATCCGTTCCACCCGTATTTAAAAATTCAAATCCGCGTTCGTCCGCCCCCTCCTCGTCGTCCGCGTATCCATATTTCACCACAAACAGCTCACCCACAGGATATTACGACAAAATTTCACCCTGCAAACTGGTGAAAAATACCACAGAAGACACGGATGATCACGGATTAAACATGGCGGTGGGGTAGTAGTATAATAATGTGTAAGGGATAGAGACGCAAAATTTTGCGTCTCTACAGTTTGCATATAAATTAATCTGACAAATCTGTGTAATCCGTGGATTATTGACAGTTTATAAGGTTTTGATTTCCTCGACTATGAGTCCGGTGATTTGGGCTATAGTTTCGATTGGAATGCCGGCGGCTTTCATGGCAGTAGCGTTTTTTAGACGCTCTTCCCTAATGCCTTGTTCTCTTCCTTGTTCTCTTCCTTCTTCTCTCCCTTCCGCTCTTCCTTCCGCTCTGCCCTCTGCCCGTTCTGTCTGAATATTATCCCGGAGGATGACGATATTGTCCAAGTGGCGATAATAGGCTTTCAGTTCATCCTGACTCATACGATCCAGTTGCAACTGCTCTTTCACGGTCTCCAGTCCCGGTGCGGTGGCACCTTCCGGCACTTCGCCCGTGTTCAGATAGTAAATCCATTCTTCCAAAGGCGTTTTTGCCACACGGTTGAAGTCGTTCACCTTCAGTATGTAGTACTCCGGATAAAGCTGGCTCACCTGATCGACCTTGAAAGTCTGACGCTGGAATGGCGAAAGCTCCAACAGGTCGCCCTCGTGAATGCCACGGAACTCCGTCTTGCCATGGTAAACAAAATCCTTTCCGTGCCCTAACGAGAAATAGACGATGTTCACGCTATACACCTTGCGCACTTTTTCATATCCCTCGCCACGGTTGATATATTCCGTCACCAGTTTCGACGCACCGAACAGCATGCGCTGGAAGTAAGCATACTCGTTGTTGTTTTGCACTTCTATCAGGATCAGTTCGCCCCGTGAGTCCTCGGCAAGCATGTCCACACGGTTATACTTGTCATACTCATCCTCCTGGTTGCTTTCGCTTTCCAGCAACTTGCAGATTTTCACCTTATCTTCCAACAACGTGGTCAGCAGTCCTTCCAATACAGCATAATTGGCCTTATTGCGCAACAATCGCTTCATGGCCCAGTCGAAACGGATGTAATTTGCCATAGTCTTTCAAAATGAAGTTCATAACGCAAATAAACGAAGTTCTTGCTACATTTCCAAACATTGAAAAGAAATATTCGTTTGACATGACGGGGGATATTCACCACAGATGACACGGATGATTACGGATTGGATGTCGGGTAAAATGTAGTTATATGTGTGTATGCCCTAAAAAGAAATTTTATACTCTTAATATTAAAAATGGTCTGAATACTTTCCATGACCTTTTTTTTTGGCTATTTTTGTAGGATAAAACAGATGGGATAGTTATAAACGAAAAAACCCGTTCTTGATGAACGGGTATATCCTTAACTTGGTTACGTGTTTTGATAACAGAGGCTTTACCAAGCATTACGATGCAAAGGTACGGTTTTTATTTGAACAAGCAAAATGAAATATAAAAAAGTAGTCAGATTATATTCTAATTCGAGAGTTTCCAAATATTATAAGGCGACCAACCGCAACAAAAGCAAGGCGGTCATGCTCTATTTTGCCAACATGAAGATAGCACAGGCATTTCATCCCTTGCTGTCTTCCTTTGAGGTCATATTGCGTAACCAGTTGCATTATGCTCTGGCACGCCATTTCTCCGACGGAAACTGGATTATCAACCAGAAGGCCGGATTCATGGTTGCTTCTTCCCTGACATATACGAACAAACGGACAAAGAAAAAAGTTATCAATGACTATATCTTAAAAGAAGTTCTGAAAGCAGAAAAGAAAATAGCCGACCGGGGTGTCAAGGTTACGACTGGCAGGGTAATAGCTGAACAGACCTTGGGATTCTGGAACAGTTTTTATGAAACGCACCACTATGCGCTTTTGGCTGGTGTACCATGCCGGATTTTCAAGAAGCTGCCTTCCGGGTACGGACGAAAGGAGGTTAACGATATTATAGTGCAGGTTCGTGAACTGCGCAACCGCATCAACCATAACGAGCCGATATGCTTCGTAAATAGAAAATGTGACTTCTCCTATGTGAAGAATATGTATGTGATAATCAGCGACTTTCTCACATGGATAGACCCTGAGATTATGCCCTCGCTAAGAGAGGTGGATAAAGTATGTAAGATAATAGAAAAAGAAGAAAATAAACAAAAACAATGACTATGTAAAAACTAATTTTTCGAGGTATCACCTTAGAGTTACTTTTGTCCAAAATGTTGGTGATACCCCGTATGGGGCGTTTATGAATGTGTATGTGAAGGTGTGCGCATGTATACATAATGCCCCTGTGTCCTCCGTGGTGCATGAGAATGAAGTTGATTAATGTTGATTATTGTTGATTATTCCACACCCACCCACTTGACAAAGGGCTTTTGATGTTGTATCTTTGGGGACAAAAACCTAAATCGCTATGAATCTGATTACAAACCTGAAAAACTGGTTCCTTCCTTGGAACAATGCACACAAGAGTCCCACAACCGGTACGCCGGCAGCCAGCCCCGCCGCTCCGTACGAACAACTGCTGACCGACCTGCAACACGTCTGCCACCGCCTGCCCGAGGGTGAAATCTTCGTAGTGATGGGCGGCGGCGAATTCAGCGTCCGCATGACCTGGACACCCGACGACCGTGCCAAAGGCGAACAGAAGCGCATGTTCAGCCTGAACGGCGGAAACGAAATCATCGAATGGGTGGATGCACAACCCGACGAAACCGCCGAAGCACGCATCCTGACGATGGAGCAACCGCCTGTTATTGAAGAGGATACGGTGAAAGATGCGGAAAAGGAAGAGGTAAAAGACGCTCCCCAAGAAGAGGTCACCGCACCTGCTGAAGAATCTCCTGACCAACCCGAAAAGCCCTCGCGCCAGCAACAGATGATGCAACGTCTGACGCGCTACCTGAAGCTGCACTACGCCTTCCGCTACAACCTGCTGACGGAACGCACGGAGTGCGCCCGCTTGGACACTACCAACACAGCCGATCCGCACCACCTTATTTATACCCCCGTGGACAGCCGCACGCTGAACGGCATCGCCCTCGACGCCATCGACAGCGGCGTGGACTGTTGGGACCGCGACGTGAAACGCTACGTGGAGTCCGACCACGTGCAGGCCTACCATCCGTTCGACCTCTATTTCAAGCACCTTCCCGCATGGGACGGCACCGACCGTGTGACCGCCCTGGCCAAACGGGTGTCCGACAACAACCTTTGGACACGCGCCTTCCATCGCTGGATGCTGGCCGTCACCGCCCAGTGGACAGGTCGTGGCGGAGAGGGACGACGCGCCAACAGCGTGGCACCGCTACTGGTCAGCACCGCACAAGGCTTTGGAAAATCCACCTTCTGCCGCCTGCTGCTTCCGCCCCAGTTGCGTGACTACTTCACCGAAAGCTTCGACCTGACCAACGCCACGGCGGCGGAGAACAAACTGGCCTCGTACGGACTCATCAACTTGGACGAGTTCGACCGCCTGCCCGCCAGCCGGATGCCCCAGCTGAAGAACCTGATGCAGATGGAAGCCTTGCGCGTACGCCGTGCCTATCGCCGCACGGCAGAGGCACTGCCCCGCATCGCCTCGTTCATCGGCACCAGCAACCGCCGCGACCTGCTGACCGACCTTTCGGGCAGCCGCCGCTTCATCTGCGTGGAGGTGGAACGCCCCATCGACTGCACCACGCCGGTGGATTATGAACAGCTCTACGCCCAACTGCTGCACGAATTGGAGAACGGCGAACGCTGCTGGTTCAGCAAGGAAGAGGAGGCCGAAATCCAACAGGCCAACCGCCCATTCTACCGCGTCACGCCCGCCGAAGAGTTGGTCAGCTCGTGCTTCCGCTTCACCGAGCCGGGCGAACAAGGTGCCCGCCTGATGTCCGCCGCCGAAATCTATGCCACGGTGAAGCGCAAGAATCCCGCCGCGCTGAAGGACTGTTCGTGCACATCGTTCGCACGGCTGCTGGCGCAGCTGGGGCGCAGGGTGCATACGAAGTATGGGAACGGGTATTGGGTGGAAGCTTGCTCCCGGCCCCTCTCCCAAAGAGAGGAGGGAACGGAGCGGGAGTAAATCTGGCGGTATGTTTTCCATCCTCTTCACTCATATACGTCTAATTATGAAGAAAATAGAATTGTAAGATATTGATTGTAAATCGCTTTTAGTGGGAGCTAAAGACGCAAAAAAATTGCGTCTCTACACGGAACGAGGCAGATTCAAGATAGGTTATCTGATCCATCTCCGTGTAGAGACGCATTCAAAACATGTGCTGACTCCTGAGCAGGTATGCGCTTACTTCTTCAAGCGCAACACGCGGATGCCTGTCCATTTATCGTTGTTCTTCAGCATCTGCGACAATGCGATACGCGATACGGTCACCTTTTTCTCGGTAGAGGAAGCATGAAGCAATCCCAGTTTGCCATCCACATAGAATGCAATGCCCATGTGGGCAATGTCTAATCCCGGAATATTGGTGGTAATGGCTATGATATCGCCGTTCTTAATCCACGGCAGTCCGTTGACCGGAAGTTTGTCTTCAGGGATATAATGAATCTCTTTCTTTGACAGTTCATTTTCTATTTTCTTGATCTTTCTCATGTCCTCGGGCGAATCGGCCAGTTTCCAGTACTGTTCCGGATGGGTGCTCATGTAGTTGACCGTCACTTTCTGCGTATAAGGGCTCTTCTTTTCGGTGATGTCTTCCAGAAAACCGTTCCGGATGCCATTCTCCGCCCAATCGGTGATGTAATGCAATCGCGACGCATATCCGTCGATACGTCCGTCACGATAACGGATTCGCTGAACATTGTTTGCGAAATCGCCCTCGGCCACCTGTCCGTCCTCGGTCGGCGAAAGCGCCATGGCCAGCGTATATTCGACAAACGTGGTGCAATCCATTTCGTCGCAATTGACAACCAGATCTTCCTTGACTTCCCCGTCCAGCGTATGGGGCACATAAGGGACATCCAGGAAACCGAGGCCATAGCTCAACACCGCCTCACCCGGATCTTCCTGAGCATAAGTCGAAATAAAAGGTATAGCCATACACAGTATGCTACACAAAGTCTTTGTAATTATTTTCATCGATTTATCAAAAAAAAGATTGTTACATTTTTATTCTACGAACTTCAAACCTTCGCGAAGCCATTTTTCCAATTCTCCGGTCCACTGACGCTTGTACGTAAAGTCGTCACGGAATCCCCAGCCATGCCCGCCGGTAGGATAGGCATGAAGAGTGGCAGGAACCTTCTGCCTGACTAAGGCCAGATAATAGTTGATGCTATTGACGGGAGGAACAGCGGCGTCATCCGTCGAAAGCATAATGAATGCCTGCGGAGTGTGTGAAGTGACCCGGTTTTCAAGGGAATACTCACGCACCAGTTCCTCTGTGGGGTTCTCTCCCAGCAGATTGACCCTGGATCCCCAATGTGTATCCGCTCCCATGGTAATCACCGGATAAAACAGAATCTGAAAATCGGGACGGGTTTCGTCGCTGCCGTAAAGTGTAGCCAAGGAGGCCGCCAGATGTCCACCTGCCGATGCACCCATAATGCCTACGCGCGAAGGATTAATATTCCATTCGGCCGCATGCTGACGAACAAGACGAATAGCCTGTTCGGCATCGGACAAGGGCACTTCGCGATGTCCGTTCGGCATTCTGTACTTTAAAACTACATAAGTAATGCCTTGAGCATTGAACCACGAAGCCATGTCGTGTCCTTCGTGCCCCAAAGCAAGGCGGGCATAACCGCCGCCCGGACACATAATAACGGCCAATCCGTTGGGACAAGCCGCCCGATAAACGGTGATGGTAGGCGTCACGACGTTGGCCACACGCCCACCGTCCAAATCTTCCTGCTCTCCGGTCAATCCGTTTGTATTGGGTGCCCCGTCGGGCCATAATGGAAGCTCGACAGGCTTTTGCGCATATATCATAGTCGTAATGATGAATGAAAAGAATAAAACTAAAATTTTTTTCATGGCATTCGGTTTCTAATAATTATTTTATCTTCATGGAAGCTTTGATAAAGTAGAAGATAAGCACGGCATAAGCCACAAGTGACAATACTTCCGACCAGGAATTGGCAATCCAGGCCTCGTTCATCAGATTGATGTTGCCAAAACGCATGGCAGCACTGACTACTCCCATCAGCGCACCGCCGGCAATGAAACCGGAAGCCAACAGCGTTCCTTTCTCACCGCGTTCGGCATTGACAGCGGCATCCTTGCTGCGGCTGGTAACGTACCAGTTGATGGCTCCACCCACAATCAGAGGAATGTTCAGTTGCAAAGGAATGAACATACCCAATGCAAAAGCCAGTGCAGGCACCTTGCAGAATGTCAGCACAATAGCCAGCAAGGCACCGATGCCGTAAAGCAGCCAGGGAGCCCCCACGCCGCTCATCAGCGGCTCGATGACAGCAGCCATGGCATTGGCCTGCGGGGCAACCAGGTCACCGCTTGTGAATCCATAGGTTTTGTTCAGAATGATCATCACGCCTCCTACGGTAGCCGCCGAAACAATGGTACCCAAGAATTTCCAAGTCTCCTGCTTGACCGGAGTAGTACCCAGCCAATAGCCGATTTTAAGGTCCGTAATGAATCCGCCCGCCATGGACAGTGCCGTACAAACCACACCTCCCATCACCAGAGCGGCTACCATGCCCTCAGGACCTTTCAGTCCGACAGCAACCATAACCACGGAAGCCAGAATCAGTGTCATCAAGGTCATACCAGATACAGGATTGGTTCCCACAATGGCTATGGCGTTGGCAGCAACAGTCGTAAAGAGGAATGAAATGCCGGCCACAAGCAAGATGGCCACTACGGTATGTATCAGGTTGCCCTGCATCACATCAAAATAGAAAAACAGGAAAACCAGAATCAGCGTAATAGCAGAACCTACAACAATAATTTTCATGGAAAGGTCGCGTTGGGTACGCTTCAGATTGCTTTCCACATTCGACTTCCCGCCCATCTCTTTGGCTGCCAGTCCCACAGCACTCTTAATGATGCCCCAGGACTTGATGATGCCGATGATACCGGCCATGGCAATACCACCAATGCCGATGCTCTTGGCATAATAGTCGAATATCTGTTCGGGAGTCATGCTGCCGACAGTCGCCGTGATATCCGGGTTCCACTGATTGAGCACTTCATTGCCCCAAATGAGCGACATGCCGGGAATAATAACCCACCACACAACTAATGAACCGGCACAGATAATGGCCGCATACTTCAATCCTACGATATAGCCCAGACCAAGCACGGCAGCACCCGTATTGACCTTGAAAACCAGCTTCGTCTTTTCGGCCAGCATTTCACCCCAGCCGCAAACACGGGTCGTGAAGTTTTCGTTCCACCAACCGAAAGTAGCTACAATGAAATCGTAAAGACCACCAACAAGACCAGCCATCAGAAGAGGTTTGGCCTGATTGCCGCCCTTTTCGCCGGATACCAGAACCTGTGTCGTGGCAGTCGCTTCGGGAAAAGGATATTTTCCATGCATATCACTGACAAAATACTTACGGAACGGTATCAGGAACAGAATGCCCAACACACCTCCGAGCAGCGAACTGATGAACACTTGCATAAATGTCACCGTAATTTCCTCGGGATAGGTCTCCTGCAATATGTATAATGCCGGCAATGTAAAAATGGCTCCGGCTACAATAACACCCGAACTGGCACCGATGGACTGTATGATCACATTCTCGCCTAAAGCGTTTTTCCGTTTTCCGGCACTGGATATTCCGACAGCAATGATGGCAATAGGAATAGCAGCCTCGAACACCTGGCCGACCTTCAGTCCCAAATAGGCTGCCGCAGCCGAAAAAAGGACAGCCATAGCAATACCCCACAATACCGACCAAAGATTCACCTCCGGATATTTCCTGTCGGGACTCATCAACGGGTTGTATACCTCGCCCGGCTTTAATTCTCGAAAAGCATTTTCCGGCAAACCGGTCTGTTTTTCTAGTTCTTGTTCCATAAGTTAGCAGTTATTTTATGTTTATAATCTTAATTTCCAAATACATACGTTGGATTGATACAAAAAAAACAGGCACGGATTACATAACGAATCACGAACAAAATTCAGTTGTTCTGTGATAGATTGTGTAATCCGTGCCTAAAAGTACATTAAAAATCTGATACCGCCACTATTTTGGTATCAAAAAGTTACTTATTTCTTTTCTTTGGCAGTCATATCCCCTTCTACGTACAACCGCATCATTTCGGTTTTGGCATTGGTTCGCAGCGTAATGGACTTTTTAAAATGTCCCGGATATTTGCCGGCTCCGTTATAAGTTATCTTTATCGTACCCGTTTTGCCAGGAAGTACCGGTTCCTGTGTGTATTCGGGTACCGTACATCCGCAAGAAGCAATAGCCTGATGTATGACCAGAGGAGCATCGCCTACATTGGTAAATGTGAAAACACAGCTGACCACCGGACTATTCTCGGAAAATGTTCCAAAATCGTAAGATGTTTTATCAAACTTAATGTCAGCCTTACCTTGCGCAAAAGCATAGCTTATGCCCACAAGGAGCATTGCCATATACAATACCAGCTTTTTCATTTTTATTTCGTTTTTTAGATTCAACCGCGGCAAAGTTAGCCTTTTTTTATGGAAATGGAAGTTTCCGTATGCGAAATAGTATTAAATAGTAGATTTACTATCACCTTTTCCCTACATATAATAAAAAAGCGCGTTTGCATATCTCGCTAAAAATTCCGAATATTGCGACCAAAATCAGAAACCCGTTATTTTGGACATGCCACACGTGAATACGGAAACCATACATATCAGTAATCTGGCTATCGGATATCCCGGAAAGAAAAATGTAAAAATCGTAGCAGAAGGTATTCAAGCCGGAATCAACAGCGGCGAACTGACTTGCCTGTTAGGATCCAACGGAGTGGGGAAGTCTACACTGCTCCGAACATTATCCGCCTTCCAACCCAAGTTGAGCGGACAGATACGCATTCTGGGGAAAGATATAGAAGAATATACAGACAAGCAGATGGCCAAAGTGATCAGTGTGGTTCTGACCGAACGGTGCGACGTCCAGAATATTACTGTCACCGAACTGGTCGGATTAGGCCGCAGTCCTTATACTGGCTTTTGGGGAATATTGTCCAAAGAAGACAAGGCCATCGTAGAACAGGCTATCGGGCAGGTAGGCATAAGACACCTGGCCCACCGAATGGTACATACCTTAAGCGACGGCGAACGGCAGAAAGTCATGATAGCCAAAGCACTGGCGCAGGAAACCCCCATTATTTATCTGGATGAGCCGACTGCCTTTCTGGATTTTCCCAGTAAAGTAGAAATGATGCAGTTGCTGCACACGCTTAGTCGCCAGACCAACAAAACCATTTTCCTGTCCACGCACGACCTGGAACTGGCACTGCAGATAGCAGACAAGATCTGGCTGATGGACAAGAACAAAGGGGTTGTCATCGGAACTCCGGAAGATCTCTCTCTGGATGGCAGTCTGAACCAATTTTTCGTTCGCAAAGGCATTGTTTTTGAACCAGCGACCGGACTGTTCAGGGTAGACTACGAATGTCCCTTGAAAATAGGACTGAAAGGGCACGGACAACGATATGCCATGGTGCAGAAAGCACTGCAACGCAATGGCATTGAAGGCGATAGCCACTTCACCGATATCTATATTGATACCGATGAAAACAACAGCAACCAATTTGGCATACACGTTCACGGAAAGGAAGTGATCTGTACCGACAACATAGAAGGTTTGCTGAAGATAATAAAGCAACTGAAATAGTATTTTGAATATCATGCACCATTCAAAAGACAATTATACGTACCTGACAACGGCCTCCGTTCCCCGTTTAGTTATCTCATTGGCCATACCGACAATTATCAGTATGCTTGTCACTTCTTTCTATAATATGGCAGATACCTACTTTGTGGGGAAAATCAATACGCAGTCAACGGCAGCAGTAGGCATTGTATTTTCGGTCATGTCCATCATACAGGCCATAGGATTTTTCTTCGGTCATGGCTCCGGCAACTACATCTCGCGCAAGTTGGGAGCCAAAGAGTTGGACAATGCGCATAAGATGGCTGCTACAGGTTTTTTCCTGGCCTTGTTCATGGGAGCGATGCTGACCGTTGTAGGCCTGTTGCTGCTTACTCCTCTTTCCCTGGCATTGGGATCGACCCCGACCATCTTGCCGTACACCGAACGCTACCTGGGGATTGTTCTGTTAGGAGCTCCCTTCATGACCTCGTCGTTAGTACTCAACAACCAAATACGCTTTCAAGGAAATGCCTCGTATGCCATGGTAGGCATTGTTACCGGAGCCGTCATCAATGTCATATTGGATCCGATTCTGATCTTCGGACTCGACATGGGCATATCCGGAGCAGCATGGGCCACCGTTATCAGCCAGATATGCAGTTTCACCCTGCTGCTTTTCATGAGCCGCCGGGGTGAGAATATACGTATCAGTTTCAGCAACTTCACCCCTTCGCGCTCCTTTATCAAGGAAATCATCGGTGGGGGAAGTCCGTCGCTGGCCCGTCAGGGACTTGCCTGCGTAGCTACCATCCTGCTGAATATTGCGGCAGGTGCCTATGGAGATGCCGCCATTGCCGGAATGTCCATTGTGACCAGAATAGCTATGTTCATCAATGCGTTCCTGATAGGTTTCGGACAGGGATTCCAGCCGGTTTGCGGCTTCAACTACGGAGCCGGTCTGTACGCCCGGGTACGTCAGGGGTTCTGGTTCAGCGTCAAAGTAGGATTTGTATTTCTGCTGGTTTGCGCCGTATCGGGCATAGGCTACGCCGAAGAAATCGTTGAACTGTTCCGCAAAGGCGACCCGGCAGTGATTGCTGTGGGTGCCGCGGCATTGCGGTGGCAATTCATCACCTTCCCGTTAGGCTCGTGGATCATCGTCAGCAATATGATGCTGCAAACCATCCGCAAACCGGTACGCGCCACTTTGCTTTCATCGGCCCGTCAGGGACTCTTCTTTATTCCTCTCATCTTCATATTGCCTCATTTTCTGGGTTTGCAGGGAGTTGAAATGTGCCAAGCCTGCTCGGACGTGCTGTCTTTTCTGCTTGCCATTCCACTGACATGCGGCGTACTTTCCGAGATGAAACGGAAAGAGAAGCTTGGTAATGTGCCGACGACGTAAAGAAGAATAATCATCCGCAAAATTCCGTGCCTAAAGGAAAACCGTTCCTTCATTTGACCCACTTTTTTCCTCTTGTAAGAATGCCTCAGCCTTAGCCAGCGTTTCAGGTTTCCCAATGTCGAACCAGTGGAAACCTTGAAGCGGACAGCCTTGTATCCTGACCTTATCGCAAACAGACAGATAGAAAGGAACAATGGAAAACTTACCGCTCCATTGAGGTCCTTCCATATATCGGAAAAGAGTGGGGGAAATCACATGAATACCTCCAAAAGCATACTCCAGAAAGCGATCCGGATCGGGGACAAACCCCTGCGGCTTTACTTCGCCCGTAGCTTTGTTGATCCAACCGTGCAACCGGTTTTCGGCATCGAACAGCAAATAACGCGAAGTTTGCCGCTGGCTGACCAGTAAGGTGGCATCGGCTCCGCTACTGCAATGGGCACGATAGAAGCCGGCCAGATCGATATCGGACAGAATATCAGCGTTATGAACCAGAAACGGTTCGCCACCCTCTAAAAACGGACGGGCCTTCCGAATGCCTCCACCGGTGTCGAGCAATTCATCCCGCTCGTCGCTGATGTGTATGTTCACTCCAAAATGATGATGAGCCTCCAGAAAATCGATAATCTGCTGACCCAAGTGGTGTATGTTGACGGTAATGTCATCGAATCCCGCCTCTTTCAGTTTCTCGATAACCCGCTGAAGCATCGGTTTACCGCCCACCGGAACAAGCGCCTTAGGCGTATGATCGGTCAAAGGACGGAGCCGCGTACCCAGTCCGGCTGCAAAAATCATGGCTTTCATAACTACAAATCTTATACTGAACAAAAAAACGGATTATAAACTTACGGATATATGCTGCTCCCGATGGACGAGCCGCACCTGCACACCAAACTTCCGATGCAGATGTTCGGCTACATGCTGTGCACTGTAAACAGAACGATGCTGTCCGCCCGTGCATCCGAACGAAACGGAAAGGCTGGTAAACCCACGCTCCATATAACGCTTGACAGAAGCATCGACCAAGGCATACACATGCTCCAGAAAGACCGTGATTTCTCCGTCATCTTCCAGGAAACGGATCACCGGTTCGTCCAGTCCGGTCAGCGATTTATAGCGTTCGTACTTTCCGGGATTGTGGACGGCCCGGCAATCGAACACAAAACCGCCCCCATTGCCGGACGTATCTTCCGGAATACCTTTTTTATACGAAAAACTGGTCACCGTGACAACAAGCGGTGATTTTTTCTCCGTAAACCGATCCAGTCCGGTCAGCCGGCTTAATACCTCACACAAATATGGATATTCCTGATAAGGCTCGCGAAGCAACTGGCGCAAACTGTCTATGGCATACGGCACACTCTCCAGAAAATGTGCCTTTTTCTCAAAGTAACCCCGGAAGCCATAAGCCCCCAATACCTGCAAAAGGCGAAACAATACAAAATGCCGCAAGCGATGCTGAAAATCCGGCTCGCTGATCGCCGTATACTTTTGTGCTGCAGACAGATACTCCCGGATCAGTTCCTGTCGGAGTTCTTCCGGATAGCGTGCCTTTGCCTGCCACAGGAAAGACGCCACATCGTAATAGACCGGTCCTTTACGGCCTCCCTGAAAATCGATAAACCATGGAGCACCGTCTTTTATCATCACATTGCGGCTCTGGAAATCGCGATACATGAAGGTAGGCGTATTGTCCTGCAAAAGCACCTCCTTCATTTGCAGGAAATCATCTTCCAAGCGGTCTTCCTGAAAATCGAGTCCGGTAGCTTTCAGGAAACAATACTTGAAATAGTTCAAGTCCCACAAGACGCTGCGACTGTTGAACTGCGCCTGCGGATAGCATTCGGAGAAATCCAGTCCGTCGGCTCCGGCAAACTGAAAGTCGGGAAGCAGACGGATGGTCTGCCGCAACAGGTCTTTCTCCCTTTCGGAGAACACCCCGGTGCTGCGTCCCTGCCCGATGGCATCGAACAGAAGGACGTCGCCCAAATCGTCCTGCAGATAAAACCGGCCGTCTTCCGACCGGGCTACGACTTTGGGCACCGGCACCCCTTTGGATTGAAAATGCCCGTCCAGATAAAGGAAAGCCTTGTTTTCGTCGACCGATTCGCCTTCGACTCCGATTAAATCTGTCACTCCCTTCAGACGGAAGTACCGACGGTTGGAACCCGCCGGCGTCAGTCTGACAATTTCTTCCGGATCCTGTCCGGTATGGTTTCTATAAAGTTCTCTAAGCTCTTCTGGTATCATAAATGTCTTTTTATTCTATCATTATATTTCAATACTGATGATTCCACCATAAGGCGTCAAAGCACTGAAAGCCTCCTCCGGCTTCACCAGCCCGGCATATATCTGCGCACAGATAAGGACGCCTCCATGAGCGAATATGGCAACACGCTGATAATCTGACTTTTTCAGCTCGTCCAGAAACTGGCTGACACGCTGGTACTGCATGGCAAAGGATTCGCCTCCGGTGGCGGCTACGTTCAGATAATCGGCATACCATTCCTTCAGACGGGGATCGTCGTTCGTCTGGAACGGCTTCATCTCCCAGGCTCCGAAATTTATCTCCATAATACGACGGTCGCGCGTAGCGTCGGGATAGCCGCAATAAGCAGCCAGCCTTACGCACCGTGTCAGCGGGCTGGTATACACTTTGTCGAAAGGCAGAAACGCTTTCAGCCCTGCGGCCGTGACAGCCGCTTCCTGCTCGAAAGTTGCCTTCAGAGGCACGTCGGTCTGCCCATAGCACACCCCAGGGGGAACATCTACCGAGGTATGTCGGATAAGAATCACTTCCATATATTGACTATTTCTTTTCTTAGTAATAATGATACATCCACAGGCTTCCCAAATAGAAAGCCAATTCGCACAGCAGGAACATGGCCCCGCAACAATCGCCCGTATACCCGTTCAGGCGTCGCTTCATCAGTCGGCACAACGCTACAAACACAACCACCGGAAACAAAGCAACCGGCCACATGCCGAAAGGAAGCAGGCAAACCAAAGGCAACGCGCCACCGGCCAGAGCCAACAGGAACTCGCTGACCCTCATGCGTTGGTACACGACGTGTGCCTTGCTCTCTTCCTCCTTCCGCGCATAAGGAAGAAAATTGATCAGTTGCGCAGCCGTAAACTTCGACCAGCAGTCGCCACAAAAGGCCAAGGCGCAAAGAAGGTCCAACGGCAATGCGTGTAACTGAAACAACAACAGGAAATAGATTATCAGCCCTATCACCCCGTAGCTGCCAATATGCGAATCCTTCATTATGGCCAGTGTCTGCTCGCGTGTGCGCCCTCCGCCAAATCCGTCGAAGAAGTCGGCCAAGCCATCCTCGTGCAGGCAGCCGGTAAGCAGCAAGCGGGCAATGATGGCACAAAGCCACGCCACCGACATCGGGAACACCTGTGCAGCCAACCACAAGACGGCAGCCATCACGCCTCCGGTCAGCCAACCGACTACCGGCCAATAGGGCACCACATGCTTAAAACTGTCCGAAGAAACCTCTCCCAGCTTCCAGAAAGGCAATCGGGTGAAAAAGATAAAAGCTGCTAATACACTCATTTCCACTTAGAAATATTTGGTTATGGAAGCGTGAGCAAAATTGTCCATCTCGTTGATCATCCGCACTGCCGAATCGACAATGGGATAAGCACAGATGGCACCCGTACCTTCGCCCAAACGAAGCCCCAGATGGAGCAGGGGAGTCGCCCCCATGGCATCGAGCAGCAGCTTGTGGCCGGATTCGTCGCCGCAGTGCCCGAAGATGGCATAATCGAGAACGGCAGGATACAGCTTGCTTGCAGCCAATATACAGTTAGTCATGATAAAGCCGTCCACCAGAATCAGCATCTTCAATTCGGCCGCCTGAAGCATGGCACCTACGGCCATCACCATCTCCAGTCCGCCGAAATAGCGGATCACGTCGCACGGAGAGTAATCGCCTGCATAGTGCTGCAAGGCCTGCTGTAGCACCTGATACTTATGGCGGATACCTTCGGTGTTCAGTCCGCTGCCGGCACCTACGCACTGTTCCAGAGGAATGCCGGTGAAGCAGGTCATCCACAACGACGAGGCCGACGTGTTCCCTATTCCCATTTCCCCGAAGCTAAGCACATTGCTGCCTTCTTCGTGACAGCGCCTCACGACTTCGGCTCCGCGTTCGATGCACAGCTCCATCTCTTCGCGGCTCATTGCTGCCTCGTGCAGGTAGTTGCGGGTTCCGCGGCGAACCTTCATGTCGATGATGCCCTTCTCGTAAGGCAAGTCGTAGTCGACACCTGCATCAACGATTTTCAGTGTAAACCCATGCTGACGGCACAGGAAATTGACTCCGGCGCCCCCATGCAGGAAGTTACTGATCTGCTGCCAAGTCACTTCCTTGGGCGAGAGGCTTACGCCTTCCTCCACGATGCCGTGGTCGGCAGCAAAAATGATGTTCTGCGGATGATGCAGGGCAGGCGACAAGGTCTGCTGCACTAATCCTATCTGGAGGGTAAGAGCCTCCAACATACCTAAAGAGCCTTTGGGCTTGGTCAGGTTGTTTATCTTATCGACCAATGCCTCCCGGATAGCCATATCCGGATGGGGTATATTGAATGTTTTCATGCGGTAATTATAATGGTGAAGGATTAATGGTTAATGGTTAATGATTAATGGGGTACAGGGCTATTTTATTTTCACCGGAATGCCCGATACCATCAGCACGACCTCATCGGACTTTGCTGCCAGATATTGGTTCAGCCAGCCCAGCATATCGGTGAATTTCCGTTGTATTTCGTTTCCGGAGGTGCCACCCATACCTATTTCGTTGGTGACGAAGATAAAGGTGGCTTCTTGCGCCGTAAACCGATCGAACTCCTGCTTGGCGGCTTCGAGCGACCGGCCGACATCGGCTTTCAGTTCGTAGAAGAAATTGGTAGCCCACAGGGTGACACAATCTATCAGCACCACACGGCCTTCTACCGCGTGCCTGCTCAGTTGCTTTTCTTCCTCTATATTGGTCCATTCTTTTCCCCGCCGTGCCTGGTGCCGGAGTACCCGTTGCCGGAATTCCTCGTCCCAGATGCGGGCAGTGGCCATGTAGACGGGGGAGGCGGAGAGAGAAAGTGCCAGCTTTTCGGCATAAGTGCTTTTCCCCGACCGTTCTCCTCCGGTGATAAGTATGATTCGTTTCATGGTTGTCTTCTTCTAAAATTGGAAATAACACACAAAAGTAGGAAATAAATCAGGAAATGCTTGATTCTTTCTAAAAGATTTTATTACCTTTGCCGACGTTTTAAAAGGGAGGTCACCCTCCCAATACATACATCTTGCGGCAGTAGCTCAGTTGGTAGAGCATCAGCTTCCCAAGCTGAGGGTCACGGGTTCGAGTCCCGCTTGCCGCTCCCTCAGAACAAAGGAGGGTGTGTCAAAATGAAAAGTAACTGCTATATTGCTCTTCAGGCACGGATTACACGGAAAAACACTGGGAAAGAAGAATAATCATCCGCGAAATTCCGTGTAATCCGTGCCTAAAGGAAAGCAGTTTTCTAATTTGATACACCCTCTTTTTTACTGCAAAGCCCCCGGACGCCCCTACAGGAAAAGCGTTCGAAACCCCGCCCCAAAGGACATACACCACCTTCCAACCCGACTGCTGATAAAAAAACTGCTGAATGAATGACTTTTGCAAAGAATTTCGTAATTTTGCGTCCTGTTTGAAAAACCGTAATAGGAAAAACTTATAATAAACGAAATAAAAATGGCAGTAGAACTGAAAGACCTTACCAAACGTAGCGAGAATTATTCTCAGTGGTACAACGAATTGGTAGTGAAAGCCGACCTGGCAGAACAGTCGGCTGTGCGTGGATGTATGGTTATCAAACCGTACGGTTACGCTATCTGGGAGAAGATGCAACGTCAGCTGGACACAATGTTCAAGGAGACCGGACACGTCAACGCATATTTCCCCTTGCTTATCCCCAAATCATTCCTTAGCCGCGAGGCCGAACACGTGGAAGGCTTCGCCAAAGAATGTGCAGTAGTAACACACTACCGTCTGAAAAACGATCCGAACGGGGGTGGAGTAGTGGTAGACCCTGCTGCCAAGCTGGAAGAAGAACTCATCATCCGTCCCACATCGGAGACCATCATCTGGAATACGTACAAGAACTGGATCAACTCCTACCGTGACCTGCCCATCCTGTGCAACCAATGGGCCAACGTATTCCGCTGGGAGATGCGTACGCGCCTGTTCCTGCGTACAGCCGAATTCCTGTGGCAAGAAGGACACACGGCCCACGCCACCCGCGAAGAGGCTGAGGAAGAAGCCGTAAGAATGCTGAACGTCTACAGCGACTTCGCCGAGAAGTACATGGCTGTTCCCGTCATCAAGGGTGTGAAGTCGGCCAACGAACGCTTCGCCGGTGCCCTCAACACTTACACCATCGAGGCCATGATGCAGGACGGTAAGGCACTGCAAAGCGGTACATCACACTTCTTGGGACAAAACTTTGCCAAAGCATTCGACGTGCAGTTCGTCAATAAGGAAAACAAGCTGGAATACGTATGGGCTACTTCCTGGGGTGTGTCCACCCGTCTGATGGGAGCCCTGATCATGACCCACTCCGACGATAACGGACTGGTACTTCCGCCTCACCTGGCTCCGATACAGGTAGTGATTGTGCCCATCTACAAAAACGCCGAGATGCTGGCCAAGATCGACGAGAAAGTGGCAGGCATCGTGGCCAAACTGAAGGCAATGGGTATCTCCGTGAAGTACGACAATGCCGACAACAAGCGTCCCGGATTCAAGTTTGCCGACTACGAAGTGAAGGGCGTGCCCGTGCGTCTGGTAATGGGTGGCCGCGACCTGGAAAACAACACGATGGAAATCATGCGTCGCGACACGCTGGAGAAAGAGACCCGCTCGTGCGAGGGCATCGAAGAGTACGTAAAAGACCTCCTCGAAGACATCCAGGCCAACATCTACAAGAAAGCGCTCGATTACCGCAACAAGCGCATCATCAGCGTAGACAGCTACGATGAATTCAAGGAGAAAATCGAAGAAGGCGGATTCATCCTGGCCCACTGGGACGGTACGACCGAGACCGAAGAAAAGATCAAGGAAGAGACCAAAGCAACCATCCGCTGCATCCCGTTCGACTCCTTCATCCCCGGCGACAAAGAGCCCGGCAAGTGTATGGTGACAGGCAAGCCTTCGGCATGCCGCGTAGTCTTTGCCCGCTCATATTGATACCCGTCGGGACGAAAGATACACACAACCTGAAAAAACAACAGTACGTAGTGAACCGGCCGCAAGGCCTTCGCTACGTACTGTTTGTTTTCGGGGGGGCATATCCCGTCCGCCTTCCTCACACAGTTTTCCAATCCTCTATCGTCCCGGTCTGCGAAGAGAAGCTTGCACCTATCTTATACAGTGTGCGTGCATCCGAAGCATATTCGCGTGCATAACCTTTTTCTTCTATCTGTCGCAAAGCCTCGTCCGCAGTGCCATCGAGCTTGAATTCGAAGATGTAAACGTATTGCGGAGTTTCCAGTACACAGTCCACACGGCCGTGGCTCTGAACCTTCTCCACATAGACGGTATAGACGCTTATCAGGCGAAGAATCAGATAGAACGTATACTGGAAATAACGTTCACGTTCCACCTCATCGTCCTTGCGGCGCATAGTATAGGGAATGCCAGAAAGGAACGACGTGAACAACGTGCCCAACCTGTCCACATCGCCTGCACGCAGCGTGCGAACCACGTCGCGAACCCATCCGCCCGTATCTTCCGACGACTGCAGATACGACGAAGCAAGCATGGTCAGAAAACCGCTTTTCACCTCGTTGTTCGGAAAGTCCAGCAGGAATGTATTGAAGTCCATGTCGTAATCCTTGATGGTCAGATAGCCGCTCTGGTAAATCATCGGCAACGGACGTTCCACGTCGGCCTTGTAGTCGATGAACTCTTCCGGGCGGTAGTACTTGCCCGTCAGTTCGTTTATATTCTCCCTGAAATGGGAAAGTAGGCGGATGAGGTAGGTAGGCGTGCCCGAACGGAACCAGTAATCGTCCACGCTACGGCTGTCCAGCGCATTAAGCAGGCTGAAGGGGTTGTACACGTCCGTCATGCGTTTGCTGAAGTGGTAGCCGTCATACTGTTGCTTCAGCCGTTGCTTCATCTCTTCCGACGTACAGCGGTAGTCCACCGCCATGTCGGCAATGGGTTGCGGGAAGTAGCGGTCGATCTCTTCCTGCGTGATGCCGCACAACGCCTCGTAACGTCCGTCCATGCTGATGTCCTTCGGCTGGTTGAAACCGCTGAACACGCTCACCTGCGAGAACTTTGTCACGCCCGTCAGCAGCACGAACTGCAGATGCTCGTCTGCCACCTTGAATACCGAGTAAAAGGCTTTCAGCACGTTGCGGTGATGCTCCTCCAGCACAGGGTCAACGTCGAGCACGTCCAGAATCGGTTTGTCGTACTCGTCGACAAGGACCACGGCGCGACGCCCCGTCTGCTTATGGGCGGCTTCGAGCACTCTCTGAAAACGTCCTCCCAAGTCCAGCCGGTCTGGTTCCGAAGCCAGACCGTAGTCGGCTTCCCAGCCTGCCACATAGCCGTGCAAACGTTTCTGCAATGCGTCCGCTTCTGCGAAGTTACTGCCATTGAAGTCCAGATGAAACACCGGATAAACGTCCCATGCCTGTTCCATGCGTTCTATCTTCAGCCCCTTGAACAGTTCCTTACGGCCAAGATAATAGTTCTTCAGCGTAGAGACAAGCAAGCTCTTGCCGAAACGGCGGGGACGGCTCAGGAAGTAGATGCTGCTCTCGTGCGTCAGGCTGTATATCAGGTCGGTCTTGTCCACGTAGACGTAACCGTCTTCGACAATGCGGTCGAAACTTTGAATGCCAATGGGATATTTCATGTCGGGTCAAATGAATAATGATTAAACATACATCTCGGTCCCGACAAAGATAGTGAAAGTCGAATGCAGAAAAAACAAGCTCGCTTGATTTTTTTTGCTGAGACGTATCCTAGCTTATCAAAAGATAGTGAAAGTGATATACAGCGTGTCGTAAAGCCTACCACCCCGCCCGTTGGGCACCCCTCCTTCCCGAAGGAGGGGAGCGCAGATACCGTTCAACACACCCTATTCAGATACCTTTGTCTTGCCCCCCTCCATTCTTCATTGTCATGCTGAACGTAGTGAAGCATCTCTCTTCAGCTGGCTGTTGAGATTCTTCGCTGTCGCTCAGAATGACAGATACATTCTTCATTCCTCATTCTTCATTCTTCATTTTCTTCCTTATCCCAGCGGATCCTCCCCGCCCGGCTCCGTCGTTCCGCCGCCGGGTTCCTGGCCGCCGCCGTCCTCGCCATCGGGCACGGGGCGTGCGGGGATTTCGTCGTCCAGCAGTTCCCAGAAGATGTCGCTGCTCACCAGGCTGCGGGTGGTCACCTTGTTACTACTGTCGCGTGTGGTCTCGGGGATGAAGCGCACGCGCGTGCCCGTTATCTGCTGCGCGCCCACCTTGTCGGGCGAGTCCACGCCCTGGCCTTCGGCGTTGGCGGTGTAGTAGAAGGTGCCCACACCGTCCAGCTTGACGGAGCGGCCGTTGTTCATGTAGTCGCCGATGACGCCGCCCAGCAGCTTGAGCACAGACAGCACGTCGCCCACACTAAGCGACGACAGGTCGGCCAGTTTCTTGGCCACGGTGTCGGTACCGACGGGGCGGCCGATGGTTACAGACACGGGATACCACTTCCCATTACTCTTCATTTGTTTTTTCTTAAAGTATGCCATAGTACAAAGTTTTTTTACTTCCTGCCGGCAGGCTGTCCGGAAGCCTCCCTACCTTAGGCTATCAAAGGTGGGGAGTTTGGTTGGCAAAGGTGGGGAGTTTGATTATCAAAGGTGGGGAGTTTGACTCTCCCCCTCCACAACCCCTTCCTGACGGGGTGCCGACATTCGGCGGTTTGACAATAAAATTTATTCATTTCGTAACCGGGCGGAACCGGAGTTGCGCCCGGGTTTTAAGCCCATGTAATAATGGTCAGCCCGTGTATCCCGGGTCTTTTGCCGCAGCGAGGGAGACGGTGTAGGTATATTCCTCGCCCGCCTGCCAGTCGGTATCGTTCTTCATCTTATAGACGAAGACCTTGCCGTTGGTGAATTTGCAGGTAATGAATGTCGTGCCCGCTGCCACACTTTGCGGGGCGACGAGGGCGGTGTAGGTGTCGCCACTCTTGTCATACGGGGTGATTTCGGCCGGGTTGCCGTTCTCGGTGGAGAGGCCCGTCAGCTGCACGGACTTCAGCCCCTCGGTGTAGTCCGTCAGAACGACGGTCACCCGCGCCGTGCGGTGCGTAAAGGCAAGCGTGGGTGTGCCTCCGTTGTAATGCAGCAGTTCCTCCGCCACGCCGATGTGGTCGCTTTGGGCATATCCGTCACCGCGCTGGTCTGCCTGCACCGTCACGGCGGGCATCGAGGTCTGCCCGTCCGTATAGGGCCACCATGCCGATACGGTGACGGCACTTTCTCCCGCCCAGTAGTGCGGGTCATCGCTGCTGAGGGTGGCGGTAAGGTTGTCGGAAGAGGGGGTCACGCGGTATGCTTTCACTTCGTTGCCTATTTGGATGGCGACCGCAGTCACGCCCTCCCAGTCGCCGTCCACCGTGGCGCGGGTGCCGGTGGTGGTTGCCGCCGTGGGATTCAGTCCCTTGGCGGTAAAGGTCATGGGTATGCCCTCCGGTGCTTCGGGGAGCAGAACCGCATCGTCCTGCGTGCAGGCTGCGGCCGCAAGGAGCAGGGCGAGTGCCGGGAATGTATATAGGGTATATCGTTTCATATCGTCCTGTTTTTACTGGTTACTCTGCAATACGGGCAGGCCGTCCGTGCCAAGTTTCCATTGATAGTCGTTGCCGGTAAGGGCAGCGTTCATGCCACCAACAGCGGTCTGCCAAGTGATCGTGCCCTCCACCTTCGTGGCTTCTACCGTTCCTCCTTCGTTAGAACGATACCCATTCGTGGTATTTCCGTCCCAGAAGCAGGCGGTGATGGTGCCATAGTTGAAAGCGACGATACCATAGCCCTCATTCTCCTTCAATGTTCCGCTGAACCAGCAAGCGACGATTGTACCCAAATTAAAATTGGCAATACCACTCGTAAAACTATAAGCAGAAATTTCCCCAGTCATGGAGCAGGCCATGATAGTACCATAGTTATTTACCACTATCCCGGCTGTAGCTCCGCTTGATTCGTTTAATTTCACATCCACGAGTTGCAGATTCTTTACCGTTGCACTTTCTCCTATTCCTCCAAAAAGCGATGAAGCATTTAATCCCGTGATGCTGTACCCCTGTCCGTCGAAAGTGCCGTTGTATGTTTGAAAGCTATTACCTACCGGTGTCCACTCCTTGCCCGTTAGGTTAATGTTTTCGGTGAGGGTGCAGTTCAGCGTGTAGTCGCTTTGCGCAGCCTCGTTCCATGCCAGCAGGCCGTTAGCGTTATAGACTGTGTAGCTGCCGTCGTCCTGTATGAAATAACCCAAATCCTCTGCCGTGCCGCTCTCGCCGTCGCCGTCAGTCCAGCCGCCGATGGTGCAGCCTGCCAGTTCCAGTCCTTTGGCGGTGACACTGACGGTGTAGGTATAGCGGCTGCCGGCTGCCAGCACCACATCGCTATGCGGACGGAAATAGTAAGTACCTCCGCCTAAATCCACCTGTATGAACGGTGTATTCGCCTTCACGGTCTGCGGTGCGGTGAGGGCTTCGTAGGTGTCGCTGCCCGCCGCGTAGGTGCGGATAGTGGCGGGATTGCCGTTATCCGTGCTCAAGCCGGTCACGGAAACATCGGCTCCCGTCACGCTCGGGATGCCGTCTCCCGGTTTAAGAAGAACCGTTATACGCGCCGTGCGGTGGCTGAACTCAAGCGTCGGGTTGTCGAACTGCACGGTCTGGGCTTTGGCAGAGATAAAGTCGCTGCCCTCGAAGCCTTCCTTCGTGCTTTGGTCTGCCTTGACTACCACATCGGGCATCGTGGTGCCGTATGGCCACCATGCCGAAACGGTGATGTCCTCGCGGCTTGTCCACCAGAACGGGTCGGTGTCGCTGCTCAGGGTGGCTGTCTTGTAGCCGTCGGCATCGGATGCCGTCACATCGTATTCCTTCACCGTGCCGCCCACGCTGAGGGCTACGGTCTGTACACCCTGCCAGTCGCCATCCACAGTGGCGCGTGAGGCAGGGGTTGCCACGGCTTGCAGGCCGGTGGCGCGGATTACCAATGGATACTCGCCTTCGAGCAACGTGCCGCCGCCGAGGTCATCCTGCGTGCAGGCAGTCGCTGCAAAAAGCAGGACGGTTGCTGCGGACAGTATATGCAATGGAAGTCTGTTGTTCATATTCTTAGTCTTTTAGGAATGATATTCTTAAAGGTCTGCATTCACATTGCCGCCGTTCACCGGGTTCCAGTCGCTGATAGTGGCTGAGCTGACGGTTAAGTCCTTGTTGCGGACGGTGACGGTGTAGGTGTAGTTGTTGCCGGCTTTCAGTGCGCCGTCGGGAATGGTGAGCGTGGCGGTGTAGGGCTGGCTGTTGTAGTTCACGCTCAGTTCGATACTTGTCGTTGACTGCGGGAAGAGGATGACCGACGAGGTGAGTACGCCGTCCAGTTCCATTGTAAGGTCGGCTGTCTGTGCGTTCGCATCCGTTTCCGCCGTGCCGGTGGCGGTGTCGAAGCTGCCCTCCAGCACCAGTCCGGAGAGTGTGTAGCCGGTGGGTTTGATGGTATTGAAGTCCACACCGCTTCCTGCCTTGAAGGTGAGCGTAATCTGACTCATGCAGTGGTGGAAGGAACAGTCCTTGCCGCCTGCATCAGTGTCGTCGGTAAAGTTCACTTCAGGATTGTGCGTACTGGCAGTGGCACCGGTGGCATAGAGGAAGTCGATGGCGGGCTGGTCCTGCTGCGCCGTGGCATCGGTGGTGGCGGTCAGTGTCCCACCGTCCGCATCGTAAGGATAGTAGGCGGAGAAGGTGGTCGGGTCGTCATCTTGGAAGAAGATAATGGTTCCTGCCGGTGTGAACTTCCCGCTTTCCCACCGGTAGGGGACATTGGTGTAGCCGAAGCGGCTTTCGGAGATGCCTATCTCGTCACGTTCCGCCCAGGCGGTTCCGCTGGCGCGGGTGGCTACGGCGTCGGAAATTTCGGCATTAATCACTGCGGCCACGGGGCCGTCGTTCAGGTTCTCGTTGTCGTTGTTGCAGGCGGCCAGTGTCAGTGCCAGCGCTGCGAGTGCAAAATGTCTTGTTTTCATCCTATTCACTATTAATTGTTAATTATTCATTCTTCATTTTCTTACATCCCCGCATCCACATCGCCTCCGTCCACCGGTTCCCAACCGGTGATTTCGGCGTTGCCTTCCTCCATGCCGACAGGCGTTTCCAGTGTGCCGGTCACGCGGTAGGCGGTGGTCATATCGCCGTTAAAGTCCGCAAGGGCTTCCGTCAGGTCGACCTCCGTGCGCTGTGTGCGTCCGCCGTCCACAAATACGATGTCCAGCACCATGGTCTGT
>NZ_JAULLJ010000038.1:0-32692 GCF_030518095.1 Bacteroides sp. ET489
TCCTAATTTTCAGTGAAATATTTATTTGCTTATATCGAACTCACGTTAGTTAAGAATGGGAAGTGAATGATTAAAAATGAATAACGGGTGAAGGATGGATACGCGGACAACGCGGAGAGGACGGACTAACACGGATAAAAAAAGAAAAAGGGAAATTGGGTTCACGCTTTCAATGCGGAATTTCTTGTTGATATTCAGTAGAATATGGTGAAAGATAAAGCTTCACCGACATTCGGTGAAACATAAATCTGGATGGCTGTACAACCCGTTAATTTTTTCCCAGTTAGAGAAAAATTTTTTGCTAACTAGGCAATAATTTTTTCCTAACTGGGAAAAAATTATTGCAAGACTGGCATCAACTTTCACCCCTTTCAGGAAATCTGTTCTGCCTGTATTTAAAGATTAAAATCCGCGTTCGTCCGTCCTCTCCGCGTTGTCCGCGTATCCATCTTTCACCACAAACAGCTCATTCCCAAGACAATTACGATGAAACTTCATCCTGCAAACTGCTGAAAAACACTGTAGATGACACGGTTTATCACGGATTGGATGTCGGGTAAGATGTAGTTGTATGTGTGTTCAGGGTGTTTATGAATCAAGAAGGCTCAGGTGATGGCAGAGTGTAAATTACCTCTTGGTTGTTAAGTAGTTAAGAAGGAAGGCTGGGGATTGTATATCTTCCTTTTTAATATATTTTATCACAACTGAACGACTTTTTCTCAGTAATATTCAGTAATTTCGAACGATTTTTTTGAAATCTGGCTAAATAACTAATAAACTATAAGTATGGAGAACTTGAATATCGCACTTTTGCTAATGGTGGTAGGTATGGCGACTGTATTTGCTATCCTGCTGATTGTTATCTATTTAGGAAAAGGACTTATTGCGCTGGTGAATAAATACGCACCCGAAGAGTCTGTCCCTGCCAAGTCAGCTGGAGCCAATGCGCCTGCCCCGGTTCCTGCCAATATTATGGCCGCCATTGCTGCTGCGGTGTCGGTAGTGACACACGATAAAGGAAAAGTGACTAAAGTAGAGAAACTGTAATCGATAAGAAAAGAAGTAATATACAAATTCAATTAATAAGGTATGAAGAAAGAAATAAAGTTCAGCTTGGTATTCAGGGACATGTGGCAGAGTGCCGGTAAGTATGTGCCACGTGTAGACCAGCTGGTGAAAGTAGCTCCCGCTATCGTCGAAATGGGATGTTTTGCCCGTGTTGAAACCAACGGTGGCGGCTTCGAACAAGTAAATCTGCTGTTTGGAGAAAACCCCAATAAGGCCGTACGTGCCTGGACAAAGCCTTTCCATGAAGCAGGTATTCAAACCCATATGTTGGACCGTGCGTTGAACGGTTTGCGTATGAGCCCAGTTCCTGCCGATGTGCGAAAGCTGTTTTATAAGGTAAAGAAAGCGCAGGGAACGGACATTACCCGTACTTTTTGCGGTCTGAATGACATTCGCAACATAGCCCCTTCTATCAAATATGCTCACGAAGCAGGCATGATTTCGCAATGTTCGCTGTGTATCACTCATTCACCCATACATACGGTAGAATACTATACAGACATGGCTTTGCAGCTGATCAAGCTGGGAGCCGATGAAATCTGTATCAAGGATATGGCCGGTATCGGACGTCCTGTAACCTTGGGCAAGATTGTGGCCAACATCAAGGCTGCCCATCCGGATATTCCTATTCAGTACCATAGTCATGCGGGTCCCGGATTCAACATGGCCAGCATTCTGGCTGTCTGCGAAGCCGGATGCGACTATATCGATGTAGGTATGGAGCCTTTGTCGTGGGGTACAGGCCATGCTGATTTGCTCAGTGTGCAGGCCATGCTGAAGGATGCCGGATTCAAGGTGCCGGAAATCAACATGGAGGCTTATATGAAAGTACGTGCCCTGATTCAGGAATTCATGGACGATTTCCTGGGACTGTACATCTCGCCTCGCAACCGTCTGATGAATTCCCTGCTGATCGGTCCGGGACTGCCGGGTGGTATGATGGGAAGTCTGATGGCCGATTTGGAAACCAATCTGGAAAGCATCAACAAATACAAGGCCAAACGGAACCTGCCGTTTATGAAGCAGGACGAACTGCTCATCAAGCTGTTCAACGAAGTGGCTTATGTATGGCCCCGTGTAGGTTATCCTCCTTTGGTAACGCCTTTCAGCCAGTATGTTAAGAACCTGGCCATGATGAACGTTATTGCCATGGAGAAAGGCAAGGAACGTTGGGGTATGATAGCCGACGACATTTGGGATATGATTCTGGGTAAAGCCGGAAAATTGCCGGGTCAGTTGGCTCCGGAAATTGTGGAGAAGGCAGAACGCGAAGGACGCAAGTTCTTCACCGGTAATCCGCAAGATAATTATCCCGACTGCCTCGACAAGTATCGCAAGATGATGAAGGAAAATAAGTGGGAGACAGGCGAAGACGACGAAGAACTCTTCGAATATGCCATGCACCCTGCACAATACGAGGCTTATAAGAGTGGAAAGGCGAAAGAAGACTTCCTTGCTGATGTGGAAAAACGCCGTGCCGAACGCGACAAGTCTCCGCTGGACGATGCTAAACCGAAAACGCTTACCGTACAGGTAGACGGGCAGTCTTATCGTGTGACAGTGGCTTATGGCGATATCGATCTGCCTGCTTCGGCTACAGCCAAGGTTGAGGCTCCCGTAGGCGAAGGCAAAGACGTTCCTGCACCGCTTGAAGGAAAGTTCTTCCTGACCAAGAATACACAGGAAACTCCGATAAAGGTGGGCGATAAGGTGAAAAAAGGTGATCTTTTGGGTTACATCGAGGCTATGAAGACATACAATGCCATCCGTGCCGATTTTGACGGAACGGTTCTTGCCATCTGTGTCAATCCGGGAGATTCAGTTTCAGAAGATGATGTATTAATGAAGATTGGATAATGGAAGATATATTTGCAAAACTCTATGACATGACGGCATTCAGTAACATCATTGCCGATCCGTCGTTCCTTGTGATGTATGCCATTGCTTTCGTTCTCCTTTATCTGGGTATCAAGAAGCATTACGAACCGCTTTTGCTGATACCTATTGCCTTCGGTGTGCTTATCGCCAATTTTCCTGGAGGTGAAATGGGAGTTATCCAAGCCGACGAGAACGGCATGGTGATGGTGAACGGAGTGATGAAGAACATCTGGGAGATGCCGTTGCACGAAATTGCTCACGAGCTGGGACTGATGAACTTCATCTACTATATGTTGATAAAGACCGGTTTCCTGCCACCTGTCATCTTTATGGGTGTAGGTGCGTTGACTGACTTTGGTCCGATGCTTCGTAATTTGCGTCTTTCTATTTTCGGTGCGGCTGCCCAGCTGGGTATCTTTACCGTATTGCTTTGTGCCGTACTGATGGGCTTCACTCCGAAAGAAGCTGCAGCATTGGGTATTATCGGTGGTGCCGATGGTCCTACGGCTATTTTTACTACGATCAAGCTGGCTCCCCATCTGTTGGGCCCGATAGCTATTGCTGCTTATTCGTATATGGCATTGGTTCCGGTTATTATTCCGTTGGTAGTGAAGTTGCTTTGTACCAAGAAAGAACTGATGATCAACATGAAGGAACAGGAGAAACTTTATCCTTCGAAGACGGAAATCAAGAACCTGCGTGTGCTGAAGATTATCTTCCCGATAGCGGTTACTACCATTGTGGCCTTGTTCGTGCCTACTGCCGTACCTTTGATCGGTATGTTGATGTTCGGTAACCTGATTAAGGAAATCGGTTCGGATACGAGCCGTCTGTTCGATGCAGCTGCCAACAGCATTATGAATGCGGCTACCATTTTCCTGGGACTGAGTGTCGGTGCTACTATGACGAGCGAGGCATTCCTGAACTGGACGACAATCGGTATTGTTATTGGTGGTTTCCTTGCATTCGCCTTGTCTATTTCGGGCGGTATTCTGTTTGTAAAGATAGTCAATCTCTTCTCGAAAAAGAAGATCAACCCGCTTATCGGTGCTACCGGCTTGAGTGCAGTGCCTATGGCCAGCCGTGTGTGCAATGAGATTGCTACAAAATATGATCCGAAGAACCATGTGCTCAACTATTGTATGTCGAGCAACATTTCCGGTGTGATCGGTTCTGCCGTGGCTGCCGGTGTGCTTATCTCGTTCTTGGGATAATAATTAGTTGTGATGATAATGTGAAAAAGGATGTATCGGAGCGGTGCATCCTTTTTTTATTTAACAGGTGAGTGATATAAGTTTTAGTTTGCTGGTTGTTGTGGCAATGCTGCAGTTACGGATCAGCCGTTGCAGGCTATGCACAACGGTTGTTCTGGAGTCAGTTGGTAGTCAACATCATATATCTTAACGTTTAAGGTTTCGCCGGCCAACAATGTAATCTGTATTTTTGTGCTTATTTCTATTTTTAGTTTCCTGCCTTGAAAATTAATTCGGAAAGCGTATTTCTCCCATTGCGAAGGCCGGACAGGCGATAAGCTTAACTCATTGGCTTGTGTTTGCAGATTGGCAAATCCTCGGACAATGGCCAGCCACGAACCAGGCATACTGGTGATATGCAATCCTTGATCGGCTTCATTGTTGTAGTCGTCCAGATCCATTCGGGTAGCATGTACAAACAGTTGATAAGCCTTTTCGGTTTCGCCGATGCGTGCAGCCAGTATGGCATGTATGTGGGGCGACAGCGACGACTCGTGAACAGTCATGGGCTCGTAAAAGTCGAAGTTGCGCCGGACAGTTTCGGTATCGAACAGGAAATAATAAAGGTAGAGGCCCAGCAGGACATCACTTTGCTTGATGTAGCAGGAGCGGAGAATGCGGTCCCAGGACCAATGCTGGTTGATGGGGCGTTCGGCTTGAGGGATGGCATCTGTTGTTTGCAGTACTTTATCCATAAAGCCGTCGTTCTGTACGAAAATTCCTTTCTCCGCATCTTGGGGCAGATACATATGTTCGATGATGTCGCGCCACAAAGGCGTTTCGCCTTCGTAGTCGAAATGTGTGGCTGCGCATATACGTTTGTATTCTTCGGGATATTGTTGGGCAGCCAGATCCAGATGTTTCAGTGTCATCTTCAGGCAACGTATACACGAAAAGTTTGTGTACCAGTTGTTGTCTACGTTGTTCTGATATTCATCGGGGCCGGTCACTCCCAGAATGACATATTGCTGCCTGGCCTGTGAGAAGGTAGTACGCTGGCTCCAGAAACGGGAGATGGCAATCATTACTTCCAGGCCGTATTGCAGTATGTAGTCTATCGATCCTGTGATGCTTGCATGTTGTATGATGGCATACACGATGATATTATTTCGGTGTATTTCCTCGAAAGTGATTTCCCATTCGCTGTGGCATTCTTCTCCGTTGTTGGTTACTTGCGGGAAGAGAGCGGCGCCACCGTCAAATCCTAATTTTCGGGCATTTTCAATGGCTTTGGGAAGCTGGTTGTAGCGATACATCAGCAGATTTCTGACTATTTGCCTTGGAGTGGACAAAAGGAAGAAGGGAACACAGCACAGTTCGGTATTCCAATAAGTGTTGCCTCCGTATTTTTCTCCTGTAAACCCTTTGGGGGCAATGTTCAGTCTTGGGTCGTCTCCCCTATAAGTCTGGTAAAGTTGGAAAATATTGTAACGGATTCCTTGCTGTGCTTCCGGATCTCCTTCGATGACGACATCGGCTTCTTCCCAAATGTCGTGCCAGGCCTGTTTATGAGCTTGGGTTAAGGTTTCCCATCCTTTATTTTTGGCCTCACGGGCTATGTGAATGGATTTTTCGACAAGTTCTTGTCTTTCATAATAAAGCGAAGAGGCTATCACAACATATTTCAGAAGGGTTACGGTGTCTCCGGGCTTCATGTCGATGCCAAGGCTGAAGCCGGTTTGCTTGCCTTTTTCGATACGTATGGGGTTGTGGCTTGCTTCTTTGTGGTTTTTATAGAATTGGTAAGTCATGGCATAGCACACTTGAGCATCTTCCCGTCGGGTCTGTGTCCATAAGTAGGCGCAGTCATGGGCAACTCCCGAATCAAGCAGGTTCCATATCCGTTCTTCGGTCTGTTCCGAGCGTTCGTTCAGGTTGGCTTCGAGCAGAGGAAGAAGTGACAATTTCCCGCTATAATTTAGGGAAGTAACATTGTAGCTGATCAGACACAGATCGGGGAAAGCCATGTTGGCCAGATGTTCTACATGCAGTTGCAGGCTGTTGCCGCGTGGCGAAGTCACTTTTACATCGCGGTAGGAGATACCATCGTACATGTCGAGTCGGCGGTTGAAGCTTTCCACATCCCATTGGGCAAGGTCCAGTTCTTCGTCTATAAGTCTCAGGTGAATGCTGCTCCAGTTGGCCGCGTTGGGTATGCGTGTGTAGTAATAGGGGAATCCGTTTTTCCACCATGCAACCCGTGTTTTGTCGAGGAAAGGAATGCCGGCTACGAACGAGCCCTGGTAGCTGTCGCTGCTGTATGGCTCTTCGAAGTTACCACGTTGTCCGAACCTTCCGTTGCCCAAGCTGAATATGCTTTCAGACATGCGGAGGTTGTCGGCATGAAACTTGTCTTCTATTATGTTCCATTCATCGGTTTTCAGGTACTTTTTCATGGCATTCGTATTAGTGTTATGGGCGTAAAGATAAGAAATAAAATGAAAAGGCATCACTCTGTCGGGAAACAATGTGGAGCATTTCTCCTACATGACCCGACAGAATGATGCCTGGTTTGCCAACAGGCAATGTCGCGACGGTGTTTGTATTAACTGTCTTTACCTTCTTTGATGATATAAACGCAGGCTGCTCCGATAATCAGCATGACGCCTGCTGTCACCAACATATTGATTTCGGGAGGAAGACAACCTTCCGGAGTGAACAGTGACAGGATGGAACCACCCAGTGCGGCTGCTATAATCTGCGGAATGCAGATGGTGCTGTTGAACAGTCCCAGGTAAGTACCCATGTGGCCACCACTTAAAGAGTTGGTCAGGATGGTGAAAGGAAGTGCAAGCATGGCTGCCCAGGCACATCCAATCAGGATGAACGAAATGAACAGTGCATACTGGTTGTGGATGAAATAGGTGGAAATGAAACCGATTCCTCCCAGAATAAGGCTAAGAGAGTAGACCAGATGACGGTTTTTGAACATGGGGATGCAAATGGCCCACAGTACCGAACCGATAGCCTGTACGGCGAAAAGTACTCCGACCCAGTTGGCTGCTTCCTGATATTGCAGGCTGGTGGTGTCGAGCAAAACTTTTTTCGCACCGTTCACAACGGTTTCTACAGTAGGTGCGTCGAATACGTTGGCTGCGATACTGCCGTTGGTATAAGTCCACATGAACATGAAGGCAAACCAGCAGAAGAACTGTACCAGACCTACTGTCCAGAAAGCTTTGGGGGCTTTCACCAATAGTTTCAGCATGTTGGTTTTCTCTTTCTTTTCGTTTTCGCTGATACCATGATATTCGGCATATTCCTTAGGAGGCATCTCCTTTACTTTGACAGTGGTATAGATGACACAAAGAATGAGGATGACGGCTCCGATGTAGAATGAATAGATAACGGAGTCGGGAATCACTCCTTGTGCAGCCGTATTCTGGATTCCAATCCATGCAAAAATGAAAGGGAACAGATAGCCGACCAGACTGCCAGCATTGCATAGGAAACTCTGGATGGAGTAGGCCAGTCCTTTCTGCTTTTCGTTTACCATGTCGCCTACCATCATTTTGAAAGGTTGCATGGCCATATTGATGGATGTATCAAGAAACATAAGGGCAAAAAGTCCGAAGATCATGGCTGTACTTACTTCCATGCCGAAACTACCGGCGTTGGGAAGCAGACACATCACCAGTACGGCAATGAGTGAGCCGATGAACAGGTAAGGAATACGGCGTCCGAAGCGGGTCCAGGTGCGGTCGCTTGCAGCACCTACCAGTGGTTGCACAATGATACCGGCCAGCGGTGGCAGTATCCAGAAATAACTAAGAGAGTGAGGGTCGGCGCCCAGCGTGGCAAAGATGCGGCTGATGTTGGCGCTCTGAAGGGCGTAGGCTATCTGTACGCCAAAGAAGCCAAAGCTGATGTTCCACAGCTTCCAAAAACTCAAGTCTGGTTTTACTTTCATGATATTTGTAGTTAATTGTTTTTCAGTTGGTTGTTGCCTTGAATCTGAATCGGTTTAGAAATTATTTGGTTGTGCCTCTGATAATCAGGTTTGTCCTGACAATCTTGTTGCTGCGTTTTTCTTCTCCTTCCAGTTTGTTGGCCAGGATGCTGAAAGCACTTTTTCCGACTTCTTCACCGTGTTGCTCTACGGTTGTCAGTTTGGGATCGGTGTTTTGGGCGATGGCTCCGTCGGTGAATCCGCAGATGGAAACTTCGTCGGGGACTTTGATGCCTACCAACTTACAGGCATAAAGAATTCCTGCCGCCGTTTCGTCGTTGATGGCGAAAAAGCCGTCAGGGCGCTCTTCCGATTCCAACAGGTCGGGGGTGATGGCAATGGCGCGTTCGCGGGTATCACACAGCTTTATCATACTGTCATCTACCGGAATGTGGTATTTCTTCATAGCATCCAGGTAGCCGTTCCGGCGGTTCTTGGTGATTTCCAGATGAGGTGCGGAACCGTAGAAAAAGATGCGTTTGCATCCGGTCTGTATCATGTACTCAACGGCGGCAAACGATCCGGCATAGTCGTCGACTACCACCCGTTCTGTATTCAGACCGGTACAGATACGGTCGTAAAAGACAATCGGAATATTATTGTCCAGCAGTTCCTGATAGTGCTCGTAATGCGAGGTGTTTTTAGCCAGCGAAGCAATAACACCGCATACACGTGCTGCGAGAAATGAGTGTATAATTTTTACTTCTTGTTCGTATGATTCGTTGCTTTGGGCTACAAGTACATTGTATCCTGCTTCCGAAGCGGCCTGTTCTATTCCACTCAGTACGCACGAAAAGAAATGGTGTACCATTTGCGGAACGATGACGCCTATCGTGTTACTCCGTCCTGCCCGCAGATTCACGGCCTGTACATTGGGCTTGTAGTTATGTTTGTTGGCATAGGCATGTACCAGATCGCGTGTTTCCTGGCTGATGTCCGGGTTGTCTTTCAACGCTCTGGAAACCGTCGACGGCGAAACTTTCAGTGCGCGTGCTATGTCTTTGATGGTGATTTGAGGTTTGTTCATAAGTATCGGTATTTTCTACCCAAAGGTAGGCAAAAAAGTTGTCTGCCCAAATAAGTATCAAGGCATAATATTCTTGTTCCCATTGCAAATGTAAGCGATTTGCCTGAAAATGTTTTATGTCTTGACTGTTATCGGTTTATCCGTTTTTGCAAACGATTGCATAGATGGGCTTCTTTGTAGCTCTTGCTAGGTGGCTGTGTTACTGTTGTTTTTTGTATTTTTGTCAAAGGCCTTTATAGTTGTTGCAGAAGATTTGTTTATCTTTGAGGCGGTTCAGCTATTATCTAAGGAATAATAAGTTGTGTACTCTTATTGTTGAATAGGTTGAGGTCATTGTAGCCTGTTTTAGGTGGATTGTTGATTATGTATATATGTTTTATTTATTAAATAGTAGACTATGAAACACTTTTACTTTATGAGTTGGGCGTTGGGAGCCTTGTTGTTATTGTCATCGTGCGGAGACGGAACCTCTAATAATAAAGAGTCGGAGGAAGATTCTACTGTCACAGAAAGCCAGGATTTTGCTAAGGGGGCTGATATCAGCTGGGTGACCGAAATGGAAAGTCAAGGACATGTTTTTAAGAATCAGGCTGGAGAAGTACGTGAATGTACGGCTTTGATGAAGGAATATGGGCTTAATGCCATCCGCTTGCGTGTATGGGTCGATCCGAAGGAGCATGACAACTGGTGCAACACGGAAGATCTGGTTGTGAAGGCCAAGAGGGCTCAGAAACTGGATATGGATGTAATGGTCGATTTTCATTATAGCGACTGGTGGGCCGATCCCGGTCAGCAGCATAAGCCGGCTGCCTGGAAAGGATTGGGAATAAACGAATTGAAGAAAGCGTTGGCGAACCATACGACCGAAGTATTGAATGCATTGAAGGCGGCCGGAGTTACTCCGAAGTGGGTACAGGTAGGAAACGAAATCCGTCCGGGTATGTTGTGGGACGAAGATGCTTCGCTGAGCGGAGCTTCGTATGACATCCGTGCTTGCGACGTGAAAGGATCGAATACGACTTCGACTGAGATAAAATATCGGGCTAACTGGGCCAATTTGGCCACTTTCATAAATACAGGTTATGATGCCGTAAAGGCGGTTTTCCCGCAAGCCATTGTCATTGTTCATCTGGACAATGGATATGATAATGGACTTTATACCTGGTTCTTCGACGAGCTGAAGAAGAACGGCGGAAAATGGGACATGATAGGTATGTCGATCTATCCTTATTGGACTATGCAGGAACATCCTGAATATACGGCAGAAAAAACGATTACGGATTGTATTGCTAATATTAAGAAGGTAAGTGCCCGTTACGGATGCGATGTGATGGTAGTAGAGACGGGTATGGAGTGTGCTGACGACCAAGGACGCCTGGCAAGCGATGCCGTATTGCAACAGGGTAAAGAGCAGCTGGCACGTCTCATAAAAGAATGCCGTGAAAATACAGGAAACAAGTGTAAAGGTGTATTCTATTGGGAACCAGAATGCAAACCGGGCCAATATCGATTGGGAGCTTTTACCGAAGATGGCCGGCCGACTGTAATCATGGATGGGTTTAAAGAATAATAAAGAATAAATATGAACCGAAGATTATTGATGACTTTATGTTGCGCATTGCTGGCTTGGATGGCTGTTGCGCAGCAGCGAACGGAAACCTTATTGGAAAAAGGGTGGAAATTTATGAAAGGTGATGTGGCTGATGCCATGAAGCCAGACTTTGACGACAAGCAGTGGGAAGCTGTGACCGTGCCTCACGACTGGGCCATCTATGGTCCTTTCGACCGTAGTCACGACTTGCAGGAGGTGGCTGTCACTCAGAATCTGGAGACGGCGGCTTCGGTAAAGACCGGACGTACGGGCGGTTTGCCTTATGTCGGAGTAGGGTGGTATCGGACTACGTTCGAGGCTCCGGCTGGTAAACTGGTGTCGCTGGTATTCGATGGCGCCATGAGCGAGGCTCGTGTGTATGTCAACGGACAGGAAGTCTGTTTCTGGCCGTGCGGTTATAACTCGTTTCATTGTGACGTTACACCTTATTTAAATAAAGAGGGAGCAAAGAACCTACTGGCTGTCCGCCTTGAGAACCGTCCGCAGTCGTCTCGCTGGTATCCGGGAGCCGGAATCTACCGAAATGTACGTGTGGTGGCGACGGAGGCTGTGCATGTACCGGTATGGGGAACGCAACTGACAACACCGCACGTTTCTGCCGAATATGCTTCTGTTTGTCTGAAGACAACTGTTGAAGGGGCCGGGACGAAGGATGTTCGTATCTTGACCCAGATTCTTTCTCCGGAAGGTGAAGTGGTGGCTTCGAAAGACAATACGATGAAAATTAACCACGGTCAGCCTTTCGAACAGAATTTCTTGGTCGATGCTCCCCGGTTGTGGAGCCCCGAAACACCTTATTTATATAAGGCTGTTTCAAAGATTTATGTAGATGGGCTGCAGACCGACGAGTATACTACCCGTTTCGGTATCCGCAGCATTGAGTTGGTGGCCGACAAAGGTTTCTTCCTGAACGGCCAGCATCGTAAGTTCCAGGGGGTATGCAATCATCACGACCTTGGCCCGTTGGGAGCCGCAATCAATGTAGCGGCTCTTCGCCGTCAGCTGACACTGTTGAAAGATATGGGATGTGATGCCATCCGTACGTCGCACAACATGCCTGCGCCGGAGTTGGTTGAACTTTGTGATGAAATGGGCTTTATGATGATGGTGGAACCTTTCGACGAGTGGGACATTGCCAAATGCGAAAACGGCTATCACCGCTTCTTTAAGGAGTGGGCCGAGAAGGATATGGTAAACATGCTTCGCCAGTATCGCAACCATCCCAGCGTGGTGATGTGGAGCATCGGAAACGAAGTGCCTACGCAATGCAGTCCTGAAGGTTACAAGGTAGCTTCGTTTTTGCAAGACATTTGTCATCGCGAGGATCCGACACGCCCTGTGACGTGCGGTATGGATCAGGTGTCGTGCGTGCTGGCCAATGGCTTCGCGGCCATGCTCGATGTGCCGGGACTGAATTATCGCACTCACCGCTATGTGGAGTCTTACGAGAAACTGCCGCAGAATCTGGTGCTGGGTTCTGAAACGGCATCGACTGTCAGCTCGCGTGGAGTCTATAAATTCCCGGCTGAACTGAAGAAACAGGCTATGTACGACGACCATCAGTCGTCGGGTTACGACCTGGAAGCTTGTTCGTGGTCGAACGTGCCCGATGAGGATTTTGCTTTGGCTGACGATTACGACTGGACGCTGGGGCAGTTTGTATGGACGGGTTTCGACTATTTGGGCGAACCCTCGCCTTACGATACTGATGCTTGGCCCAGCCACAGCTCGGTATTTGGTATCATCGACCTGGCCAGTCTGCCTAAAGACCGTTACTACCTGTATCGCAGCATCTGGAACAAGCGGGACAATACGCTGCACGTGCTGCCTCATTGGACGTGGCCTGGACGTGAAGGAGAAAATACACCGGTCTTTGTTTACACCAATTATCCTGAGGCTGAACTCTTTGTAAACGGTAAAAGCTATGGCAAGCAGCGAAAACTGACAGCCGATGAGGCTCGTGCTTTGCAGGGAAAGGATTCGTTGTGGTTGCAGCGCCGTTATCGGCTGATGTGGACCGACGTGCCTTACGAGCCGGGCGAACTGAAAGTGGTGGCTTACGATAACAGTGGCAAGAAGGTGGAAGAAAAGACTGTACGTACAGCGGGCAAACCTCATCATCTGGAAGTGGTGGCCGATCGTACGGCACTTTCGGCCGATGGCAAAGACCTGGCTTATATAACGGTTCGGGTAGTAGACAAGGATGGTAATCTTTGTCCGGCCGACGACCGTCTGGTTTCTTTCACTGTGAAAGGAGCGGGAAGTTTCCGTGCTGCTGCCAATGGCGATGCAACCTGCCTCGATCTTTTCCATCTGCCCCGTATGCATGCTTTCAGTGGTCAGCTGACAGCTATTGTACAAAGTGGAGCTGAGTCGGGCAATCTGGTGTTCGAAGCCAAAGCCAAAGGGGTGAAGGCAGGAAAGCTGACGCTGAAAGTGAAGTGAAACGCCGGAAGAAAGACCTATAATCGGTGAGGTTTCACCGTAAGTGGTTAAATACAAGTTGTTTACGGTGAAAGGACTATTCTGGAAAGACTGATCAGACACAGTCGTAATCCTGTTTTTTGAAATTGCGGTGAAACGTGGGTGAAACCTCATGTTTCACCGCAATTGTTTGTTAATCAGACTATAGGGAGACGGTGAAAGCGTGAAAGCAAAAAACTACGTTTCAGAACTTTTGTGGGTATGTACGCATTCTGACTGTCTTGTCGGATGTCTGTTATGGCTGTTTTAAAGTACTACTTTGTATCTCTGAAGTGATACTTTACGAGTGTAAACATCTACATTGGTCGGAGAAAATAGGTATTAATGCAGGAAGGAATCGTAATCAATGTCAGGAGGTGTAACAATCGTTGTCAGGCGATGTAGCAAGCAATGCAGTTGAGCAACACAAGTGTGGCTCACGAGCGGTGCAAGTGTGGCTCGTGAACAATGCAAGTGTCTCTCGCGAGCAGTACAAGCATTGTTCGTCTGTGTTGTAGGAGAGGCTGAAAAGCAGGTAACTTCATATACAGTGAGAGGCATTGCGCGTCTGGTGCAATCGTTTGCATGTTTCAATTTCGACATTTAACTCTTCCTGTATCTTTACATAATCCGATAACCTATATATTTGCCTCAGTCATTTTGTACCTTATAGTCAGGAATGCTATGTAAACGGCACGTGACAGTTTCGGTTGAAAGAAAAAGAATAGTAATAATTAATATTGTTAACTTTAATTTTTTTAGATGCATGAAGCAAGTTAATCTTAGAATCTATCAAATGATTCTTCCCTTATTGTTAGGGTTGTTCTTGTCTGTAGGCGTTTATGCACAGAATGTTACCGTGAAGGGGCATGTGAAAGATGCTCTGGGTGGTGTGATAGGCGCTAATGTTGTTGAAAAAGGAAATACGTCCAATGGTACGATTACCGATATGGATGGTAACTTTACATTGACCGTTCCTCAAGGAGCCACGTTGGTGGTGTCTTTCATTGGTTATACGACACAAGAAGTTGCTGCTGCTCCGTCGGTGGTTGTAACGTTGCAGGACGATGCCGAATTGTTGAGTGAAGTGGTTGTTGTGGGATACGGTCGTACAAAGAAAGATGACTTGACCGGATCAGTAACAGCCATTAAGCCCGATGAACTGAGCAAGGGTATTACGAATAATGCTCAGGATATGTTGGTCGGTAAAGTTCCGGGTGTAGATGTAATTACTTCGGGCGGTACTCCTGGTGCCGGTGCCCAGATTCGTGTACGTGGTGGTTCTTCATTGAATGCCTCCAACGACCCGTTGATTGTAATCGATGGTTTGACTATCGATAACAATACGCCGACCGGTATGAGTAACCCGTTGGCTATGATCAACCCGAATGATATCGAAAGCTTTACCGTATTGAAAGATGCTTCTGCAACAGCTATTTACGGTAGCCGTGCTTCGAATGGTGTCATCATCATTACCACGAAGAAGGGTAAGAGCGGTGCAGCTCCTTCTGTATCATACAACGGTGATATGACGGTTTCTATGATTCAGAAGAAATACGATGTGCTGGATGCCAATGAATTCCGTAATCTTGTCGGACAGTTGTGGGGTGACAAGGCTGGCGAAGTTGGTATGGGAAATGCCAATACCGACTGGCAGGATGAAATCTTCCGCACAGCTATTTCGCATAGTCATAATGTATCGGTATCGGGTGGTGTGAAGAATATTCCTTACCGTTTGAGCTTGGGTTATAATTCTTCTGACGGTATCGTAGAAACTTCATGGATGCGTCGTGCCAACGTAGGTTTGAACTTGTCTCCCTCGTTCTTCGACAACCATCTGAATATGAAGATTTATGCGAAGTATATGTATGAAAAAGACCGCTATGCCGATGCGGGTGGTGCTATTGGTGCAGCTCTTAGCATGGATCCTACATTGCCGGTTTATTTTGATGAGGGCGACGAACGTGCTCCCTTCTTTGGTGGATACTATCAGTATTCTCAGGCTCCCAAGGATTTCAATCCGGAGTGGAAGTATACCAATAATCCCAATGCTCCGCAAAATCCGGTAGCTTTGCTGAATCTGAAGAATACAAAAGCTGCTACTAACGACTTTACCGGTAATTTTGAGGTAGATTATAAGATTCACGGTTTCGAAGATTTGGTTCTCCATGCCAGCTATGGTGGGCAGTACACTGAAAGCAAGCAGGACGATGTTACTTCGAAATATGCATATAGCCCGAACTATTATGGTTGGGTAGGTGTAACCCAGACTTATAAGTATAGTGTTACAGCCAACGCTTATGCTCAGTACATTAAAGAAATAGGCGATCACAACTTTGACATCATGCTCGGTGGTGAAGAGAGCCACTTCCATCGTAGCGGTTACAACTACGGTCAAGGTACCGATCCATATACTGGTGAGCCTCACGATGCGAAGCTGAGAGAAGAACAGGCTTGGGCCACTCATAACAGTCTGGTATCTTATTTCGGACGTTTGAACTATACGTTCCTTAACCGATACATGCTGACTGCTACGTTCCGTGCCGATGGTTCCTCACGTTTTTCCGAAGGCAACCGATGGGGGTATTTCCCTTCAGTAGCTTTGGCATGGAAGATCAACGAAGAAGCATTTATGAAAGACCTTACTTGGTGGAATGAATTCAAGCTGCGTTTAGGATGGGGTATGACTGGTCAGCAGGATATCAACTCCGATTTTGGTTACGAAACTCATTATACAACCAGTGATTCTTTTGCTCTCTATCCTTTTGGTGATATTTATTATAACACCATGCGTCCGTCGGCTTATAATCCTGATCTGAAATGGGAAACTACGACTACCTATAATGCCGGATTCGATTTGGCATTCTTGAACAATCGTATCACTGCCAATGTAGATGGTTATTACCGTAAAACAACCGATTTGTTGAACTCAATAACTATCCCTGTTGGAATGCAGTTCGGTTCTCAGTTGACTAAGAACATCGGTTCTTTGAAGAATTACGGTATTGAGTTTGCGATTAATGCTAAGCCGATTGTTACCAAAGATTTTACATGGGATGTAAGCTATAATATCTCATGGAACCACAATGAAATTACTGAATTGGTGGATGGTGACGAAGGATATTATACTTGGGCCGGAGATAAGATCAGCCGTGGTAATAATACAAAGATTCAGGCCAATACGGTAGGTGAGGCAACCAACTCATTCTTCGTTTACCAGCAGGTTTACGATGAAAACGGCAAACCTATTGAAGGTATGTATGTCGATCGTGACGGTAACGGCCGTATCGACGATGGTGACCGTTATTTCTATAAGAAACCGGCTGCTGATATCATCATGGGACTTACGACTAAGTTCCTGTATAAGAATTGGGATTTGAGCATGGCGTTCCGTGCTTCTATCGGTAACTATGTATACTATGACTTCCTGTCCAACCGTGCTATGGTCAGTCAAGCTGGTTTGTATACTAATAGTACACTTCATAATACAACTCCCGAAGCTGTGGAACTGGGCTTTACAGGTATCGGTGCTGGAAACACCAACTACCTGAGTGACTATTTTGTTCGGAATGCTTCTTTCTTGAAATGCTCGAACATTACGTTGGGATATTCGTTCCCGGCTTTGTTCAAGGTAGCAGGTCATGAAACATGCTCTGGACGTGCCTTCCTTACAGCACAAAATCCGTTTATCATCACTAAATACAAAGGTATTGACCCGGAAGTGTCAAGCGGTATCGACTCTAATCCTTATCCGCGTCCTTTCAGCATACAGTTGGGTTTAAGCCTTAATTTCTAATCTATTAAATTGTACAAACATATGAAACATATATTTCTGAAAACGGTTCTCGCAGCTCTTCTGATGGGCGGAGCAACCACATCGTGTGTCAATGATTTGAATATTTCATCCATTGATCCGCAATCCAGCTCTTCTTATGGTGATATGGAATTGTTGGCCAAGATCTATAGTACGCTTGGCTTGACCGGCCAACGAGGCCCTGCTGGTAATGGTGATATCAGTAGCGATGAAGGCGAAAGCGGTTTTTACCGTACAACGTTTAACTTGCAGGAACTTTGCACCGACGAGTGTGCATGGGCTTGGCAGACCGATGCTGACATTCCTCAGATTACGAACATCGAATGGACGTCTTCTTCTCCACGTGTTCAATGGGCTTTCCAACGTCTGGCATTCGACGTAACATTATGTAACTTTTATCTGACGAATACAGAAGACAAGGCCGAAGACCCCCAATACAAACTGTATCGTGCGGAAGTACGTTTCCTCCGTGCACTCCATTTGTGGTATTTCTTGGATCTTTGGGGAAAAGCTCCTTTCAAGACAACTTACGATATTTACGAACTGCCTGTAGAAAAGGCTGGTAAGGATCTTTATGACTGGATTGATAAGGAATTGACAGAGATAGAGCCTCAAATGGCAGAAGTTGGCGAATTTAATAATACCGCCAATTTTGGACGTGCCGACCGTGGAGCTGCCTATATGCTTCATGCCCGTCTGGCTCTTAACTCAGAGGTATATACCAACGGTGCAGTGAAAGATTATCAGAAAGCAATTGACTATTGCGATTTGCTGGAAGGAAAATATGAACTTTCGAAGGCTGATAAGAATGGCTATACAGGTTATGAACAGGTATTTATGGCCGATAATGACGAAAATCCGCAGGCTATGAAGGAAATTATTCTGCCTATCCGTCAGGATGGTGTAAAGACCAAGTGCTATAGCGGTGCTAATTATCTGGTAAGTTCAACTCGTATAACCGGTATGCCTTACATGGGTACAAATAATGGTTGGAGCTGTAACTTTGCTCGTGCGGCTTTGGTAAAGAAGTTTTTCTCTAATTTGGACGATTGTCCGTTAGCAACAGAAAAAGCTCCGGACAATGCTACAGAAGCGGATATTATTGCTTTGGACGAAGCTGCTGGAACTACAACTAAGGACGTACAGCGTAAGGCTAATGATGACCGTGCACTCTTTTACTCCGGTTGTGGCGGTGGATTGCGTAGCATTGAGTTTGAACAGATTGCTGGCTTTAACTCAGGTCTTTCTATCGTGAAATGGAGTAACATTCGTACAGACGGTGCTCCAACTTCACACGTTGAATTCCCTGACGTGGATATACCTTTGATTCGCTATGCAGAGATGTTCTTAACTCGTGCAGAAGCCAAATTCCGTCTGAGTGGTGATCCGCAACAGGCACGTGCCGATATCGAAGTATTACGTTCTCGTGCCGGTGCTTCTACACCTGCAACGATCACAGAACAGTTTATTATTGATGAGTGGTGCCGTGAATTCTATATGGAAGGTCGTCGTCGTAGCGATTTGAATCGTTTCGGATTGTTTACCGGTGACAAATATATTTGGGATTTCAAAGGTGGTGTAGCCGAAGGTAAGAGTGTGGCTGATTATTTTAAAGTATATCCGATTCCTGCTGATGACATCAGAGGTAATGAAAATCTGAATCAGAACGAGGGATATTAAACTGTTTTATTTGTAGAACTAATAAAAAGCATATTACGATTATGAAAAAAATATTATCAGGAATGTTGCTCGCCGTTCTGTGCATGATGCTGGTTACTTCGTGCGAAAAGGATATGGACAGCAATCCTACATTCCATGAAAACACTACAGGCTTTGTATTGAATATGCCTGCCAATGCTGCAAATAATGTATTGGATCTATTGGCGGCTGATAAAGTAATATTTACTACGAGTCAGCCTGATTATGGAGGCATACCTTTGGTTACTAATTATGATGTGGAAATTTCTTTCGGAGACTTTAGCGGTGAAAATCCTGTATATAAAGTTGTGACGAGTTCTACTTCTACAGTCATAGAAATTTCCGCTAGTCGGTTGAATGACGCTGTTGTTAATATGTTCCTGGAAGCTAATGAAGGAGTGGAATACCCTTCTGGCGAAGTGAAAGACCTTTATGTACGTTTGCATGCTAATGTAAACGGATTGGATAAAGGCGACTGCTATTCCAATGTTATTAAGCTTCAGGTAGTAGCTACTTATCAGGCACCGAGCATTTCATTGCCCGAAAAACTTTATGTAGCAGGTTCAAGCATCGGAGCACCATGGGGAACCTGGAAGGAGTTTACACCTGTTTACGGTTTGCCTGGTAACTACTTTGCCGTTGTTTATATACCTGATGGCGGTGAGTTCAAGTGGGGTACTTATCCGGAACAGTGGTTAGGTTATGCTGACATCAACTTGTACAATGATGTAGCCGGAGCCGGACTGTCTGATAATGGTGGCAACATTAAGGTAGCCAATGGAGGCTGGTATGTACTTTATTTCAAAGCTAAGATTGACGGTGAGTCCATCAATTATACATTGAATGTACATCCTGCTGCATTCTATATTATCGGTAATGCAACTTCCTCTTGGACCGATTCTGATCCTGCATTGAAATTTACGGCACCGGCCGATGATACCGAAGCTTGGGTTTCACCTGAATTTATTGGTGGAGGTGAGATGAGAGCTTATGTGAAGGTGGCAGAATTTGAGTGGTGGCGTACTGAGTTTACGTTGTTCGACGGTACGTTGTTCTGGCGTAATGACAATATTCCTAATAGCTGGGAAGAAACAATGGGTGCAGAATATAGTGTTAAGCCTGCAGCCGGTCAGAAGCTGTATCTTACTATCGGTACACCGGGTGTAGACGCTATAGAGAAAGGTGAGGTGAAATAACCAGAATGATAATCTTATTTTTAAAGGAAAAACATTATGAAGAAAAATCAGATATTTGCATGTGCGCTCTTTATGGGAATTGCCTTAGGAGCTTGTACGGAAGATTATACGGATTGGGCTAACCCCCAATCCAATTCTCCCGAAGATCCGGCTTCTAAATATGAAATCAGCTTTGCTGCCGGTGCTGATGCTACGGTTGATATGGATCAGTTTTATGAATCAGTAGCTGAGGAACTACAGGCAACTGATTCTGTCGTAATAGCATCTTTGTCTTCTACAAATCCCAATGTGGCTTCTATTAAACTGAATAGCATCAATATCAATGGACTGGCAATCAATGCTACTGTCAGGGATGGCAATGTGAAAGTCAATACGCTGGAATTGGATTCTGTAGTACGCGATGCGTTTTTCAGTCGTGCTCATGTGGAACGAGTATTTGATGTGAATATGAACGTGGCTGCCAAGCTGAAGAGTGGTGAGGCTGTCAACGTTTCCGGAACATCTCAGGCCAAACTGACTCCGATTTCAACTCCTGCTATTAGTGAAGGTGGTTATGTTTTGTTGGGTGACTTTACAGGATGGGATCCTGCTAATCCAATGGCTATGACACCAGTTGCCAATAAAGAAGGCGTATATCAGGTTACTGTAGAGACAACCAACGAAGCTTCCAGCTATTTCAAGTTCTATGCAGCTTATGATGTGAACGGTGGCTGGGATGCTGCCAATGCTGTACAAATGGGATGTCGCGTCAATGGTGATACAAAGACTGAAAACTTTGTGGTATGGACAGGTGATAAGTATAAAGTAGAAACTCCAGCTATTGCAGGAGCTGGTCATTTCATCATTACGCTTGATGTCGTTAACTATACTTATTCGGTAGCTCCGGCAACAGCTTATCTTTATATGGCTGGCGACGTTAATGGCTGGAGCCATGTCGATATGCTGGCAAGCCTGGAGTTCAACAACATTTATACAGGTTATATGTATCTCAATCAGAATGGATTTAAGTTCAGTTCCGAGCCGAATTGGGATGGTACGAATTACGGAGCCGATTTCAGCACGGCTCCTGATGCTGCCAATATCACGATCACTGAGCCCGAAGGTTTCTATCAGGTAGTGGTAGACCTGAATGAGAAGACATATACTTTGACTCCTATTGCAATAGGTATTATTGGTAGTGCCACTCCGAGCGGATGGGACAGCGATACAGATATGACTTATAGCGTTGAAAATCGTTGCTGGACGATTACGACCGATCTGACTGATGGAGAAATTAAATTCCGTGCAAATGATGATTGGACAATCAGCTGGGGAGGAACTCCAGAACAGCTGACTACCCAGAACGGAGGAAATATTGCGGTTGCAGCCGGTAAGTATACGATCAACCTTTATCCGCTGTGCGAAGGTAAGGCTTATTGTACAATAGAAGCAGCTAATTAATAAAAGCAGATAATTCGGTTTATTACCGAATGACTGCTAGTAATCTATAGAGGGTTCCCTTTTTACATTGGAAGCAATGGGCTAAGGGAATCCTTTTTTGTTAATCATTCATTTATAGACTATGCATAATGAAAAATAAGTTTTTAATTCTTTTATCGTTTTTTTTGTTAGGCTGTAATTTCGTTTTTGCACAATTTAAAGTACAGACTGGTCGGTTAGTAGAACATCGAATGTTTCAGTCTGATTATATCTCTCCGCGTGATGTATGTGTATGGTTACCTGCTGATTATTCGTCAGGAAAGAAATACGATGTGCTATACATGCATGACGGGCAGATGCTTTTCGATGCTTCTACCACATGGAATGGCCAAGAGTGGCAGGTGGACGAAATAGTTGGCAGACTGATCAGAGAAAACAAAATAAAACCGTGCATTGTGGTGGCAGTATCCAATATTTCCGCTACTCGGTATGGTGATTATTTTCCGCAAAAATCTCTTCAGTATCTGCCGCAAGGTACGCCGATAGCTGATGGGGTTACTTTCAATGCCGACAATTATCTTCGTTTTTTGGTAGAAGAGGTAAAGCCTTTTGTTGACCGTACTTATTCGACGAATAAAGGCGTAGAACATACGTTTGTGATGGGATCGAGCATGGGTGGATTGATTTCTTTGTATGCTTTGTGTGAATATCCGGATATTTTCGGTGGAGCTGGTTGTTTGTCGACCCATGTACCGATGGTGCTTAGTAATACTTTGCCCAACAGTCAGGCTGATGTTTTTGCGAAAGCGTTCAGAGATTATCTGGCAAAACATCTTCCGAAAGCCAATAGTCGCCTGATATACATGGATCGTGGTGATGCAACCCTTGATGCTTTCTATCCTGCTTATCAGGATGAACTCGATAGTCTGATGAAGGCTAAAGGATGGCAGATGCCGTCATGGACATCAAGAGTATTTCCTGGAGCGGCACATACCGAAACCGATTGGGCGGCCCGGCTTGCCACACCGTTACAGTTCCTGATGGGGAATCGGAAAACTGAGACTGTGGAAAAAGTAGAACCGGAGTTCTGGTGGACTGGCATGAAGAATCCTCGTCTGCAACTGATGATCTATGGCAATAATATAGCTTCGTTTACTCCGTCGATCGATTATCCGGGAGTGACGGTTGAGAGTGTGCATCCGCTGGAGAGTCCTAATTACCTGATTGTATACTTGCAGGTAGGAGAAGCTTGCCCGGGTAAATTCAATATCCGTTTTACAAATGGGAAGAAGAATTTGAATTACGAATATGAACTGAAGGAACGGACTGGCCGTCCCGAAGACCGGAAGGGATTTGATTCATCCGATGCCATTTATCTGCTGATGCCCGATCGTTTTGCCAATGGCGATGAAACGAACGACCGTTTGCCGATGACTTATCCCTATGTGACCGACCGTAAGCAAATGGGAGCTCGTCACGGTGGAGACTTAGCCGGACTTATTCAGCATTTGGACTATCTTGATACGTTGGGCATTACGGCTGTGTGGACTACTCCGGTGCTGGAGAACGATATGGGCGAGATGTCTTATCACGGCTATGCAGCTACGAATTACTATCAGGTAGATCCTCGTTTGGGTACGAATGAAGATTATGTTCGGCTGGCCGAGGCTATGTACGGACGGGATATGAAACTGATTATGGATATGGTGTTTAATCACTGTGGCAGCAAACATCCCTGGATGATAGACCCACCGATGCGCAGTTGGTTTAATACACCGGACGGTGATGTGTTTACCAATCACAATAAAACAGTATTTCTCGATCCGTATGCATCCGATGTAGAGAAGACGGAAATGACCGACGGTTGGTTTGTGGAATCCATGCCCGACCTGAACCAGCGTAATTCTTTCCTTGCCGATTATCTGATACAGAATTCTATCTGGTGGATTGAGTATGCCAAGCTGGATGGCATACGTCAGGACACCTATCCGTATCCCGATGGTGACATGATGACACGTTGGTGCAAAGAAGTGATGGACGAATATCCCAATATGAATATTGTAGGCGAGGTACTTGTCACCAATCCTTTGGGAACTGCCTATTGGCAGCAGGGCAACCGTTTCAATCCGAAGAATACGGGCCTGAAATCGGTCATGGACTTTCATCTGCAGGCTATTGCCAGCAAGGCTTTTCACGAGGAGACCACGTGGAATACCGGTTTGCAGACCATTTTCGAGCATTTTGCCTACGATGGTTGTTATGCTGATGTGTATAATGTGATGCGCTTGTACGAAAATCACGATGTAGACCGTTTCTTGCCTGAACCACCCAAAGACCTGAACGCATACAAGCAGGCTGTTACGGTATTACTTACGGTTCCGGGTATTCCCCAGATTTTTTACGGACAGGAAATGTTGTTTAATGGTACGACTCAGAAGTTTGGTTTCGAAGGAATCCGTCCGGACATGACCGGCGGTTGGAAAGAAGACGAGAAAAGCCTGTTTGTGGCCGAAGGGCGGACACCGATGCAGCAGGAGGCTTATACCTTTATGCGTACGTTGCTGCAATGGAGGAAAGGCAGTGAGGTGATAGCACGTGGGAGTATGAAGCACTTTATGCCTCGCAATGGTATATATGTGTACGAGCGTGCTTGGCAAGGCCGACAGGTGCTGGTTGTACTGAATGGCGTCAGCCGCGATAATGAGCTTTCGCTGAACCATTATCGGGAAGTCATTGGCGATAAGCGTACCGGTGTAGATGTGATTACGGGCAAGACGGTTGAACTGAAAGATATGTTGAAACTTTCTCCCAAAGAAGTTCTTGTATTGGAACTAAAATAATATCGCTGTTTCTATCGACCATTATACAAGATTCCCTTGGCTGTTTCTTACGATTCGTGAGAGTTGGAGAGACGGGCAGGGGAATCTTCTTTAGTATGATGTAAGTGTTAATGATACAGTCGTTTTTAATAGATCAGTGGTGGAATGTGTGCCTGTTTCCCGTGTTTTGTTCGACATCACTTTATAAAACACTTGTACGGCTCGTGAACAACACTTGTGTGGCTCGCGAGGAACACTTGCACGGCTCGCGAGCCGTGCAAGTGTCCTACAAATGATTGAAAAACAATGGTGTATACAGAGGCTTGGATACCTTATCATAACTATTGGGGTGCAAACGTTTTCGTACTGTCTTCTTTCTTTTTCTGCTTCTTCTACAACTTATTCTCTTCGAGCTTGCTTACCTTTGGATAAAAATGCTAAGAATTTGATATTATGAGAATTATGGAACGGTACAAAATCTTTTTGTGGCGGTATTGGATCGCCATTTGTGTCGTGTTGGTATGTGCTTCCTGTTCCGACGACGACAAAGAGTTGCAGGAGTATCTGACACCGGTTTCCGGTAGTGAAACAATCTTCGATCAAGGCTTCAGTTTCGACGAAAATGCCTCTTCACAAAGCGTCAGCTTTGAAACGGGTCAGAGCTGGAAAGCTACGCTGACTGGGGTAAGCGATGGCTGGTGCACCATCAATCCGGCTTCGGGCGGAGCCGGAACGAACACCATAACCGTGTCGGTCGGCAAGAACGAAACGCAGGCTGCCCGTGTGGCCAAACTACTGATTGCCGCAGGCTCGCAAAGCAGGGAAATTTCTATTTCGCAATCGGCTCCGGTGCTAGTGGTGCCCGAAGGCCTGAGCTACAGTCCTGAGTCACCCGATACTGATCAGCCACTGACCATTACTTTCAAGGCTTCTTCGCGCTCGGCTCTCTACGGATATACAGGCGATGTGTACGTACATATTGGCGTGGTGAACGAAGGTGCCTGGCTTTTTGTTCCTGCCGAGTGGAACGAGAACATTGCCAAATGCAAAATGACTGTATCGGGCAGTAATGTCTGGAGCATTACGCTGAGCCCTACCGTACGCGAATGGTTTGGCAGCGGAACGACACCGGTCAATCAACTGGGAATCGTTGTCCGCAGTGCCGATGGCAGCAAGAAAGGCATCGAAGAGGATTCGTTCGTACAAGTCACCGATTCGAAGTACGAAGGTTTCGTGCCCGGTGAAATAAAAGAGGCCACTTTGCCTGCAGGAGCCGTAGAAGGTATCAATGTCGTGGATAACTCGACCGTGACGCTGGTGCTTTACGATCGTGACAAGAACGGCAATCATAAAGACTTTGCTCATGTGGTAGGTGACTTCAACAACTGGACATTGAGTAACGACGAGAAGTCGCAAATGTATCGGGATAATGCTGCCGGCTGCTGGTGGATTACATTGACTGACCTACAAGCCGACAAAGAATATGCTTTCCAGTATTACGTCGGAACAAAAGACGGTGAAACCATCCGTTTAGCAGATGCCTATACCGAGAAAATACTCGATCCGGATAACGATCCCTATATTCCCGCTTCTGTCTACGACGGAAATTTGACTTATCCGGAAGGTGGACGCGGCATTGTATCTACCTTTAAAATTAGCGGCGATACTTATACGTGGAAGGTGAACAATTTCCAGATAACAGAGCCTGGACAGCTGGTGATTTACGAAATGCACCTGCGCGACTTTACGACATCCGGTGATTTGAACGGAGCAATGGACAAAATCTCTTATCTGAAGCAGATCGGTGTCAATGCTATCGAACTGATGCCGGTGCAGGAATTTGACGGTAACGACAGCTGGGGCTACAATCCATGCTTCTATTTTGCTATGGACAAGGCGTATGGAACAAAGAACCGTTATAAACAGTTTATTGATGCCTGTCACGAGGCCGGTATGGCGGTCATCCTCGATGTTGTCTACAACCATGCTACAGGCAGTCATCCGTTTGCTAAACTGTATTGGGATAGCAGCAAAAACAAGACTGCGGCAAACAATCCGTACTTCAACGTCGATGCTCCTCATCCTTATAGCGTCTTCCACGATTTCAATCACGAAGAACCGTTGGTGCGCAAGTTTGTGAAACGCAATCTGCAATTCCTCCTCGAAGAATACAAGCTGGATGGTTTCCGCTTCGACCTGACCAAAGGTTTCACGCAGACAGCTTCGAACGAAAGTACAGCCTCTAATTACGATGCAAACCGTATAGCTATTCTGAAGGATTACAATGCTGCCATCAAGCAGGCAAAGAGCGATGCTTACGTCATTTTGGAACATTTTTGCGATGCCCGCGAAGAACAGGAATTGGCTGCCGACGGCATGCACCTGTGGCGTAACATGAATTACGCTTACTGCCAGACTGCAATGGGGTATAAAGAAGGCAGTGCCTTTAGCGGACTTTATGAGAAAACATACGGTTGGGTAGGTTTCATGGAAAGTCACGACGAAGAACGTATGGGCTACAAACAGAGCCAGTGGGGCGACGGTGTACTGGCTACAGACTTGGCCGCTCGTATGGACCAGTTGCAGTTGAATACGGCTTTCTTCCTCACTGTGCCCGGTCCGAAGATGATTTGGCAATTTGGAGAGTTGGGCTATGACTTCAGTATTAACAGCAATCAGGATGGAACAGCTGTTAGTGAAGAATACCGTACGCATCGCAAACCCATTCGTTGGGACTATCTGGACAATGCCGACCGGAAGGAACTGCACGATATCTATGCACGCCTGATGACGCTGCGCAACGGTAATCCTGAACTGTTTGACGAGGGAGCCTTATTTGAATGGAAGGTAGGAGAAGCTGACTGGAACGACGGACGTTCGCTATTGTTAGAGAGTGTGGCTGGTAAACAGATTGTAGTTGTGGGCAATTTTACCCAGGCTGCAATTAATGTAGATTTCCCAGCCGAAGCTGGCAGTTGGAACAATTACTTTACCAGCGAGAAGGAAACGGTAGGTAAAACAGTCAATGTACCGGCTCACGGTTATAAGGTATATACCAATTTTTGATAGATCTTTTTCATTCATAAATTTTATTCAGCACCCAGTTGAGCCACTTCCAGCGGAAGCGGAACCAACGGCGGGTGCTGATTTGTTTTCCGCCGAAACGTAGCACAAACTCCCGGTAGCCGTGTTTACGGAAGGGTAGGCCGACATCCATGAATTCCAGATGCCGGTAGCCCCGTTGTTTGGCGTCGTCCAGAGCTTTCCATACGGCCAGGATGCCGGGATATTGCAAGGCATGAGTCTTGCGCATGCCTCCCGAGAACCAGAGGTAGGCATTGTCGTCCGAGTAGATACAGGCACTTCCTCCAATGATTTTGTCTTTGTAGATGACGATGAATATCCGGCTATGCTGGTCGTCCAGTATTTTGTTTGCGAGGTGCTGAAAGAAACTCATGCTGGGGAAGTGACGGCGTATTTTGGAAGAATAGACCTTGTGTAGCATCAGGGCGAATTGCTTGATCTCTTCGGAAGTATGCGCTTCTCTTACGTAAGCTCCGTTCTTCAATCCTTTCTTTACCTGCCGGATGCGCGAAGGACTGAAACGCTCTTCTACGCGGTCGACACTGTGCAGTGAGTTACGCACACGCAGCCAGTTGACGGCAAAGTAATGGTTGGCACGGAAAGCTTTGTAACCGAATAATGCGTTTTCGAGGTTACGGAACTCTATCAGAAAGGAGTCGCGCAAGGCTTCGTCGGTCAGGCGCTTCAGCATGTCGCTGAAGATAGCTTCTTTATCAGACTGGGGATCAAAGTATTCTCCGGTGCCGTAGATCTCGCATCGTTTGATGATGGCAGGCGGAAAGAGACGGACACTTTTCCGCAGTGCTGCAAGCAGTTTGGCTACCGGACGGTCCTGTTCGCTGGCAACAATAAGGACAGGGGTATAGCCCGGCGTTGCTTCGTAGATGTGAAACAACTCCGTAGAGTGGAACGTATTGCTTCCGGGTAAGTCAGGAATCTGGTTCCCCCGATAATATGTTGTCAGTTTCAAAGGCATTGCTCGCAAATATAGAAAATAATCTTGTATCTTTGCACAAGTTTATTGCAAAAGAACGAAGAAGTCCAAACGGCAGATTTGCCTGATTGCTTCTTCATTATTATCGTTTATTTATGGAAAGTTTCAGTGAATTGATAAAGAATCGCCGCAGTATGCGGAAGTTTACATCCGAGGAATTGACTCAGGACGAAGTCGTTACGTTGATGAAAGCTGCACTGATGGCACCCACCTCCAAGCGGAGCAATTCGTGGCAGTTTATCGTGGTAGATGATAAGGAGACATTGAAGGAACTGTCTCACTGCAAGGAGCAAGCCTCACAATTTATTGCCGATGCAGCTTTGGCAGTAGTGGTTACGGCCGATCCTTTGGCAAGCGATGTATGGATTGAAGATGCTTCGATCGCTTCTATCTACTTGCAGCTCCAAGCCGAAGATATGGGACTGGGAAGCTGCTGGGTACAGGTGCGCGAACGCTATACGGCAGCCGGAATGCCGTCGGACGAATTTATCCACGGACTGCTGGATATCCCTTTGCAGCTGCAGGTGCTCAGTGTCATTGCTATCGGTCATAAGGGTATGGAGCGTAAGCCTTTTGCCGAAGAACATCTGCAATGGGAGAAAATACATCTGAATAAATACGGAGGACAATAACGGTGAGTGCAGCGAAGGCAAATAATAACCGGGACACATACAAGGCAACCGCAATCACGCTGATCGTGTTCGGGATTCTTTATTTGGCGGACAAGCTGATACATTTCCGTTCCTTAGGATTGCCGTGGGTGATGAACAAAGATAATTTCCTACTTTACACAGCGGTGATATTTCTGTTGTTCAAGCACGACAAATCCGTTGGTCTGGTACTTATAGGCTTGTGGTTGATACTGAACTTCAACCTGATAACAGCCTTGTTGGGTACAATGTCCGCTTATCTGCTCCCGCTGGCGTTGCTGGTGCTGGGAGCTATTCTCTATTGGTTGGCTACAAGATGAAAAAGAGTGTTGTATGGCAAGAAGAAGTATAGAAGATACGTCGATTGTGATGGTTGGAGCTGGCAATTTGGCAACCAATCTGGCTAAGGCCCTTTATCGGAAAGGATTTCGCATCGTTCAGGTATATAGCCGTACCCGTGAGTCGGCACAGGGACTGGCGCAGGTAGTGGAAGCTGAATATACAACCGATTTGACTGAGTTGGTGAAAGACGCCAAACTGTATATCGTTTCGTTGAAGGATGCAGTACTGGTACAGCTGCTGCCCGATATTGTGGCAGGAAAAGAAAAAGTATTATGGGTACATACGGCCGGCAGCATTCCGATGAGTATATGGGAAGGTCATGTAGAACGTTACGGAGTGTTCTATCCGATGCAAACGTTCAGCAAGCAGCGTGAAGTAAATTTCAGCCATATTCCCATTTTTGTGGAAGGCTCTTCGGCCGAGAACACTCAGTTCCTGAAAGAAGTGGCGGCCGCATTGTCGGTAAAGGTATTCGAGGCCTCGTCCGAACAACGTAAGAGCCTGCATCTGGCTGCGATATTTGCCTGTAACTTTACGAACCACATGTATGCCTTGGCCGACAAGCTGTTGAAGAAGTACGATCTGCCTTTTGATGTGATGTTGCCTCTGATTGACGAGACGGCACGAAAGGTACACGAGTTGGAGCCGAAGGCTGCACAGACAGGACCGGCCATACGTTTTGACGAAAACGTCATTAACGGACATCTGCAGATGCTGGCCGATGAGCCCAGAGTACAGGAACTATATCGGCTGATAAGCGAAAGCATCCATCAAAGTTCAAAAGAATAAAACTGGTCATTGTGAGTACGATAAATTACGATCTGAAAAAAATTAAGGCACTTTTGTTCGATGTAGACGGAGTGCTGAGTGCCAATGTAATACCGATGAGTATGGAAGGCGAACCGATGCGCACGGTCAACATCAAGGACGGATATTCCTTGCACCTGGCCGCCAAGCAGGGAGTGCTGCTGGGCATCATCACCGGTGGCAAGACGGAAGCTGTGCGCAAGCGTTTCCTTTCGTTGGGGCTGGCTGCCGAAAACATTTATCTGGGTTCGTCAGTAAAGATTCACGACTATTGCGATTTCCGCGACCGTCATGGACTGAAGGATGAGGAAATACTGTATGTAGGCGATGACATCCCCGACCTGGAAGTGATGCGTATGTGCGGACTTCCCTGTTGCCCTAAAGATGCTGTGCCCGAAGTAAAAGCCGTTTCGCGCTACATATCTTATGCGGACGGTGGCTATGGTTGCGGTCGCGATATTGTAGAACAGGTGCTGAAGGTACAGGGACTGTGGCTGGCAGACGAGAAAGCGTTCGGATGGTAAATGCGTTCTAACGCTTCTTGTGAGCTCTCAGGTTTCATTCATTTCTTTAAACTTCATTATTCAATCTGCTTATGTTGGAGAATCTGAAAAAATACAAAGTGATATTGGCCAGCAATTCGCCCCGTCGCAAGGAGTTATTGTCGGGACTTGGTATCGATTACGAGGTTCGTACCTTGCCGGATGTAGACGAATCTTATCCGGAGTCGCTGCAAGGGGCAGACATTCCTCTGTACATTTCGAAAGAAAAAGCTGATGCCTACCGGGCACTGTTGCAGCCGGGCGAGCTGATGATAACAGCCGATACCATTGTCTGGCTGGACGGACGGGTATTGGGTAAACCTAAGGATCGGGAAGATGCGTTACAGATGCTTCGGGATATGTCGGGACGTACACACGAAGTGTTTACAGGCGTCTGCATTACGACTACCGACTGGCAACGCAGCTTTGCTGCACAGACCGAGGTACGTTTTGCCCAACTCACAGAAGAAGAGATTACTTATTATGTTGACCGTTATCAGCCCATGGATAAAGCCGGTTCATATGGCGTACAGGAATGGATTGGCTTTATCGGAGTGGAAAATATTTCGGGCAGTTATTTCAATATTATGGGGCTTCCGGTGCAACGGCTGTATCGTGAACTGAAAGCAATTGTGTAAATAGTTGAAAGGCTGTAGGTGAGCAAGCTGACAAGGATTCTGTAGTCTTGTCAGCTTGTTTTCGTTGACAGCCTGTCTAAAAAGATAGAATGTATGGATACTCGTTACGAAGAGCGGCTTGGCACCGATCCGATGCTTCCGCTGATATTCCGTATGGCTTTGCCTGCGGTTGCAGCCCAGTTGGTTAATTTGCTTTATACATTGGTGGACCGTATGTATATCGGTCACATTCCAGGCATTGGTACTGATGCGCTGGCTGGAGTAGGAGTGACCAGTTCTATCATTATTCTGATTTCTTCTTTCTCTTCCATTGTAGGCGGAGGAGGGGCACCGCTGGCATCCATCGCTTTGGGACAGAATCATCGCGAACGCGCCGAGAAGATATTGGGTAACGGGTTTGTGCTGCTGATATTGTTTGCAGTCATCACCTCTTCCATTTCCTATATCTTTATGGAACCTATTCTGCTGGCTATCGGTGCTTCGGCCAATACGTTGCCCTATGCGGTCGATTACCTGTCGGTTTATCTGTTGGGAACGCTGTTTGTCGAGACGGTGGTAGGACTGAATCTGTTTATCAACTGTCAGGGAAGGCCGGGCGTAGCTATGTGTTCGGTTATCATTGGAGCGGTGCTTAACATAGTGCTGGATCCCTTGTTTATCTTTGTCTTCGATATGGGAGTGAAGGGGGCGGCACTGGCTACCATTCTGTCGCAGGCGTGCAGTGCGGTGTGGGTATTGCGTTTCCTGACTTCGCAGAAAGCTTCCTTACGGTTGGAACGCCGTTATATGAAGTTAGATCGCCGCATTGTAGGAGCTACTTTGGCACTGGGACTTTCTCCTTTCATTATGGCCAGTACGGAAAGTCTGGTAGGCTTTGTTCTGAATGGCAGTCTGGAGCGTTATGGCGATATTTACGTCAGTGCGCTGGCGGTGATGCAGGCAGCCATGCTGTGTGTCAGTGTGCCATTGACCGGTTTTGCGCAAGGATTTGTGCCTGTTGCCAGTTACAATTACGGACATGGCGACCGCGAACGGGTGAAGGCCTGTTTCAAGGTAGCAGTGACAGTGATGTTCCTTTTCAACTTTGTACTGGTGTTGCTGATGATTCTTTTCCCTACAGTCATTTCAGCGGTCTTTACCAATGATGTTCGCCTGACTGAAACAGTATCACGCTCGATGCCGATATTCCTAGGTGGAATGACTATTTTCGGTTTGCAGCGTGCCTGTCAGAATATGTTTGTGGCCTTGGGGCAGGCGCGTATTTCTATCTTTATAGCTCTATTGCGTAAAGTGATATTGCTGGTACCCTTGGCCTTGTTGTTGCCGCGGTGGATGGGAGTAACGGGTGTTTTTGCAGCCGAAGGCATTTCCGATGCAGTAGCCGCCATTTGCTGTACGCTGATTTTTGTATTTTCTTTCCCTCGGATATTGGCGAAGAT
>NZ_JAULLJ010000039.1:0-30665 GCF_030518095.1 Bacteroides sp. ET489
GATGCCGTTGCCCTGTGCGTCATCGGCATAACGAATCCACGTGTAGTAAGTCCTTCCGTCCTGTCCCGGTGCACCGGGTACTCCGTCCTTTCCGGGCACTCCTTCCAGACCCTGCTCGCCGTCGCTGGCCACCAGTGTATATTCGTCAATGTTTACCTCCCCTGTCAGCAGGTAGCCGTAAGTCTTTCCGTCCTCGGCGAATAGAATCCGGTTTCCGGCGCTATCCGTCCATGTCCATAGCGGTGGATTCTGCGTGCCTTCCTTCAACCTGCACATCCACGAGCCCCACCCCATACGGACGATTCCTAAATAAGGAACCTGAAGACCGGAATACCAGCCTCCTAAATTAGAGATGGAAGCACCTGCCGGTCCCTGTATGCTGCCTGCGCTTACCCATTTCGTACCGTTCCATACGTACAGGTTGCCGTCCACCATCCAGGCATCGTTTGGATGGTTGTCCTCGGACGGGAGTTCTTCTATACTACCTTTCTCACCAAGCAGGTTGAACGACGTTCCGTCGGTACCCTTGTCCACCTGCAACAGCCAGTCCAAGCTGTCCGCCGACGGTTCGGCATCCGTACCCGCTTCGTTGACGCACAGCCAAAGACATCCGTCGTGGCTCACACGGTCATAATAATCACACAGCTTCTTGCCCTCTTCCTTCACAAGATCCTCCCATGCGCCGCGGTCGTTGGCCGTGCGGACGGGAGTGCCATCCGGCTTCACCTGCATGATTTTCCCGGTAAAATAAACATCGGTCGTGTATTCCGAATACCCTTCCATATTCAGGCCAAAGACGTTCAGGTTCGACAGGTCTCCGGACTGCTTGGCTATGTTACCTTTACCGATTTCCCATGTATTCTGATGCCACAGATACCTTGTGTAAGTACGGGTTTCGTAAACAGATGTCTGCCTGTCTTCACGCGTGAAACTGCCGTATGCCACAAACTTCATCTGTTCGAAAGGGTCGAAAGAATATTTCCAACTGTCTGAGACGGGCCGAATCTGATACTTGAACTGCTCGTTCTTGTCACCCATCACCTCGGTAATCGTGAAATAAACCGTGCAGAACCCGGCGAACGTCCGGTTCCCCCGGCTGTCATCCGTATCTTCAGTGGCATTGTCAGAAGATGTAAGAGAGTGAAATATACCCATACAGATGTCACCGACAGCTACTGCGCCGATTTGCCCGTCCTCCAACTTCAACGTACAGGTTTTGCTCTCAACATCCACCGTATCAATCAGTCCGCCTCCAGGTGCCCTCCATTTATCACCCAAGAATATCTCGACGCTGTTAAACCGAAATTCGGGAGCTTCAATATAGCGACGCGATGTCAGCGATTCTACTTCAGCATTCCCGTTTTCATCAATCTTTGCCCCAAATCCGGTCATACCTGAAGCATAGCCGTTTTTGCCAAAAATCGCTCCGGCAAGAAAGGATATGAGATAGCCTGTCTCGTCAGGTTGATCCTTACGAATATACACTCCATCCTTCACTTTCCCCGCTTCGTCCGCATACCCGGCTTTTATTTTTTCGCTATTCACTAGCAGATATCCGAGCGTATAAGAGAGTTTATTCAGAAGATCTATATTCGCATGTGAATGCCCAATTCCTCCTCCTGTTCCAGCTGTAGCAGACAGTATCTGGCCGATAACAGAAGCCAATGCACCAGTAGTGGTCGTACTCCAGGTTTCGCTATACGGGTTCTGTATCGGGAATAGATCCCCCTCGGACAGGGGAAGACGTGGCACTTCAGCCAGCCGAGGGGGTATAGTAAAATTTCCAACTTCCGGGATCTCTATTTCCAGCATATCGGCTGGTTCGTCAGTTCGCGGGAGGTTCAGCAGAGGACGGGCATCGGCATACTTATATGTGAAGCTGTACGACGTTGGTACCAGTTTATTATCCCGCTGTACTTCACTTTCTGTTACTACGATCGAGCGAAGATAATCACCAAGGTAAATATACTTCTTCCCTGCAGGAAAGAAGTCAACCAACCATCTGCTTTCTTCTGGTGTCAGATATCCAGTGTTTTTCGTATGCAATCTTTCGGTATCAACGCGATATTCTACATATTCTTCGTCAAGTTCTGCAATATTATGCGTATGCTGGTTATTGATTGATTCTGTACCATATGCACGAAATGTATCAATGCCTCCTAATGAATTTTCGAACAAAACCCAGTCTTCATGTATTGACTTAGCAGTTTCGGCTTGATACCTTTGTATATATGTCATCCGTTGACCGGATGCATTTTCTACCCATACATCATAATATGCCGGAAAACGCCCGTTAAGTGATTTGACAACGTTGGCGTATTGCAAGTTCATGGTCCATGCCTTGCCGGATTCTAGAACAGAAAAAGTGATAGTTTCATTCGAATCAGTGAATACAGCCTTCAGTTTAACAGTACTGTCTTCAACGGCATAATAAGTCAAAAACTCTGGTGACGAATAGGTGACTCGCTTTACATTCGGCTGCCATGTCAGGAAATTCTGTTTCAGAAAGTTGGTAGGCGTATCTGCCAGACGGTCTACTCCAGCTTTAACAACACGGAAAGATATTCTACTCCCGTCGATTATTGCTGTAAAATCTGCCGCAAGATTAGTTTGTTCATATGATTCGCCTGATTCTTTCAAGTCGCAAGACAATTGTGCATGAATAATTTCACGCAGATCAATTTCTATACGTTGGTTGTCTCCAGGTTCATAGCGTTGCGACAACAGCGTATCTTCTCCTTTTTTTAATTCGAAGGAGACTGGTTCACTGCTTCCGATAACCAGTGGCTTCAGATTTCGGCTCAGTGACAGGGCATCCGGTTGTTGTATGATATTCATTGCGATTTTATTAATATATGCGCAAAATTATCGTCACGTCCTGATGAATTAAAGGACAGATTAAGGTCTCGTTCCAATTAGTCCAACCTGTAACCAATGCTTGACAAGCAGATAATCGTCAATTCGACCTTCTTTTTTAACAGCCCATTCTCGATAATACATTTGTTTTTTGCTATCATATAATTCTTTACTTGGCGATATATCAATATATACCTTAACCAGATTCAGATCTTTCGATGTGGCAGATTGGTATTCAGATTCGCTGATCACACTCACCTCGCTGTAAGCTTTCCATTCGTATTCATTTGAGATGGGTATTAGATCGGCGATAGTTTTAGCGGAATCAATTGGCTCATATAATTGTGTTGTCAGTAATTCACACTCAGTTGGTCCGGATGTTCCTCCCACAGTATATCGCATTATATTCCAGAGAAACTTATTTCCACCTATACAGACCGGTCCATGAACGTCTGTATTCATCTTCATACTTTCATCGAACATTAACTGATAGCGTACTGTATGCAAACTATTACGTAACAGATTATCGTAATCGCGATAGAATTTTTCATATATGCCATTTTCTCCGTTCATGGCTAGTGAATATTCATCCGTGTATATGGATGCCACTGTACTCGGTTCACCTCTTCCGTCAATAACAGTTGTAAACAGTAACACGACTGGCATGCTACCGTCATCGACAGGCTTAACATTACCCTCATCTTCCATCTCAAGAGTTTCCCCCGGGTCAAGGAGACGTGAGTTTAACCAGCGTGCAGGTCCAATATACATACCCGTGTCTGTTTCATTATAAGATACTTCACCTGTTATTCTGTCCATGTGTTCAGCTAGTGTGTCGGGGATGGTTATTTCCTCCTGTTCCAGATCCGAATCAATACCGTATGGAGTAGCCGAAGCAGAAGCAATACTTTCGTTAATCCGATGTCCGGCCGGTAGTCTCCCGCTCCATTGTATTTGTCCTAAATGATATACGATCGGCTGCGAATATTCCACGAACTTTCGCCGGAAACTGCCGTCTGGCTGTATGATTGCGTATGGATACTTCGAAACGACCGCTTCAGTATTATCAAGTAAAGGTAAATCTGAAGGTGTTTCAACTGCGGAGCAGTTTAAAGTTATTGATTTGTAAGTTTCCGGATATTCTACTTCTGGCCCATCTGCGACCTGCGTACCATGTATGGTGATGGCTGTTTTTGCGATCGCATCCTTGAACAATAGAATACTTACCGTTCGGTTAGCTTCATCAGGAGTGAATTCACACAAAAAACGTTTTCTGAATACTTCCAATAAGTCACCACAGGTGATGTCAGGCAACAGATCTGCAATAAGAATTCGTCCATTGACAATTGCATCAGCAGTTGTGTTTGCCATGACCATATTTCGAAAAGGATCAGTTTGGCTGAAAAAATGATCAAGAAGCGTATATCCGAAATAGGCAAAAACTCTTTTAAGCAAATAATTTGTGCGAATAAATGGGGTTACGTAATAACCTACACCGACCGAGGTATAAGTTTCATCATCCGGTCGGTAAAGCATACGAGAATTTCTAGCTACCAGTTTGCCCTCAGAATTTCGCTCGTTAAGTATAACAAGCCGGTAAGTCCGGCCGCTTTCATCTTGATAGTTCGATCCATCGTCAATCAACACTGTAGTACAAGCATATTCTCCATTATTATTATCACATAATCCTTCCATCCAGTCTAAAGCCTGTTCTACTGATTCAATCCCAGGTATGTATTCATCCTTAAATACATCTTTTAGATTTGTATTTGAAATTCGAGACAGAAAAGCTCCTTCGTTCAGATAAAATGTGGTATCAATGCCGTCACGCTCTTTTGCGCCAAGTATGACTTGCTTTGCTATTGTGAAAAAACTTCCTTCTGAAATACTTACTTCAATATCGCGGTCTTGCTTCTGACGATTGGCTGGTAAATGAGCATAACCACACAGCTTCCTATTTCGGTCTGTATCTGGCAATGTAACCGGTAGTGACTGCTCGCCGTACTCGTTGAAGAACAAGTTAGTTCGTTCGACTTCCAACTGTGTGTCTGGGGATAGGTGATACGCCTTGCCCGATTTCGTTTCTACTATTTTCATAATCGGTTATTCTATTTGCTGCCAATTTTCCGGCTGCGTTCTCGTTGTTTTTGTTTTCTTTCCAGTTCAGTCAGCACCACGTCAGCCTGAATGCCTTCACGTTCCAAGTGTTCGATGGCGGATGTCAGGCGTTGTATCAAATCACTATCTATACCTAATGGCTCATTCGTCGGTTTGATTAACGATGGGATATTTTGCATCGTGTAATTACCCTGTGAATATTGAGTGATATGTCCGCGACTCTCATTGATAGTCTGAACAACCAAGGGATAATTTATATGTTTCTGAAGTCGGCGTAAATCATCAGCGTTAACAATCAGTTCAGATCCTCGTTCAGATATCAATGCCGGACTATTCACAATACCGGTAGGCGCAGGTCCAATATAGGGCACACCGGTGTAACTTCTTCCGTCCGATGCTCCGATGACGTTATATCGACCACTTGCATATTGGTTGACTGTAGGGACACGCTGGTAGGTTGTTTCACTATCTCCGCTACTGCTGCTTCCGCCATCCCGTGTACCAATCAACCCCTTCAATGCCGTACGGGCAGCAGCCAACAAACCACTAACCGTAGCTGCTATGACAGCGGATGTTGCGATACCGGCCACACCCTTCGTACCGATTTCCGTCATACTTCCTTCGGCTGTAGCAGCTGCAGCCTTGGCGGCCAATTGTGTTAGCCAAGCATTAATCATTTGATTCAGCACATTGTAGATGATATCGATAGTTGCATCTCCTAGAGCTTCCATAGCCGACTTCTGCCCGCTGATAACCTCTCCAAGCGCACTACCGAATTCGTCGGCATAGCCTTTCATGCGACTGAATCGTTGCTGATACTCCTGTTCCAAAGTCCGGCTATCACGTTTAGTCGAAGTCTTCTCCTTTTTGCTGCGTTTGTTCTGCTCATCCTCGTATTCCTTCAGACATTTAATTTTATACTCCAGCAGCTTATCTTCGATCTGCTTACGGGCTTCAGCATCGAGACCTGCTATCTCCAGCATACGGTGGAGATGTACCATTTCCAATTGTTCAAGAGCTTCGATATACTGCTGATGGCTGTCTAAGTTTTCATCATTCCCGTTGGCATACAATTCTTTCAGTTGCCGCTGTTGTTCGGCGTACAAGCGGTTCTCTTCTTCAACAGCTCGTTTGATGGATTCCTGACGTTCCTGCAGTTGGATCTCTGCCAGCTGCTTTTCCGCATCGGCGGATTCCTTGGTTCCGCTACCAGATACTTCCATCACCCGTTGCAGATACTTCTTCTTCTCGGCCAGCAATCGGTCATTGTACTGTTGTTCAGTTTGCAATTCCGCATTCTTTCCTTCGGCATAGATACGGGTGATTTCCGCCTGCGCCTGTTCATACAAGACCTTTTCTCGCTCAAGGGCGGCGCGCCGTTGCTTCTCGGCTTCCTTATCATCGACCGACGAAGCACCGCTTTTCTTCGGAGCATTCCCAGTGACGGTTACTTCCGGCAATTCATTGGCTGGTTGTCCTGGCATCCAGCTGGCATACTTGTTTTCTACCTTGTCCAGCTTGCGGTTCATGTCATAAACACTCTGAATGTAGTCTGCCATGTCTTCACTGAGCCCTTTGGCGATTGAGTTTTTTCCCAGATACTTCGTTCTGATGGTGTGCCAGGCTTGACCGAATGCTTTTTCCCACTGGACGCCGGCTGAATAGAACTCGTTCGTGATTTGCTTCACCTCATTGATGGCGACTGTAGCTAACTCGTTACTGCCAAGGCTCTTCACAAGATCCTTCCGCATGCCTTCAATCACCTCTACCTGTGTCTTGGCCGCTTCGCTGGTGATGTTCCCGATTTCCTCGTTCTTATATTTCATGGCCAACTGGGTGACCAGTGTTCGGTTGATACGCTTGTATGCCTCATTAATCTCATCAAGGTTGCTTTTTTCCGTCAACAGGTTTGGCAGGTAGGTACCGTATTTATCGTTAATCTGCTGGATGATATCCCGCCGCTGCTGCGAACCTTCAGCCGTCCGCTTCAGGGCTCCGAACAGCGAGTCCAGTGAGTGTTGCTCACTGATCAGCTCTCCGTTCATACGGGCTATACCTTCGGTTGCTTCATTACTGCGTGTGGCCAACTGATAGAGGCCGACACCGACAGCAGTTAGAACGGTGAGCAACAGTCCAAACGGGTTCTTTGATATCAATAAAGAGAACTGTTTCCAAGCTGCTGCAGCCAGTTTAATGTTTCCGGTCAAAGCATACTTGGCCGATGAAAGCAGCAGGGTTCCTGACAATAGAGTTTTATTCCAAACAGCTTGCATCTTATCAACGGCAATGCTGGCCAGCTTGGTATCCTTCAACTTAGTCTCCCACAAGGTGGCAATCTTGACACCTGCATAATAGGCCGCAATCGAGGCTGTGAGAGTTGTGATAACTCCGATATGCCGCACGATAAAATCTACCAGCTTGACACCCTTCTGCGTCCAGTTTACGATACCATTGGCTGCACTCACTAACCCGGGGTTCAGCTTTTCCATCAAGGCGATACCCATCTCCTGCATTTTATTTTTCGCTTGGTCAAGCTTGGCCGCTGCTGTCTGGCTCTTGATACCGGCCTGCTCAATGGCGACACCGGTACCGGTGACAGCCTGCGTATAATACTTCACCTTCTCCGTTTCGTTGATGAGCACACTGGCCACGTTATACCCTTCCTCGCCGAACATCTCCTTAATCTTGGTTGCGTTCAGCTGCTTGGCGGCCAGGTTGTCCAGAGCCGTCTCCAGCCCGACAATCTTCGGATTGGTTTCGTCGGCTCCCGTCTGCAGGGTGAGGAAGAATTTTTTCAGTCCGGTACCGGCCACTTCGTCCTTAATACCCTTCTCGGCCAGTGCCTCAATCATGCCCACCGTCTGCTCGATGCTGACGTTGGCGGATGCAGCGGCCACACCACTGTTCCGCAACGCCTTGGTGACAGACTCCACTGCTGCAGATCCGTACTTCGAACCTGCTGCCATCACGTTGGTGTAGCGGGCAGCCTGGTCGGCACCGTCGCCGAACTGGTTCAATGAGAGAGTAACGGCATCCACTGCATCCTTCAGCGTCATGCCGCTGGCCTGTGCCAGAATCAATGCTTGCTTGGTCACGTCGTTCAATGCCTCTTTATCCTGCAGCAGTTCGGGCTTTGCCGAACCTACCAGCTTGTAGGCATCGAGTATCTCCGTGGCCGACTGACGAATACGGATGCCGTTCTCGTCCATCGAGGTGGACAGACGCTGGGCCTGCTGCTCCAGCCATGCGATACTTTCTTCGTCCAGACCGGTCAGGGCCTGCACGTCGGCCTTGGCTTCTTCGCGTTTGTTCCGCGCCTCCCGCAACTGGTTCAGCTTCAAGGTGAGGCCGGTAACAGCAGCGATGAGAGTACCGATGATGCCAAGATACTGGTTTATGAAGTTTGAGGCGCGTAACCACATGTTGCCCTGCGAACCGACCTCTACTCGCATGGCCTTTTGCGCGGCGGCCATCTGCTGTGTGACACGCCGGTTCTGCTCCAGGGCGGCGTTGTATTTCTCCGTGCCGGGCACGGCATTCTGCAAGTCCTTGCGTACTTGTTTCTGAACGACCAACAGTTCCTGATAGGTAGCGCCGGATAGATTCTTCAATACGCGGTCGGTCTCTTCAACCTTCTTGCGGTAGGTCTCCAGCGTGCGGGTTTTGGCATTCAGTTCCTTCTGCAATTCCTTGCTCTTCGCTTCGTAATCTGCTTCTCCCTTATTCAGACTGGATAACTTGGCTTCCAGTTTTTGGACGGCAGCTTCTACCTTGGCGATGCCCTGCTGTGCTTCACTTCCGTCTATATAAATCTTAATACTCCTATTCAAATCATTTGCCATATCACTTTTCTATATAAATACGTGTTGCGTCCAGTATCATGGTGTCGAAATATTCTAATACGATATGTTCTAATTCGCCAATTCGATTCTTTATGACAGGGTCAAACCAACGATAAGCACGCCGGTTTCCACTGTCCTGCAGGCCGAGTGATGCTGGATTTGTATGCCTAATAATACCTGTACCAACTTCCACGCCATTGATCATCCTTATTTTTTCCCATTTAGATCCGATCCAACCACCTTGTCCTCTACCTGCTCCTTTATGGATATAAATTCCATGTCTTGGAAAACTAAAACCGATACGGTTGACTATGCCATACTTATCTGTGTACAGATTCGGTTGTAGCTCACGGGCAATGCGAAGACTACGATAGGCTACAGTAGCCCGCAGCTGGTTGGTTACCTGGTTGGTCCAACGTTCTACGGCCTTATTGAATGCTGTCAACCGGTTGGCATCCTTTGCCATTTCAAAACGTTCCGTTTCGCTAATGGTCTCCAGACGAATCAACCGGCTGGTATCTGCTCCGGCCAAACGTTCTGCGCGTCGTTTGGACGCATTGTACCGTCGGAGTTCCTCCCGTTGTTCAGTCAATCGTTTGTACAGTCCCATAATTCTTCATTCTTAATTCTCTATTCTTCATTCATGCCAGTATTCCGGTTCAACCATAAAAGAATCGTAGCTGATGATGCGATAGGTCAGTACCACGCCATAGAAGCCGTCGCCGATTGGCCCGATGCCGTTGATGGTAGTGTTACGATCGATAAGATGGGTATGAGACAAATCGGGATCAGCCATCAGAAAGTTTCTCACCTGTTTGGCCAGCTGCTTGCAGGCGGCCACGGCTTCGTCCCTGGTTTGCGGTTTATCACGTTGGGTATTACGTGCCAGAATGATGCTGTACGTGTCATTATCGCTCAGGGCATCAGCTCCGTTGTCGGCCGATTCGCTTTCCTGTCCGTCCACAGCTATCATCACCGTACCGGTGACGCCTGACAGGCGGTCTTCAAAGTTGTAGAGATCTTCCAGCCCGAAAGCGGTGAAGAACCGGTGGCGGGCATCGGTGTGGGCAACGGCCTTCAGATGTCGGGCCAGTCGCTCACAATAGGCAAAGTGGTTGTATTCCATAACGATACGAAGTTTGGTTACGGAAACAAAAATAGCCCGCACTTGGCGGGCTATAAAGGACATTCTTCAGTATAGGTTATTCGTCCGGCAATAGCAGACAAATCAGTTCTTTCAATCGCAGGGCGGCGATGCGCTTCTCCTCTTCCGATGCGGTGGCAGATGTTAGCACGGTTAGAAGGTTCAAGGCTTCGAGGCGAGTCATTGGGCACCTCCTTTCTGAAAGGTAATGTTCACGGTACCACCGGACACGTAGAAAACAATGGAGTTGTCACGCTTGGCAGCATGGATGCGCTTGCGGCCTTTGCAGAGCTGGAGTCCAAGGTCTGATAACATTTTCTGGACTTTCTCAACGGATACATAGCGTCCGCGTTCGCTTGATTTGTTCTTTTTCATTTTGTATAGCATTTAAATGAAACAATAAGTTAATAATACGGGAAAGCGGCTCTTCTGTCCAAAAAATCAAGAAACTTGCCTAAAAAAGAAAGTTCCGCTTTCCCGTTGCTATACACCTGAAACAGGCAGTGGGCGCATTAACGCTCCACACGGGGGTCGGAACTTATATGGTTAGCCGATAGGCATAAAAAATGCCAACGGCAATCGGTTGGCGAATATCTCGTCGCCTGTTTCAAATGTATAGCGCTGCAAATATAGGGATAGTTTTCAAGATAGCAATAAAAAGCGGGAGTTTTTTGCTCCCGCTTACACATTCTGGCACACCTTCTTATTTGCGTATGCACATTCCGGTTATAATGATTTTATCAACATACACTTTGTAGGTGCTTTGATATTCACTGACCGTTCTAATCTTCAAGTTTATGACACCGTTTGCTCGTAATTTCTTTACTTCGGAGAGAATCAACTGATAAGCGTCTTCAAAGGTAGGTGGCAGATACTTCACACTTCCAAGGGTAGTCATGTAGATGTCTTCCATGTCATCACCTTCCTTATACTTCTTCTTCACCCATCCACCAGTGCATTCGACATAGATACTACCCAATGGTTCATAGTCGAAATTTACAGAGTTTGATTCTGTGACGAAGATGCCTTTTTGTGACAGATAGGCGTAGTCGATAGTGGAAGCATATTGCTTCGGAGCCGGTACATTTACTGTGGTACATGATGCCAATGCCAAGATTGGCATAATCAATAATAACTTTAATTTCATAACTCTATATATTTAAAAGTTTGTTTGATAAGTTTGTTGATAACAGATGAATGGTGTTTTTCATCTTAGCACCCAAATCGTCCTCTTCACTTGTATGAATCATTTATTCATGGGCGAACCCCTCACTACAGCGCGCCAACAGGTGAACGATTGAAAAACCTGAACCCGATTGACTACGGGTTACACTGAGGTAAGGGATTCATGTTAAACGTTTTTGTTCTGGCGAGAGCAAAGATATATATAATTTTCATTTTGATAAAATAATCATAAAAAAACGGCGTCTCCCGATGTGAGGACGCCGCTCTGTGTGTCAAGGATAAAGCGGTGGAAAGTTAGTGTTCAATTAACCATGTCCGAATTGTCAGGCGAACTTTACCCTTTCCATTTTTTGTACGATTTCTGTCAGTTTGGACTGTATCAGGTTCTTCTGTTTCTCTCCGGCGGCAGCCAGTCCGTTCTTATACTTGCGCATCAGCGAGGGATTGATGCCGATGCTCTTGGCAAACTCGGAGGCGTTGATGAAGGGGAAAGCCTGAAAAAAGGCAGTCAGGTCGTAGCGGTACTCCACTTGGGCGTCCTTCCACTCTGGGTAGCTGCCGGTCTGTTCCTTCATGTACTCGGCCTGCTCGGCCATGACGGCCTCGAAGTCGGTCCGGGCTTCTTCCTCGGTCAGCCCATAGCCCACAACGGGTACGCTGTCGCCGGCGGCATAGATGCCGTAGCCTTCGCTGTCGCCTTTCTCGATCACTGCCACAATCTTTTTCATATTCATACATGACGTTTATAGGTTCCTGCAAAATGGTTCAATTAACACCCGCCCCCAGCGTGGGGACGGGCAGCTCTCTTGGAAGCTCTTTACTTCTGTTCCTTCAGCCCGGCCATCTTCAGCATCTTGTCCAGGGTACCCGGCTTGACTTCTTGCGTCTTGTGCCGTCCGACCGGAATGAAGTAGGGGTAATCGGGGTGTACATACTTGTAATGCCCTTTCCCGCCCTTGATAGTCCAGCCATGCTGTTCTATCAGCTTGTAGAATTCGGAGTACTTCATGATGTAAAAGAACTATTGGTTAATTGAACACTGCAAAGGTAACGTTTTTGTTCCAAATATGCAAGCAGAAAAGGAACATTTTTGTTCCTTATTTCATTTTTTCCTTCATCTCTTCCTGAATGCGCAGCTGCTCGTCCATCGAGTAGATGGCATCAACGAACAGCCCCTTGCGCACGCTGTCCTTCTTGGTCATGTCGTGCTGAGCCAGTGAATCGAGCAGGCGGAGCTGACCGTCGAAGACGTTACCGACGATTTTACCTCCCCCACTTCCGCCAAACACACGGGGATAGCTGGCTGCCCAATATTCCATGCAGCCTAGGATGAACCAGTACATCACCATTTTTCGGGTGGCCGGAAGGCGTCGCAGCCGTCGGGCATCGCGCTCCAGGCGAGCAATGTCAAACGTCCGGCCCGTGTGCCACAGGCAGGCCAGGGCATAATCCAACTTCTGAGGTTCGGTAGTTGATTCGTCCAAATAGGTCTGCAGGTACATGAACTGCTCGAAGGTAATATCGAAGAGGCAATCATCGGGGCCGATGAAGCGACGCAGACGGATGCGCAGGCGGGGATACGGGTTCACGGTCAGCCCGGGGCAGATGCAATAGGTGTTCTGATACTTGCCCTTGACAAACCGCAGCAACCAGTCGAAGAGGTTGGACATGGTTATCACCTCATCAACCATCAGCTGATAAACCTTCCTGCGGATACGCACGGCGTATCGGTTTGATTGGATGCCCACTACCTTGTCGGGCTTGATGCCCCGCAGCTTGGGCGGGCGCTTCATCCGGGCACCCAGGCAGTAGAGCAGCATCAGGATCTTCAGTTGCTCCACAGGCTGGTTGCCTTGCGAAATACGTGCCAGGTACTCCAGTTGCTTCGGGGTCAGTCCGTCCCAGCAGGACGGTACTTGATAGGTGTCGTCATTGATTTGAATAGTATGCATGGTTCAGCTGATTGAGGTGAATATCTTTTTGTCCTTCTCGTTCCAGTGCAGCACACCGCTGTCGCTCGCTTCGCCCGTTTCGTCGGGATGTTCACTCTTCCAAGCTTCAATCTTTCCGGCGTAGTAGGTGGCCTGTGAACCATAGTAATTCCCCGTCATCTCCAGATCCTCATACAATGGCCGGATAATCGGCGTAAATTCCGGTTGGCTTCCGTTCAGACGCTGCTCGCGTCCGGTCTGCGAGGTGTGCAGTTCGGCACACTTGGCAGCCATGTAGCGCACGCACAGCAGACGCAAATCGTCGGGTTCGCCGCTGATCACACGAGTGTACAGCTTCTCGCCCAGCATTTCGGCAACATTGCGCACCTGCAGCTGGAGCAGAATGGGCAGCATGGCCCGGTAGCTCAAAGTGGAGTAGTCGATGCCTACCAGCCCTTCGTCCTGGTACTGGCGGGCACTGCGTATCAGGCAACCTCCGGGCGTTACCTGTTCCTGATGCTCACCATACTCGGGGTATTCATCAGCATGGGCGGCCAGATAGGTCAGCAGACGGTCGAGAGCCTGCATGCCACGGTAGTAGAGATTGGCCTTGGCCGCAGCTATCTTGGCGTCGCTGGCCGGAGAACGTTCGCCCTGCTTGTTCTGCACGGTGATACCCGCGTCACCGTACTGGATGCCCAGTTCGTCGGTGGCCAGCGACACGGCCAGCGGGCCGAGTGCGCGACAGATCTTTTCCTTCAGGGTGTCGTCCACTTCGGCTTTTTCAAGCGTAGCTGTACCAATATTCGGCTCGATATAAATGTCGGTTGCGTCCAGAATAAATGGACGGACAGACTCAAAGGGCACGACGGCATTCATCTTCACTGTCTCGCGCAACTGCTCAATGTCTGTAATCAATAGGTTCATAAGGATTCGTTTTGGATGTTTCATTCACTCGTAGCTCGTAGCTCGTATCTCGTAGCTCGTCACTCGTAGCTCGTAGCTTGTCACTCGTAGCTTTCTCATTCTTCATTCTCCGGCTTGATGCCCGTATTCTTCACTGCTCCAGTGCCTTTGTCGAGGGTCGTAAGCTGGCAGTTGGTCACACTGAAATAAATGTCTTTCGGCCAGCCGTTCAGTTCCTTCACCACATAGAGCGGTTCCAAAGTGGCTTCCTGAAACATCTTGTTCAGTGCCTGGGTGATGATGAAAAGCTCGCGGGCCTCTGTGCCGTTGATGCTTTTGTTCTTGCCGGGGCTGGAGCCGATGATGCTGGGGTGTACGCCCATGCCGTAGCTCAAGGTGTTGCTGGTCTCCTCCGAATCTTCGATATACTCTCCGCCATCCGGCGCCGACTGCAGCGGGGTGATGATGATGTCCTTGTCTTCGGTTCCCTTCACACGGTCGTAGCGGAAATGGCTGACGAAACTCTTCCCGGCGTTCTCCTCGCCAGTCAGGTAGTCGTTCATCTCCTTCAGGAAGGCTTCCCGCAGTTCAACCTGCTTCTTTTCGTCCACCGCCTTATGCTTGGCGTACAACTCAGCCCAGAAAGTGTCCTTGATATAGACCAGGTATCGGAGCGACATCTGGTTCTTGATGAGCGATTTCTTCAGTACTGGTATCGCGCTGGAGAAGTCATACCAGCCGCTGGCGAAGATGCTCCACCAGTAAGGCCGACCGTAGTAAAACCGTCCGGGCGTATTCATCTGGATGTTGTGGATGAACCGCCGCTGCTTGCCGATCTCCTTCAGCCCGTTGTCATTCGGGAGCCTGCCCATGCGGGTCATCAGGTCGCGCAACGGTGCCTGTCTGTCCAGAAGTGGGGTGGCTATCAGGTCGGTAGGCGTACCCTTGTGCCATTCTGCGCTGTATCCGTGCCACTCGCTCTTCCCGGTCTTTTCGTCTATTTCACTGATACGCGAGCAGGTGGTTTCCTTCGATTTGATCTGCACAATTTTCGGACTATCTTCCCGGTTGAAGATGTACTCCACATAGCTGTCGTAAAAGATGGCCAGGTCGTTGGCTATCTCCATGCGGATATGGTTGTAGTTGTTCATACGCAAGAACTCGAATATCTCGGGTTCCTCAGCCGGCAGCACTTCCTTCTTCTGAATGTTTCCCTGTTCATCACGGTTCATGCGATACACCAGCAATCCGTCCCCATAGATGACCTTGGTTTTGAACTCCACGTTCGATCCGACGGTCACATTGGTTCCGATGCGCTTCATCACTAAGTAGGGCATGTTGTTGTTCTGGCCACGAGGCATAAACTTGATGGGGGTCTTCTCGCCTTTGGGTACTACTTCGATGCCGTTGTCTTCCCGGTCGGTCACGATGTCGCGGTTGTCACTCAGCTTCACCATGCTCTTGGCTCCTTTCATTACGGCGTAGGGCGTATAGCCTTGCCCGATGAGTTCGTTTAATTCTTCACTGTTCATTCCTCATTCTTCGTTTAGAAATAGACTTTCAATCCGTTAATCCTCGTAATCAGACACCGGCGTATCTTCCGGGGGCTTGTCTCTCCGGCTGGCAATACGTTCACGGTACTTCCGTCGCTGTGCCACGAGGTGAGCACGGCACGCGGATAGTCCACCAGTTCGCCGGTGCTTCGTTTGCAGTATTGCAGGCTGAACTCGGCCGGTCGTCCGTTCACCCTGCGCTCCATGATGTCTCTCAGTTGTCGTTGATGTATCCTCTTTTCCATGTGGCAAATGTATGCTGCAAAAGTTTCGTGCGAAAGGACAGCGGTGACCCTCACGGGTCGATGCCGGTGAGGGCGGGGGTAGCAGCATATAACACAAAAATTAACATATTCATTCGAGTCTTTTTCGCAGGGCGGTGCGGAGTTGCTTCGCAGAAACAAGGGAAAAATTTCCCTTGTTGAACCCTTATGCTATTGGTAATACGTATGTTTTACAGCAGTTTTATGGGAACGGCTGGAGGCACGAAAAAAGCCCTTGCTTGGACGGCAAGGGCTTATATATACGAATATTCCTTTGTTTTATTCCGGCAGTAGCAGTTCGATCAGTTCACGCAACCGTATGGCGGCAATACGCTTTTCTTCATCAGTTGCATTTTTGGAAGTCAGCACCGTAAGCAGGCGCAGGGCTTCGACACGGTTCATATATTCACACCTCCTTTCCTGATATTCCACATAATCGGATTATATACATCAGCGGGCAATCCGCAAGTATTCATTTTTCTTTTCATAACAACCTCCTTCGTTATATTTGCCTCCCCTGATGATGCCCATGCAAAGGCGGGGGTAGCGTTGGTAAATGCACATTAATTTCCCTTGTGTGAAGCCCAGTTCCCGATAGGCTTCCGCAAGCCTTTTCTGCATATCCTTGTTCTCATCGATGAGATATTGTTCGAGAGCGGTCATAGCTCACCTCCCTTCTTCAATTCCTCGTTGTGTCGCTTTTCAATTTCGTTAATGAGGTTACGCAAGGCAATGAGTTCCTCGTAAGCCACAGCGTTCATGCTTTCGTCGGTTACACTGACATAATAGTCTATGTAGTCTCTTTGGCTTTCCATGTGATAATAACAGTTCTCACCGATAAATACCTGTTCAGGCTTGATAATCTTATTCATTGCTCGCCTCCTTTCTCATTTACACCATGCAGCAGGTGCCGCAGGCTGGTACGTGTATTGTTCAGGGTGTAGAGGTGGTTCAGCAGCGTGGAGTCCTCGCAGGGCATATCGTCACGCTGGTCCAGTAACAGGTCTATCACGGCGTCGATGCCGTCTATCAGAGCCTGGCCGTAGCCTCCTTGCAGGAAGGCGAGTTCCTGGCTGATAGTGTCGTTCAAGGCGAAGTGGTGCGTGGTATTCATCTTGCACCTCCTTCCTGAAAGGTGATGTTAACGGTACCACCGGACACGTAGAAAACAATGGAGTTGTCACGTTGGGCCGCATGGATGCGCTTGCGGCCTTCGCAGAGCTGGAGGCCAAGGTCAGATAACATTTTCTGGACTTTCTCAACGGATACATAGCGTCCGCGTTCGCTTGATTTGTTCTTTTTCATATACTGTATTGGTTTGGCTGTTACAGACAAGTTTACGCATACACGAACGGCTGCCTGTTTCCCGTATAAGTCGCCAAACCAATACAGTATTATCCTAACGGGAATACTTGTGGGAAAAGACAGCCGTAAGTTTCGTATATGAACATCACCCCCTACGCTACGGGTGATAATCTATGGACATAAAAAAAGCCCAATTTCGTATTGAGCATCTAACCGGATACCCGTCGGACAGCAATAGCTGTATTGATTTGGCACTGCAAACATAGTGATAATATTTGGAAATGCAACAAAAAAGGCGGAAGTTTTTTGCTTCCCCACACGAAGGAGTTCCGAGGCTGCCTCGTAAGTTGTCCCTCTGAGGGGGATAACTGGATATATGTCAACCGTTACCCTGAGGGGAATGGTTGGAGTGTTCAACTGCGGTGCTCAACACCGCAGTTGAACTTTGTTCCTCAGTCGAACAGCTTCGGTTCGTTCGTCAGCCGTTCCTGCCTTATCTTCTCCAGCTTGCGTCGTTCGCCCGCCACCAGCTTCTTCAGTTCGTCAATCTGCGCCGTGGCCCGGTCGATGATGTGCAGCGACTCGCGCTCCAGACGGTTCTGCTCGTCCATCCGTTCCATGGGGCGGTGGAAGTAAAGGTAGAGGGCGTGGTAGCACTCCATGCGGTAGCGGCGCACCTTCTCGCGGGCTTCTTCTTTCACGTTGTCCGGGTTGATGGTGAACAGCCATCCGTAGATGAATTCTATCGGCAGGCATACCATTTCGTACTGCTTTCCGTCGGCTCCAGTTGTTGCCCTGAGGGCAACAACTGACCCCAAATCTTCACTTTCGTTAACTTTACGATATTGCCTTTCATAGGAAATTCCCAGCGCATCGCATATCGGGCGAATGGGAATAAGTCCGTCACTCGTGGCCACGATGTCCACACCGTTCACTCTGATAATCGTTTTTTCTTCCATAATCCAACAATTTTAGCGGTTAATTTTCGTTTTCGCGGACAAATATATTTGTAATTATTTGATAATCAAATAATTACAAAAGAATTAACTATAATTTAACACAACAAACAGCATAAATAAACAAAAAGCGGAGCCCGCAGTGGGTTCCGCTCGTTTGTCAAGTTTGTCTAAGTACGGCTTAGATGGCATCTAAGGCAGGCTTAGGCAGCATCTAAGTACGGCTTAGGCGCAGGGTCAGCCCAGCGGGTCTTCACCGTCTGCACCTTCGTCGGTTCCGGCATCCGGATCTTCGGGGTCGGGCTGCGGCTGTCCGTCGAAACGGGTCCAGCGCACCTCGCCCGGGGTAAGGGCACGGGTGGTGGTGTCGCCGCTGAAGCGTGTCTCGGGCGTGAAGCGCACGCGGGCACGGGCGATGTCGTCGGCGGTCACTTCCTTGGCCGTCTCGCGTCCGCCCTTCTTGGCGGCTGCGGTGTAGCGGAAGTGTCCAAGGTCTTGCAAGTGGACGCTGCGTCCTGCGTTCATGCCGCGCGCCATGACGCTGGGCAGTGCGGCCAGCACGGCCACCACGTCGGCCTTGGCCACGGTGCTGGCTTCGGCAATTTGGGCGGCGATTTCGTTAATCTCCATCGGACGGTCCACAAGCACGGCCACGGGATAGAACTTCCCGTTGGTCTTCATCTGTTGGGCTTTGAAAAATGCCATAGTGTTGTTGGATTAAGAGTGAAACATAAAATTAACCGGAGGCGAAGGTAGCAGGGAACGCCGTCGGGAGAAAGGACACCGCCCTTCATCGGAGGAAGAACGCTCCCCCCGCCACCATTCCCGGCTCGGTGAAGAAGAAGTTCATGCCCAGCCACAGGGTGTCGAATGCATCGGTGATATGTGTCTTGTATTCGTCGGGCGTGTCGGGTGTATCCGGCGTGCCTTCGGGCGTCTTGTCCTTTTCGAAGCCGTTCTTTCCCTGCCGGACGCCGGTCTGTTCCAGGGCTATCTTCAGGAATTCGTTGTTGTAGAGGTTGATGCGGACGAGCAGGAAGTCGGGGTCGCCCTTCAGCGAGCGGTCGATGTTCAGATGCTTCCAGTCGTGGCGGGGTGCCTGACCCACGTACACCATCTGGACGGTGTAGCCGTTCTCTTCGAGCACGCGGCGGATGATGTCGGCATAGCTCTCGCTGGAGGCTCCGGTCTCCCAGGTGAAGGTGTGGTCGTAGTAGACCACGACCTCGTGCTTCAGCTTGGGGCGGTAGTAGTCGGCCACCTGCTTCACCAGGTCTTGCAGCTTACCGGGGGTCTTGACGTAGAACGACTTCAGCACACGCATCGTCCCGCCGTCCTTCTGGCCGACGCAGCACGTGCTGATGGAGGCGTTGGAGTCGAACGCCAGGTGCAGGGGCGCATCGAAATCAAGGTCTCCGTCGCCCAGGCAGCCGCTGGAGCTAAGTCGCTTCCAGTCGGCCCCCAAGGCTTGGAGGCGTCCGCTGTCCGTAGGGGTGTAGAAATGCACCTTTTCGTCCAGGGCCGAATAGAAGCCATTCTCCACCCGGTAGATCCGCTCGTTGAGGAAGGCGGTACGCCACACCAGCGGCGGCGAATCGCGGTACATCTGCCAGATGTAGTCCTCACCCAGCACTTCGAGGTTGTCGAAGACATCGTACTCTCCGTAGAACACGGTGTATTCACGAGTCTTGCCGGGGGCAGGATGCACCGGCGGCTGGTAGCGGCGGGCGATGTCGAGGTCGCGCCGCAGCTCGCGGATCTGCCGCTGCACATGCTCGGTCAGCGGCTTGCGCCTGTACTCCTGCAGTTGCTTGTAGAGGGTGCGGATGAGGTTGATGTGGTCGGTGTTCATCTCCTCGCGCTTGTCGAGAATCCAGCGTCCCATGGCGGCGGTGGGCATATCGGTGCTGTAACACACGCTATGATGGTGCGGGCAGTGCCCGAAGTACTGGCGGTTGCCACGGTTGGCCGGGTTGACCTCGCTCTTGATTTTCTCGTAGCTGAGAAACTTGGCTTCGGGTCCGATGACCCAGTCGATGGACATGGAGTTGGCCGACATGCCCTGGTTGAACGACAGCACCACCATAACGGTGCCGTTCCAGAAGTGGAAGGCATTGTTCCAGCCCTCCCGCATCAGGGGGCGGACAGGAAGACGGAAGCCCATCGACGCCGGGGCACGGTGGCCGACAACGTAATGCACGCCCTCCAGATAGCCCCATTCGGCCAAAGCCTTGCAGATGGCGGGCAAGGTGTTGCCCCAGGCTTTGGCATAACTGGGCGATATCAGGGCGCCCAGCGAGCCGGGCATTTCCCAAACATTGCGCAGGATGAATCGGGCATCGATGCCTTCAGACTTTCCGGTACCGCGCGAGGCGATGATATACTCATCGTGCGCACCGATGGCCATCGCCTGCCGTTGCATCTTGTTGAAATACTTGCGCACGACATTCGCCTGCTTCATCCGAAGCTCCTGGGCCGAAGGGGCTACAAATTCTTCATTCATCATTCTTCATTCTTCATTATCTTTGCATCCTCCGCCTGACCCTTGAAGTAGGCCCTTAACTGACGACGCTTTTCTTCCACATTATCAACAGGTTCGAGGCCGTCAACCAGTGTGACGTCGTCACTCGGTTCAAACGACGGCGGTATCATCTGCGAGTAATCAAAAGCGTCGTCTTCCTTATCGCAGCGGGTGTACTTTCCGATTTTATCCAGGCAGGCAGCTGCTCCCTTGGCATCGTTGTTCTTGATAGCCACATCGTAGGCTTTCTTCGCACCCTCTACAATCATGTAGCGGTACCACGACTTGGCGGCGAGCTGAATGTTTCCGACCAGCCTGTTCATCATGGCGATGTCACGGTAAGCCTGGCTTTTGCTTACTGGTTCGGCCTGTCCGGCACATCCGGCCATGAGGAAATTGACCATCTCTGCGTCTTCAACAAGAGGTTCATCCATCTTTTTAGAAACACAGAGCATCATCCGCCGCTTTATCTCCAGTTCTCTGGCAGATAGCGTACGGGCGGCTTCCTCTTGATCCTTAAACAGGCTTCGCTCGATGCGGTCGTAAGTGGTATCTTCTTTCATCATTCCTGAATGTTTTGTTCCTTCATATACTTGTCGGCCAGCGGTTCGGCGGCCGGACTGCCTGCCTTGGCCAGTTTGATGACGGTCTTGCGCAGCTCGTACTTGGTCTGCAGACGGCCACGATGGTAGGCCGTATAGATGTCGCTGGCGGTGTGGCTCTTGCAGATTTCGCAGAACAGGTCGCGCTGATCAGCGTCAATCCTTATCAGAATGGCGATTTCAGAGGGCGGCAATAGCGTAAGGCTCCGTATCTTGGCTTCATCGGTCAGGAAGAAGAGAGGCCGCAGGCTGTCCTCCGACACGCTGAAGGTTGCTATCCGCACATCAGCCTCCCCGATGGCACATAAGAGAGAGGGCAATACCTCATGTATTGCCCACTCGCCTTTGTGCATAAACGGCCTGCATTGGCCGGGGCACAGCGCATTCTGAAACAGTTCATTGAACCTTTTCACTTTCTTGCTGTACTTCTTCTTCCAGTTCCTTCAGCTCGGCCTCATAGCGCTGGATGCGCTTCATGGCGTTCTCATAGACATTCTGCCTGCCGTCGGCCTGTGCCTTTTCAGCGGCGGCCTGGCTGTTGCGGATATTCTCCTTCAGACGCTTGATTTGACGGGCCATCTCGTAACCTCGAACGACGGCATTGTCACTGTATTCGGGGCGTTTCTCGCTCAAATCCAGCGAGGCCTTCCCTTCAGCCCATTGGTCGATAGACCGCCACAGCTTGCGACGTTCATCATCGAGATCACAGAGTTGGTCGGCCAGTTTCTTACGTTCTTCGTCAGACAATTCAGTGTTAGTCAAATCATTGTGCAGGCTGGCATACAGCGGTGCAATCTCCTTGATGCGGGCGTAAGCCTTCTGCAGCGACTTCGGCAAAGATTCTTCCGTTACAACCTTGACACCCGGTGCATTGAGTGCATCCACTTCCTTTCGTAGCTGTTTGATTTCCTCCAGGTTGCTTTCCACCTGCTTCTTCAGTTCCTCGATTTCTTCGGCATGTTCTTCATTTCCATCCTCCAGATAACCGATGCGTGTCTGAAGGTCTTCGTTCAGATCATCGAGTTCCTGAATGCGGTCGTTTCGCTTCTTCAACTCTGCCTGCTTTTCGGCATCAGAAACCGATACCTGGCGCACATCCAGTTCCTCTTCAGCTGCTGCGATGACCAGTCCTGCACGAATATTTTGCGCAACTTTCGACAGGCAGTTCGTCAGCTGCGTAAAACGAGGATCGAACGGGTGTGACACACCGTCTGCTCCACATTCCAGATAACTACCATAACGTTGCTTCATGCTGTCGTTGGCTAATAAACGAAACAGAGCCATACCGTCAGCGTATTTGCGCTGACGGTCGGCTAACCAGTTAAACAGTTGTTCTTTACGCTTCATATCAGCCTCCTACTCCTGCAGATGTCCAGGTACCATCCTTGATTTTCTCGATGTCAATCGGCGTTTCCAGGAAGATGGCGCTATAATTACTGTCCGCCGTGATGGTGAAGGTGTGTCCACGTCTGTCGGCTCGTGCCTGTCCACCATTGAATGCTACCGACGTAGCAGCTGGCATACCCGGCTGGCCGATGATCATCTGCTGGCCGTCAGAGTCTTCGAACACGTAATAGCCCGGTGTGTTCTTTACCATGGCAGCGAATGCATGTGCTTCTTTCATGTTGCCAGGAAAGAAACCGGTTAGGGTTTGTTTGTACGACATACCATCGACTTCACCCTGTGCTTCTACATTATAACCAACAGTTGCATCGGTGTTATACAGATAAACAGGCATCTCGACGGCTCCTTCTTCAGGGAACGTAAAAGATCCGGCAGCTGTCACCAGAGTTTCATTATCGGTTGCTTCTTCCCATTCTGGTACGGTCGGTACCGAAGTCGCGGCATCGGCAGGTACAAATAATAGATAGCCTTTGAAACCTCCCATATTATTGCGCCCCATCGGCCATTTCAATGGTGCGAAAGCTGGTCCTACAGCCATAAGCAGAGTAGTTGAGTCGTGACCTTCTGTGAAACCGCACAGATATACTGCCATTACCGCAATGAATGCGATAGCCAGTCCGATATATAACTTCTTATTTTTCATATCACTCTTTTTTTAGGGTTCAACAAAATTAACCGGCAGGCGTGTAAGCGGCTTCTTTCGTCGTCACTTCACCGGCCTTCACCACTACACTGGCAATGTCGCTGGGTTTGGTCTTGCCTTCAACGTCAGCGAACTCAACCGTATAGGTGCCAGGAGCCAGGCCATTGATGTACTGGCCGCTTGCTCGTTTGGCCGCTTTTCCTTGGATATTCCACAAGCCTTTTCCGTCATCACCTATGATGGTCACACTGACGGCACCCGTCTTGCAATAGTCACCGGCCAAGTCAAGGCCTTCATTCTTTTGTTCATTCGTGCAGAACACCTTTTCGTGCCAGTCGTTGATACGGGTATCATAGCCACTTTGCAGCCAGAACTGCCACTCGTTCGGGTCTTCGTAAATATCGCGGATCTGACAGAATCGGGCAGCTGCTTGTGTGTTGAATGCCAAGTCCATATTACCACGTTTCTGAAGAATCAAGCGACTACCACGACCGAGAGCTTCGTGAGTATCAACAATAAGAGAGGGACACATGGCGTCTTCACGCAACAATTCTATCATACGTTGCATGGATGGATATTCTTGCATCCTCAACTTGTTGCGGAGGGCAGCACGTGCCGCAAGCAATACGGTATTGGCACACAAAAGCTGAGGTGTTCCACCGATACTGCTACGTAAGAAAGTGTGTGTTCCACCGATCCATTCTACCAAATTCTCGTATGCCGCATAGTCTGTGTCGCTTTCCGGCATCTTAAATTCACCACTGACAGAGAAGTTTCCGCGGGCTGCATTGATGTCCCCTGATGCCATAAGCATATCAGCTTTTGTGAAAAAGCCGTCAAATGCACCGTCCGGTGATTTGCTTTCTTCGTCACGTTCGGCATGGAACATGGCATATACTACATCTTCAGCGTGATTCCTCACCAGCGTAAAAGCGACACGCGTTTCCAATGGATGGCGTTTGGTGATGTTACTTACTGGTGTACCTCCAATGACAAGCAATTCATTGTCATTATACACTTGACTGTTCTCCTTGGTGATGCACACCACATCCTTTGGCTCAATAGCCGAAGGTTCAAAAGTGAGCAGCTTTTCTACCATGCTGAAATCCTTACCTACCTTATAAGACTGGGTACCACCAGCATGGCGACGTTCGTTGATTCGTACATGCTTGCCCTGCAAGTCCATCAGGTTAAGGTGAAGTATTGCAGCCACATCTTTCAACGTGGCATAAGGCAATGTACGCAAGGTTTTGTCATAAATCGTCATCGCTTCATTGAGCTTGCTGACGTCAATTAATTTAGGTGTTGCCATTTCTTTGTTGTTTTTTTAAATCAGGCCTTCTTCTTTCAATCGGGCAGACATTGCTTCATAATCGGTTGCATTCTTGTCTCCGAACTCGGCCAATGTTTCTTTCTCATCAGAACCGGGTTCAGATTTGGGTGTCAGGTTACCGTCATTTCCGGCAGGTCCTTGCTTCAAGTTCTCAACCTGTTCCTTAAGTTGCTTGATCTCATCATCCTTCTTCTGAAGGTCTGTCTTGAGGGTACTGATTTCACCTTCCTTCTTCTGAAGATTGGATTTCAGTGTGGTCACTTCATTAGTGGCTGAAGAGAGTTCTCCATTTGCCTTCTCCTTGTCGGCCTTCAACTGTGTATTCTCTCCCTGCAGGCGAGATAGCTCTGCATCAAGAGAATCCAGCTGCTCATCTGTAATGGCAGTCACATCGGCCTTATCCTCACCAATCTTCAGAAAGGCGAGAACAGATTTCCATTTCGTTTTAAAGTTCATAATTCCAGATGTTGGTAATGTGAGTTCTGGCACAGTACTATTCTCCATCCCTGCTGCCAGACATACAGAGGTAGAGCGGTCATACAATCTGACTGCATTGGCATTGGCAGGGACGTCAACGATGCTGGCTTCCATCAGGTCACATTTCGTCACTGTTTCGCGAGTCTGACCTGGTACCAATAATTCTTTCTCGCCGGAAGTGGCGAGAATACGAATACCGATACTGGCTGCATTATATGTTCCGGCATTGAATTTGGCAGCAACCGTCTTTGACAGCTCATCCACTTCATCGAAAACCGGCTCTGCAGACAAAACATCGTCCTCAACACGTATATCTTTCCAATGTCCAATGGCTTTATAGTTACCCCAGATTGGAGTACCTTCGTCACGAAAATGCATATACAGCAGTATCGGGTTCTTTTTGAAGGCTTCCAGATCAATTCCTTCAGTGAGAACTCGAAAACCATATCGGTTCAAATTAGAATCTGATAAAACAATCCGTTTTCCCATTGCACGTTATTTTGGTGCAATGATACAAACGTTATACAAGTTGTAGAAGGACGCTACACCTCTATATATTCAAGAGCCGGAGTGAGAGAAATAGCGGATAAGCGCAGTTGGAAACCGGCCAGATCTGAAGTATTGTTTCCAGGAGATTCTTCCAATGTACCAAGTAGAGGGTATTCATTGGTACCAAGAATGCGCAGTTGTTTGTTAGCATCAGTGTATCGTATCAAGCATCCACATTTTGCATATTTGCGTAAAGTAGCCAATAGGCTTGGGGTTACAAACGGCATGGGAAGCAGCGTGTTACAGCTGTGTTGATATACAGTCCCGGCATCATTACTTTCTGGTGTAGCGGTACAAGATGTATTTTTCCTACTAATAGGCAAATCTATCCAAAGTGATCCATTATCCGCTGAAGAAACCAAAACTTTCGTTTCCGTATGCGAAAAAGTAGTGACCTTGTCTATCGGGCAAATCTCGCATTTTAGGATTCCACCAATATTATTCATAACATACTGATATATAAATATTTAACATTTTTGACGCATCTTTGATACATTATTTGTGCAGAAAACGGACAAATCAATACACTTGCTGCATGAATTATTTTCGCGAATATTTGCGCTTCTCCCTTCGGCGGACAGTTCCTCTCCATCGGTAGTAGTTTTTCAAGAAGGCATCTTCTGTCAGGCTTTCGATACGATACTTACAGATGAATAGGTGAACCGCATCCTTGTAGTCGATCCCTTCACGATGCTTCATCGTATCAAGCAGATCATGCACTTCTGCCCACATCATCGTTTCGATTTTCTTGGCGATTATTCGTTGTGATCGTATGCTAAGATAGTTGTAATACTCGGGGCGCTTTCCAACACTTCGTTCTGGGAGTATGATCTCAAGATTACCGTTATCAACGGGATGATTAATGGGGCGCTTCTCTAGTAGATCGTATATGACATGATATAAATCCAGCCTGTCGGGTATTCTAATGGGATTGCCTATATCACTTTCACACTTCCCTGTGATGTATTCACGAAGGTGCTCTGAAACTTGAATACGTGTTGTGGTCATAATTGTTAGATATTGAATTTCAGACAAATATAATAAATATATTCTTCTTTTGCAATGAAAATGGATTACATTCTATGCTTATTCGTTCAAAATCTCAATACACTAATATGGATGAGTCATGTCTTTACAATTATTGAGTGATTCCAGTTAATAGGTAGAAAATAGTGCAATAGTGCATTTGTACGGATTGTGTTTTTAATTGTGCTGTAAATCAGTGATTTAAAGTTTTTTAATCGCTGCACTTCTATGCACAGTTTTTGTTGTTTGTGCACAAATCGCATTTTGTCTTCAATAAGTGCAAATCGTGCGAATTTCGTGCGTAAATCGTGCAAAAATTGTGCAGTTATAATGGTTTGATATTCAAACTTATAATATTACATTTGTAATATGGCGCACGATTGCACGATTTTTTATACGTTTTTATAGGTAATACATTATTATAATATAATAAAATAAAAAATATATACCCTTGGCTTGGCGTTCCCGAGCCTCCTGCACGTTTGTCCTATTCGTATTATCTAATGGTTAGGGGTAAAGGGGAAAGGGCTTTGAATAAAATTATCGGCCAACGCTTACGCGCCGGCCGATGATTGATAGAATATTCCATAATATGTGTACAATGATACTCTTGTTACCGGAAGTCTTCAGAGTAATAACTGCAACAAATGAATTCGTATTCGCGAGGAATACTTTTCACACCAACACCTACAAAAATACCACGCGCAGCCATTTCGTATAGGCGCTGGTTGGTTAGAGTAGCCCCTCGGAAATTGTATTCTGGACACAAAACAAAATAAGCGCGTTGCAAATCTATGCTATAGATGTCTGATGCCATCAATTTGACGGCGTCAGAAGGTATTCTGGCGAATCCCATACGCACAGCCAGCTTTGCTAACATGTGTTTACGCTCTGTTGGATCTGCTGATACAACTACATGTATTTTTAGTTCTTTTTTTATCATAATTTTGTTGTATATATCATTAAAAATCAGTATCTTTACATTGAAATAAATTGGGATGTCCTACATCTTTCGAAACTTATTTGAATGATATTCGGATGGTCTGAATCCTATGGTTCTTCTTACGATTTCCCCGTCGTCAGACAATTCCAATTCACCTTTGTTGATATCATAAGGTTCCTCTATGATACATAAGTTCACAATGTCACGGAATAAATTCATACTCTTTACGCCACACTTATCCGATATGCGGAATGAATGCCCTTCAGGCAAATCATGACACAACAGCCATACGCTATTGTAGAACGCCATGAAACGTTTGGGGGCTTTCTCATACAGCGGTAGCAACCGTTTGATGATTTCTTCGTGGGTGTCTGACATAAATGGATTATTTTAAAATTCGAGTTTTCCTTGGTTATCAATTGGCAATCCCATCGGGTCGGTGGTATTGGAAGTCGTATCACAATTCTGTGTGCCTATTGTGAAGTATTCTACGCCACCGCTCTTGTCATCAAGGATAGGTTTGCCATCTTTATCGTAGTACAGAGGTTTCCCGCTCTTTGAATCGTACTTGTTGGGATTGAACAGATACCCTTTCCATTTGCAGTACAAGACCAGTTTCTTTTTAAACGGTTGCGGCTGAATATACTTCCGCTGTGATGGGTCGTAGGTGACAAATGAGTCATACATCTCTTTCCGGGCGATACGTTTGTTGATATGTTCGTCCGAGCTGAAGTACTCATCGGCCCACGAAATAAGCGTTTCGCCGATTTCCTGACGTAGCTTGCGCTGCTCAAGGCGTTCTCCTGGTGCTTGCACAACACCATACTTCAAGTAGAGTTGGATGCAATTGGCTAGCATGTTCCAGCATAGGTTCCACTGATGATAATCCCATTCGCTGAAGAAAAGTACTCCGAAATCGTCCAGCGGCTTGTGCGTGTCATTGTAGTAATCCGAGAAGGCTATCAGCCATTGTCTGTCGGTGAAGCTGGAACCTGTTCCCCGAATGGCATGGTTGGTGGCGATATATATTTTGGGGGATTTGGCAAAAGGGTAGGTGATACGGCTGCCTCCCTTTTTGTTGACCATCCAATCGCCGGTCAGGTTTGGGAACAGAAATTCAAAGTTAAAATTCTGCAGCACGTCGTCGATGAAAACCAGACGCGTCTTTTCGTCGATGTCGTTCCAAACGAACGAGTCGTTGAAGATGTCTGGCTTTTTGCCTGGTATATAGACGATGGGCATTACTTGGCGCATCAGTTCTCCGATGAGCGACTTTCCACTTCGGCCATTAGATTCACCGACTTCACTTTGCTTTCCATCCATGCCGATTACGGCTCGGGTAACGTTGTTGTCTTTCGCTTCCATAAGCATGTAGCCGATGGCGCATAACTTGGACAGCAAATGCAAGTTGTTTTCCAGTAATTCGTCTTCTTCGACTTCTTCCGGTTTTTTCCGCCAGGTGAAGTTACTGGTGTTGATCAGGAACTGCAGGTAGTGGCATTTCTTCCCTTCAGGCGATAACTCATAAGTGTATTTCCCGTCAGTTTCCGTGAACGTGATCAGTGGATGACCATAATATTCGGCATCGACTGACTTCTTCTGCTCACTCCAGATGTGATGCATGATGCTTTCGTACCCGACTTCTTTCACTTCATACTGGGTGATCTGCCAGCAGCGCGACGCGAAGTAGAAATACTGCTCTTCACGGCTCGCTGCTACGAAGTTGGGTGTGATGAAAGCAAGGCGCGACATCTGATAGGGGCCAACATATTGAGAACCTCCCTGCAGTAGCATGTTGTTCACTCGACGGGAACAATGCTGTTCTGCGAACGCATACATGAAATCGCGGGCGTCGTCAACACTGATGGTACGAACTACCGGCGGATCCAAGTGGATAAACAGCCAGCTTTCGTCGAGCAAACGGTAACGGCCGATTCCTCGGTTCTGAAAGAAGTTTTTTCCGGCCACATAGTCATACTGGCAGTCGTACATCGGATTGCCGTTGCTGTCGTACTTCTGGTTTCCATTGCGGTCTTCCTTGGGTACTTCAATCCAGAATTTTTCGTCCTCTTCGAAGGGTAGGGCGGATACCAGTTTGCCATCTTCATCGAACTTCCAGGCGTACCGGCCGAAAATAAATTCCGGCAACTCCTTCAGTACGTTCTTGTGCTGCTCGGCAAACTTCTCGTGACTGTGCAGGTTCCACAGTTCTCGGAGTTTCTGGTCGTTCCACGTTGTCACCTTGTACATATTGACGTATTGGCCGTGGCCGCTCTTCTCGTTGCAGGCAAATTCCATATCTTTAGCCAGTTCGCCTTCGCGGCCTTGCAGGGTGTTGGCCAACAGGTCATCCAGTCCCTTGTCGTCGGCTTCGTTTTTCAAGATGTGGCCGATGAATATCTCTACCATGATGCCCCGGTTCTTAAGCATTCGCATATACTCCTTGAAGTTGCGTGCCGCGGCAAAGAAGCATTTGGGGCGGGTATCAACCGGCGTGTTTATCTTGATGTTCCGGCTCAGGTCATTCCAGTCGCTGTCGAAGATGAAAGCCACTTCCTGAACTCCACAGGTAGTGATGATCTTTACAAGGTCCTCGGGTAGTGATCCTTTCTGGCCGAGGTTCTGGATACCGCTCACGGCGATGGAGGGTATCCCGTGCTTGCAGGCTTTCTCCGCTTTCTTCTCGCCTTCCTGAATATAGAGGCGAGTGAACTGCGTCTTCTCCTTGTACATCCGCCGGAGTCGTTCGGGTATATAAATGGGTGTGCCGCTTCCTGCAGGCGACTTGTACTTATAAGGTTGCCCATTTTTATCCAGGTGTTCTTCAGGATACTGCCAGCGGACGCGATAGTATTCTTTTGGTTCAGTGTTTCCCTTCCGTCGCCCGGGCATCTTACGCAGGTAGGTGACCGGCATTCCTTCGAGGTCGTAGTATTCGATGATGACGTCATCCCCTTGGGTGATATTACCGTATTCATCGATGGTTCCGGGGCGGAACGTCCGAGCTTCGAAGATGCTCTGTGCGTCGCCGGTCTTATATATCTTAGCCGTTACGTCTGCAAAGGTCAGTCCGCTGGCCGCAAGCATCCGTGCGCAGTAGCTGTCGGT
>NZ_JAULLJ010000004.1:0-208462 GCF_030518095.1 Bacteroides sp. ET489
TCTGTTAATTTTCAGCTGTTTAGCATATCTTTTTCATCCCTTTTCTTACTCCTTGACGATTTATTCTTGACAGTATTTCAATGATCTCTTGAATATAATTTTGAACCGGATTATGCCGATTCTATGTTTAATTTTAATTTATCGGTAAAAATTTACCGAAGTATTGCTAACAAATTTCACGCCAAATATAAACTTTTATAACTTTCTATTAATTTGCCTGTATCCCTATTCTGACAAAAGAAGGACAAAAAGACAAGTTACTGAGTCAACTACCATTAAAACACTCAAAACTGCTATAAACAAGAAATCTATTTGGAAAAATGTTCATTCAGACCTTAATCAAGATTCTGACGGCTATTAGCACGACGTTCGGAGTAATTAGTTGTACAATGTAAAAAAAGAAGGGAAAAAAGAGGGAAGGCTACGGTTACCTCCCCCACTTTCCTCTCCCCGATCCCCGACTTCCGCGTTACAGTATTACAGATTACAGTTAGTTTTTTTCAAAAAAAAGAAAGACTGCCCACGGGCGACCCATTTCCGATCGCCTGCGGCAGTCTTTTTTTCGGTATTCCGATACCGGCCTTTTTCGCTTGCGGCTTGTTTCTTACCAGATGCCTTCGGTCGTCATCTGCACGCGCTTCAGGGTGCCGTCCTCGTTGTAGTAGAGGCGGTCGATGCACACCGAACGGCGGAAGCTGCCACCCGTGGGGTTGATGGCGCCGTTGTGGTAGATGAAATACCACTGGCCGCCAAACTCGATGATGGCCTGATGGTTGGTGTTGGAGTTGCCGGCCAGCTCGTTCAGGACGCCCTTGTGCTCCCACGGGCCGGTGATGCTGCGGCTCATGGCGTAGCAGATTTTCTCGGGGAACTCCGAGGCATACGACAGGTAGTACCTGTCGCCACGCTTGTGCAGCCAGGGGGCTTCGGTGAAGCGAGGCAGGTCGACGGGCACGATGGGGCCGTCCAGCTCGATCATATTCTTCTTCAGCTTGGCGTAGTAGCACTGAGTGTTGCCCCAATACAGGTAGGCCTGTCCGTCGTCGTCGATGAAGACGGTGGGGTCGATGTCGTCCCAGTAGCTTTTGCTGCGCTCGGTGGTCATGTCGTTGGTTATCAAGGCCGAGCCGCGGGCGTCGACGAAGGGCCCCGTGGGCGAGTCGGACACGGCCACGCCGATGGACTTGCCGGGGATGGTGGCGTGCTCGACAGTCACATACCAGTAGAACTTACCGTCGCGCTCGATGACCTGACTGGCCCATGCTTCACCCTTGGCCCAGGCGAAGTCTTTGGCTCGCAGGGGGACGGGGTGTTCGGTCCACGTCTTCAGGTCGGACGAGGAGAAGACGCACCACTCGTTCAGCAAGTAGTGTTCGGCCGTGGGCGGACATTCGTCGTGGCCGGCATAGATGTAGACTTTGCCGTTGTGAACCATGGCGCCGGGGTCGGCCGTATACTTGTACTTCACCAGCGGATTGCCGCTGGCCACAAACGTGGTATCTTTTTGAGCCGACAGCCCGCAAGGAGCTGCCAGCCAAAAAGTTACCATTGAAACAACAACCTTAAAAAAACTCTGTATTTGCATAAAGATTACAGTTCAAAGATATAAACAGCAAATGTATTCGGTTCGATTTCTACACGCGCGCCCTGCGCTTCGACTGTCAGCGCCGATTCCTGGGGCACGATGGCCGAAGGAGCGTCGAGGCTGTTGTCCTTGTCCAGGTCGGGCGAGGCCAGCTTGATGCAGCGTCCGGCGGTCAGGGCAGCTTTCTTCTTCATGCCGTCGAAGGTCAGCTGGATGCTCTGCGCCTTGTCCGAGGTGTTGGCCACCTTGACGATGTACTGGTTCTTATCCTTGTCGACCACTGCGCTGGCAAAGAGTCCGTCTTGGCCTTCGGCACCCGTCACGGCGCGTTTGTCCATGGTCAGCGGCAGCACGTGGGTACCCTTATACAGCCCGTAGAGCTGCTGCACGTAGTAGCTGACGGAGCGTACGGAGCGCAGGTTGTCGTACCAGATGAGGTCGGGGCGCCACTGCCAGCCCTCGACGTGGGCAAAGAGCGGAGCATAGGTAGCCATGTGAACGATGTCGGCATTGCGCTCAAGCCCCGTCATAAAGGCAGCTTCGAGCAGCGAGGCGTGGAAGTGGTTCCACTTCTTGCCCTTGCCGTGGCAGGCATATTCGCCGGCAAACACTTTGGGTCCCTTGCGGTCGTAGCCGTCGTAGCGCGCGCCCTGACTGAGGAACCACGATTCGGGGCGGTAGAAGTGTTCGTCCACCAAGTCGGCTTTCAGACGCTTCATCTCGGGCCACAGGTAGTCGAACTGCTTTCCTTCGGAGTCGGGACCCGAACTGCCCACAATCTTGATGTCGGGATAGGCCTCGCGGATGGCTTTGACGAAGGGTTCCAGATGCTCGGGATACTCGCTGCCCCACTGTTCGTTGCCGATGCCGATGAACTTCAGGTTGAACGGAGCGGGATGCCCCATGTCGGCACGCAGCTTGCCCCAGGTGGTCGTCGCATCGCCGTTGGCGAACTCAATCAGGTCGAGCGCATCTTGTATGTAGTCCTGCAACTGGCCAACGGGCACATGGGCGTCGGCATTGGGGTTCTGGAACTGGCAGGCAAGGCCGCAGCTCAGCACCGGCAGCGGTTCGGCACCAATCTCTTCGGACAGCTGGAAAAACTCGTAGAAGCCCAGTCCGTAGCTCTGATAATAGTCGGGATAGAAACGGTGGGCGAAGGTGTACTGCCAGCGGTTTTCGTTCAGCGGACGGTTCTCGACGGGGCCTACCGAGTTTTTCCAATTATAGCGGGTGGCCAGGTCGGTACCCTCGACGATGCATCCGCCGGGGAAGCGGAAGATGCCGGGCTTCAGGTCGGCGAGCGCCTGCGCCAGGTCTTTACGCAAGCCGTTTTCGTGCCCCTTCCAGGTGTCGACGGGGAAGAGCGAGATATGCTCCAGGTCGACTGTCTGCGGCGATGCCAGGAAGATGCGGAGCACGGCTTTGGGATTGGTTACGGGCGACTTCAGCACCACCTGATACTTCTTCCACTCCTTCGAGTCGATGTCCAGCGTGGCGGTGGCAAAGGCCTGCTGTTCGCCCATCGACTTGGTGTCTACCAGTTCGACGCGAATCTTTCCGGCCTCCTTGCCGTCGGGGATGCGTGCCCACACCGAGAAGCGATATTCAGCATCGCGACTGACGCCGATACCGAAGAAGCCTTCGTTGTCGAGCCCCGTCTGTTTGTGCGGGTGTCCGGCGTAAGCTAGGCGTACGTAGTGCGGATTGCGTTCGAAGGGGCCGTCGTCCTTCACCGTCACCTTGCCGAAGCTCTTCCACCCCATCAGGTGTTGCGGAAACTCGAACGAACGGTTCTTCACCAGTTCGGCATACAGGCCTCCGTCGGCCGCATAGTTGATGTCCTCGAAAAAGAGTCCGTACATGGTGGGCTGAATCTCGGCGCCCACTTTTTTTGTCTGAATGACAAACTCGTGCGTCTGCGCCTGCAGGGTCATGCCCACGGCCAGCGCCATCGTCGTCAGTAGTCTTTTGGTTTTCATCATGGTTATTATTTTTAATGTAAGTTTTTGGTTTTCAAATATTTTCCACAGTTATAGCGTTACAGTATTACAGTTACAGTTAAGTAAATTAGAATAATAGAAGCCTTCCTCCTCCTCTCTCGTTCTTCATTCTTCGTTCTTCATTCACTTCACCCTCTTTCCCCACACCGAGCGTCCGCGAGCGTCGAGTCCAGTGAAGAGTACCGTTTCCTGTTCGTTCTCCCAGTCGTGGCCGGCAAAGACGATGAGGTTGTCGATCGGCTCGCCGTCGAGCGTCAGCGTAAGGCCTTGCTTGTCCTCGACAAAGGCCCAACTACCTGCCCCGTTGGCCAGCTCTCCGCCCTTGGCAAACTGCAACTTGCGCGAGCGGTTCCATTCTTCCTCCTTCAGTTCGCCTTCGCCCCACAGAATCTGTCCAGCCTCCAGGCGACGTTCGTACAGGGGCTCCTGCACACGGATTACCTCCCACTCGCCTACGAGGTCGGCCGCCCTGAAGCGGCGAGGCTGAGTGCCGGCATAGCGTTCGGGCGACACGACAGGCCATCCGTCGTCGGTGAAGAACACCTGACGCACGTGTAAGTCCATCATCAGGTTGTGAGGCGAAAGACGCCCCTGATGAGCCATGAAGAATCGTCCGTCGTCGGTCGTAAAGACGCTGCAATGCGCCGTGCCCGCCCAGCCCGGATGATTGTCGAAGCGATACGGAGCCGTCAGTATGGGGAAGTTGTTGGTCGTATCCTTCAGCTGCTTGCCGAAGAAGTCGGTAAAGGGTCCCTCGGCTTTGTCCGAACGGCCTACGCGCACGTTGTAGGTGGTCATCAGCGGGTCGTACGACGTAAAGAGGTAGTATTGCTTCAGTTCGGGGTGATAAATTATTTCGGGAGCCTCCAGATTGTCTTTCCGATAATTGGCGCGGCGTGCTATCAGGTGCCCCTTGTCGCCCTCGACCAGCGGAAGCCCGGTCGACGGATTCAACTCCAGGCAATACAAGCCACCAAAGAAGGAACCATAATGCAACCACCATTTTCCGTTCGCAGGGTCAACCACGACGCTGGGGTCGATGGCATTCATTGCTGTCGTTTCATCCGTCCGGACTACACATCCCATCTGCTTCCAGGGACCTTCGGGCGAAGCCGATTCGGCCAGCCCTATATAAGACGTTTTCCGACCGAAGGCCGAAACGCTGAAATAAAGTCGGTATCTGTCCTTATACGGAACGATGTAGGGCGCCCAGATGTTGGTAGCCCCCTGCCCTCCCGCATGAGCGTGCACCCACTCGACGGCTTCGCGAGGAATCTCGGGGAATGCCCATCCGAGGAACTCCCAATGCACCAAGTCCTTCGAACGGCGCATCTGAATGTAGCCCAAGGGTACGCCCTTTTCTTCGGCCTGCTTGCGGTTTTCACGATAGATGGCGTCGGTGGAGTACATATAATAATAGTCGCCAATCTTCCGACACGAAGGGTCGTGAACGTTGTACGTTCCCCATTGACGGTAGTCCTCCATCGCAGACACATGATGATAATCGTCGCTCCAGGGATTGGGCGAAGCAGTCGGTACAAAAGCCGACTGAGAACAACTCACTAAAAAGAGACTCGCTAAACCTGCAGTCAGGCAGAAAAGGTTTCTCATAATACCAGCATTTTTATTTTTTAGCAAAAATACGCACCGACCCAACTTCGAAAGGTGGACAAACGAACTTTTTAGGTGGACAATAGGCCACCAGAGGCAAAAAGCCCGCCACACATACTTTCACATCTCGCCGAATCCATTATCTTTGCCAGCACTAATACCAAGAAAAATGAAAACAAATCTCAACCTGTACCTTATTATATTATACAGTCTGTTTCTGTCGTGCCCCGCCTCAGCATGGGCACAAGAAACGTTTGCCGACCGATACAACATCTCGTACATCACCATGAACGAGGGACTGCCCAACAACTTCATCGACGACATCTACAAAGACAGCCACGGCTTTCTTTGGATTTCGACACAAGGAGGTGGCCTATCAAGATACGACGGTTACGGTTTTGTTAACTTCAGCGTTAGCACTCCCCACTGTCCGCTGAAAAGCAATTTCGTGTACAGGGTCTTCGAAGACCGCTTCCAACGCCTATGGGTGATTTCGGAAGGCGGAACCGACATCATCGACCTCAACACGTTGCGCCCCGTTCCGCTGCTGAAAGGTCTCCCACATCAGGAACTGGCATGGCAACCCGCTTCCTACATTCTGAACGATATGCAAGGCTACATCTGGCTGTATGCCGACAAATTTCTGCACCGCATCGAACTGGACGAGCAAGGAGGCATACGCAACGTATGCTCACTGCAAACCAACAGCTCCTTCCGCGATGCAGCCATCCTGTGCGATTTCGACGCCGACGGAAAAATATGGATGGGCCTCAACGGAAAACTGTACAAAGTAAGCATGGACACCCAAGGCAAGCTCACCGCCAACCCCATCACAGGCAGCTTCTCCTTCAAGGCCGATACATACTTCAACGACTTCATCATCAAGGAAAACGAACTTTGGATAACGACCAACTACGGACTGTACCGATACAACAAGAAAGAGAACATTGTGAAGCATTACCAACACCAGCCACACGACCCCTACTCACTATCGCAAAACTACCTGACCGATCTGGCCATCACCAGCGACAAGCAGCTCATCATCGGTAGTCTGAAAGGCCTCAACGTCTACAACCCCATCAAAGACAACTTCGAACGAATCGAAAACGAATACTCGCACACTGGCAGCAACCTGCTGAACAGCAACTTCGTCAACTGCATCACTGTCGAAGGCAACCACATCTGGATAGGCACCGACAACGGAGGTATCAATAAGTTTACCACCAAGCGCCTGTCTATACAAAACTATCGCCACGACCCGCAAAACAGTCATACCCTGTCGCATAACCCCGTAAACGCCATCTACGAAGACCATGAAGGTACCCTGTGGGCTGGAACCGTAGAAGGCGGACTGAACAGAAAAGAAAAAGGAAGCGACAGCTTCACACACTATACGCACGAAGACGGCATACTGAGCCACAACTCGGTCAGCGCCATCACCACCGATCCACAAGGTCGCCTGTGGGTAGGAACCTGGGGAGGAGGCATCAACCTGCTCGACCACAAAAATCCACGCCGTGTGCTGAAGAGCATCTTCTCGCCTTCCGACGACAACAAATATCCCGGTAGCTTCATCGGCGCACTGACGTACGACTCCATCAACAACGGCATGTGGATAGGCACCAACCAGGGCATCTACTTCTACGACCTGCAACAAAGCAAGTTCATCCTGCCCCTGCCCGAACAGGTGAACGCCAACATACGCGGTTGCATCGGATCGCTCGTCGATAAGGAAGGACACCTGTGGATGGGGTGCATGGACGGTGTCTACATCATCGACTTGCACACACGCCCGCAATCGGACGACAACACCTACTTCGAATACCGCCATCTGAAGTACAAACTGGACACCCCCACCTCCAGACAAGTGGAGAAAATCACCTGTATGTATCAGGCCAAAGACGGCACGCTATGGCTGGGCAGCAACGGCAACGGCATCTATCGGCGAAGCACCGACGAACAAGGCAACGAAACCTTTACCGCCTACACCACTCAACACGGACTGGCCAACAACAGCGTCCGAGGAATACTCGAAGACGACAAAGGGCTGCTATGGATAGCTACCTACAACGGCATATCAAGACTACACCCCAACACAGGCCACATCACCAACTACACCCGACAAGACGGACTGGCCGACACCCAATTCTATTGGAATGCCGCCTGCAATTCGACCGAGGGCGAACTGTACTTCGGCCATCTGAAAGGACTGACCTCTATTAAATACGACCTGCCGACGGTGCCCGAACAGCCCTCACAAGTAAGGTTCACACGCCTGCTGGTAGGCAATGAAGAAATCTATGCGGGCAGCGAACAACTGCCACAAGACATCGCCGTGACCCGCGAAATCGAAATACACGAAAAACAGAAATCCTTCTCGCTGGAGTTCTCGGCCCTGAACTTCGAGTCCGAACATACAGCCACCTACGCATATCGCCTCGTGGGCTTCGACTCGAAGTGGATCAAAGTGCCCTGCGACCGCCGCTTTGCCAGCTACACCAACCTCTCGCCAGGCACCTACACCCTGCAAGTGAAGTATTGCCCCGACGATGCAAACAGCCAGGAAAATCTGACCGAACTGAAAATCATCATCAAACCCTACTTCTACAAACAGCCTTGGTTCGTACTGCTGATGACCGTCATAGCCCTGATACTGACTTGGCAATTCTACCAATGGCGCATCCGCAACTTCGTCAAGCAGCGCGAACTGCTCCACCAGAAAGTAGAACAGCGCACCCGCGAACTGAACAAACAAAAAGAACTGCTGGAACAGCAAACTGAAGAACTTTCACGACAGAACCTGATGCTGAAAGAGCAAAACGAAAAAATCACCCGCCAGAAAACACAGCTGGCTAAAATGGCACGCAAAATACAAGAACTCACACTGGACAAGATAGCTTTCTTCACCAACATCACCCACGAGTTCCGTACTCCCATCACGCTCATCATCGGCCCCATAGAACGGGCACTGAAGCTGAGCTACAACCCGCAGGTCATCGAGCAACTGCACTTCGTAGAACGCAATTCGAAATACCTGCTCTCGCTCGTCAACCAGCTGATGGACTTCCGCAAGGTAGAGTCGGGCAAACTCGAAATCGTGAAGAGCCGGCACAACTTCCAGACGTTTGCCGACGAACTCATCACCCCCTTCGAAGTCTTTGCCAAAGGGCGCAACATCAGCCTGAAGCACTACTACCGCCTGCCCTCGCCCGAATTTACGTACGACGAGGAGGCTATGCACAAAGTGCTAACCAATCTGCTGAGCAACGCCATCAAGTTCACCCCCGACGGCGGACGCATCGCCCTCTACATCGCCCAACTGCCACCCACCGACCAGCGCGGTGCCACCCTCTACATCTGTGTCAGCGATACAGGCGGAGGCATCCCGACCGAAGACATCGACAAGATATTCAACCGCTTCTATCAGTCGAAAGGGCAAAACAAATACCCCATGTACGGACAGACTGGAAGCGGCATCGGCCTCTACCTGTGCAAGCGCATCATACAGATGCTCGACGGCGACATACATGCCTGCAACAACCACACCGTCGGCTGCTCGTTCCGCATTCTGCTGCCCATCGAACAAGAAGATGCGACAGCCCATGTAGCTATTCCCTCTACTCCGTCGGCCGAGGCAGTTGCCAAGTCCGAAAACGCAAGCGAAACCAAGAAGGAGCTGCACATACTGGTCGTAGAAGACAATGCCGACATGCGAGCCTACATCCGGTCTATTCTACGCGATAAATACCACGTGAGCGAAGCAGCCAACGGCATCGAAGCCTTGGAAGTGCTCAATGCCCACCCCGTCGACTTCATCATCAGCGACCTGATGATGCCAGGCATGGACGGCCTCGAACTCTCACGAAGGGTAAAGGCCAACATCGCCATCTCGCACATCCCCTTCCTGATGCTTACGGCTAAAACCTCACAGGAATCGCGCATCGAAAGCTACCGTGTCGGTGTGGACGACTATCTGCTGAAGCCTTTCGACGACACCTTGCTGCTGGCACGCATCGAAAACATACTGGAGAACCGCAAACGCTATCAGCGGAAGTTCGCCCTGAATATGCAGGTGGACGAACTGAACATCGACGAAAAGTCGGGCGATAAAAAATTCCTGAACCACGTTATGGATGTAATGAAGGAAAACTACAAGAACCCCGAATTCGAAGTCGCCAACTTCTGCGAAGCAGTAGGCGTCAGCAAGACCATGCTAAATCAGAAACTGCAAAGCCTCGTAGGACAATCAGCAGGCCAGTTCATCCGTAACTATCGACTGAATCTGGCACGCGACCTCCTCCTGAAGCATCGCGGGCAGAAAGACACCAGCATCTCCGAGATAGCCTACGAAGTCGGCTTCAACGATCCGAAATATTTTACCCGCTGCTTCACCAAGGAGTTCAACATCACTCCCCGCGAACTGCTGAACAAAGAAGCCTAAGGAGTAAAGCCCAGTCCCCCTCCTCTACTCCCCCGTACGAGCCACGCTTGCATGGCTCATGAGCCACACTTGTGTCCCTTATGAGCCGCACTTGTGTCCTTCGTGAGCCACACTTGTGTCCTTCGTGAGCCACACTTGTGTCCTTCGTGAGCCACACTTGCGTCCTTCGTGAGCGCTCGCAAAGCATCCCTTTTAAGTACGTAAAACAAATAGATGGGCGCACCATTCTGCACACCACATTCCTACACACAATTCTTACAAAACTATCACATTTACAATACAATAACCTTTCTACTCACCGATACAATTAGTGTAGTTTTTACATTGATTGTCCGTTTGTCCACCTATCAAGTCCATTTGTCCACCTCAATATTTACATCTATCTATACATTTGCAACACGTAAAAAGTCTCATTTATTGTTTAACTATTAATTCGATATTATGAAAAAGGCAAGAAAGTGGCCGTCCATCCTATTGGCGGCATTTACGGTTTTTTCATTCGGAGCTTGTGAAGAGTGGGGAAAAGCAGACCCACCCGCAGGTAACGACACTTATCCGAAATTAGAACAAGTAGTCAACATCACCTTCGAGGATGACGCATTCGATCCGACAAGCATGGATTATTACGCCTATCCCAACGGCGAAGTGCCCGAAGTAGTAAAAGACGACGAAGCACGTGGCAAAGTACTGCACCTGCCCGGAGGTTATGCGCGCATCTTCAATCCGATGACCAGCTACAAAGCTCAAAACGGAGTTTCACTCACCTTCTGGGTCAAACAACCCCTGATTGTCGATGAAGAAACAGGCGAGACAAAAGAAAACGATCTGACAAGCGCCCTGTTCTCTTTCCAAAACGAGAATGCTACCCAAAAACTGTTTTTCACAGCCAACGGCTGGCTGTCGTACGAAGGAGTAGATGGTGAATACGAAGCCCTCAACCCCGAAAATGTGGAAACAGGTATGCTGGACGGAGCCGGCGAATGGCATTACGTTGCCCTCACCGTACGCAACGACGGATACAATGTATTTGTCGACGGCAAACAGCGTGTCAACGAAACAGTCACCAATTTCGACTTCAGCAAAATCGTTCAGTTCATGGCCAGCTGCGCCTATATGTATATAGGTGAAGGAGCCGGTACCGAAGACGAAGCCCTGCCCGAATTTTGGATCGACGACATCAAAATCTACCGCAATCAGATTGGCAGTAGCGAACAAGCTGTGCCTAGTGGAGGAGAAGCCGACTATCATAACTGGGTCATCAGCGGAAGCGAAGACTTCACCGACGGATTCTTTGCCGTACAAACCAAGTTGGTCAAATTCAAGACATCGGCTCACTTCGGCTTCTACAACTACACTGACATGGCCGCCAATTATAACAACTGGGTCATCGTGCTGACCAACGGAAAAGCCTTTGGCGAATCGGGCTATGCCGAACACTTCGTACTCCGAGGCGATGCCTACGGCTGGGGAGACGCCCACTACGACGGCACACAAATCAACAGCACCTTCAACTGGGAAAACTTCACCTCCGAAATGAACGGTGCTTACGTCGATGTCACCCTGACACGCAACGAGAATACCGTCAACATGGCAGCCGTTGTAACAGGTGCCAGCGGACAGACCTATACATACAACTTCAGCTACACAGGCGAGTTGGAAGAAACGGTAGGCGCATTCATCACAGGCGAAAAGAACTACATCAAGCTGGATGCCGAACAAGTATATGCCGATGGCGAAAGCTTCACGCCGGGCAGCTATCTGGTAGGTCCCGAAGATTGCAGTGCCGGCTGGTGGAGTGTATTCTCCGACAACTACGTCATCAAAGGCAACAATGAATATCCGTTCGGCATCATCTTCACCAACAGCACCAACGGACAAAAAAATTGGAATAACTGGATACTGGTAACCACCAACGGTGTACCTCTGAACGGTGCCGGCTATGCCGAATACTTCGTACTGCGCGCCGATGCCTACGGCTGGGGCGATGCCAACTATTCGGGCGACAACATCAGCCATGGATTCAATTGGGATACCTTCAAAAACGATATGCAAGGAGCCTATGTACGTTTGTTCGTCAACCGCAACAATACCAATCTGTCTATGAACACCATCATAAGAACAGCTTCGGGCAGCGTACTGACTCCCTACACATACAGCCATACAGGAATCTCGACCGACGAAGTAGGAGTATTCCTCACTGCCGAAGGAGCAAGTCTTGACATCTGTACCGTAGGCTATTTCCCCTATGCAAGTGACGTTGTGCAATAATATAATACTTAAATCTGTATGAAACACTATCGAATAAAAGTGAATAAGGCGTTGAACGCAAAGTTTCAACGGTTATTACCGATAATAATTCTATTATTGGCAGGAATGAATGCTTGGGCACAGACCAAGCAAGTTAGTGGTGTCGTAACCGACGGAACAGGTGAAACCGTCATCGGCGCCAGCGTACTGGAAAAAGGAACCACGAACGGAACAATTACGGACCTGGACGGTAAATTCATACTGACCGTCAACGAAAATGCCGTATTGCAAATCAGCTATGTAGGCTACACCACACAGGAGGTTCCCGTAAAAGGAAAAACATCTTTCAACATCACCCTGAAAGAAGACAGCGAGATGCTGGAAGAAGTCGTTGTAGTAGGTTACGGTGCTCAGAAAAAGGAGAGCGTCGTGGGCGCCATCTCGCAAGTTTCGAACAAGGAACTGTTGCAATCGCCCGCAGCCAACGTATCGCAAGCCATCTCTGGTAAAATCGCAGGTGTGATCACCTCGCAGACCTCGGGTGCACCCGGTTCGGACGACACACAAATTTACATCCGTGGTCGTGCAACCTTCGCTGGCGATGCCCAACCGCTGGTGTTGGTCGACGGAGTAGAACGTGAGTTCTCACAAATTGCCCCCGATGACATCGAGACCATCTCTGTATTGAAAGACGCCTCGGCTACGGCCGTTTATGGTGTGCGTGGTGCAAACGGCGTTATGCTGATTACCACCAAACGCGGTAAAGAGCAAAAGCCCGAAGTCAGCCTAACAGCCAACTGGCAAATCCAAAGCCCTACCCGCACAGACACGTATCTGGACTCTTATCAGTCTGTGATGTTGCTCGAAGAAGCATTGGCCAACGACGGACTTTCTTCGCAATACAGAGCTTCCGATATTGAAATGTTCCGCCGCTCTGTAGCCGGAGAACTGACCGGAGTAGATGCCATGCTCTACCCCAATGTAGACTGGTATGACGAAGTATTGAACAGCACAGCTCCTGCCCAACGCTACAACGTCAGTGTGCGTGGTGGTACAAAACGTATGCGTTACTATGCCTCTGCCGAACTCTACGACCAGCAAGGATTGGTGAAAGACTTAAGCAATGATGCCTATGGGAACTCTTCAAGTCCCAGCTTCCGTCGTTATGCCTTCCGTGCTAATATGGACTTTTTCCTGATCAAGGATTTGACCGTATCTGTCAACTTCGGTACTCGTTTCGAAGAGCGTGGAGGCCCCAACTCAAACGAATCGAGCGGCTATAGCGAAATCTTCTATGAAATGAACCATACTCCCGGTTGGCTCTTCCCAGTATCAGCCCAAGTACAGAACGGCGAAAAGACTGAGACCATTTATGGTGGTACTTCACAATATCAGAACAACATCGTAGGCCGTCTGGCAGAAGCCGGCTTCTACCGTGCGACCAATACGATCAACGAGACCAACTTCATCGCCGACTACAAGATGGATTGGCTGACACCTGGCTTAAGTGTCAAGGGGATGCTTTCGTTCGACTACGACTCGTATAATCGTAAACTCTACAGCAAGAGTTTCGCCACATATCAGCTGACAGACACCAGCAACCCTAGTGAACTGAAATCATGGAACCGCTTCAACTCGGACGGAGAATTGGCCGGTTCTCAATCGCATGCAGCCGACTACAAGCTCTACATGGAAGCCCAAGTGAACTATGCCCGCACCTTTGGCAAGCACGATGTAACAGGTATGGTATTGTACAACCAGAATGACCACCGTGTAAACGATGAACTAGCCCGCCGCTATCAAGGTCTGGTAGGACGTGCTACCTATGCTTACGATGACCGATATCTGGCAGAAGTAAACTTCGGCTACAACGGATCTGAAAACTTCATGAAGGGCAGACGCTTCGGTTTCTTCCCCGCATTCTCAGTAGGATGGCGTGTCAGCAACGAAAGTTTCATGGAAAAGTACAGCAACTGGCTGAATAATCTGAAAATACGTGCTAGCTACGGACAAGTAGGTAACGATATCTACAGCGTGAACGGCGTAGTTCAGCGTTTCCTTTATGAAGAAGCTTGGAATCAAATAGGCAATGACTATACATTCGGAACAAGTGGTCAGACAGGTATTTACGAGGCACAATATCCTAACTACAGAGTAACTTGGGAACGTGCTCACAAATACAACCTCGGTATCGAATTCGGTTTGTTCAATGGTTTACTCAATGGTAATGTGGATGTCTTCTACGAAAAACGTAACGACATTTTGACCACTTACCAGACACGCCCTGAATGGGTAGGAGTAAACATGGCTGCAGGAAACCTGGGAAAAACAACCAACAAAGGTTATGAAATCGAACTAAAACACCATAATACAATCGGTAAAGATTTCGATTATACTGTCGGTTTTACCTTCTCGCATGCCAAGAATGAAATCACTTCGAAAGACGAACCTGCACTGATGACCGAATATCGCAAGCAGGAAGGACACCCCATTGGCCAATATTATGGCTTAGTTTGTGACGGATTCGTAACCCAAGCCGATATCGATGGCGGACAATTACCTACTTCTACATTCGGCAATGTCCAAGTCGGCGACTTGAAGTACCGCGACATGAACAATGACGGATTCATTGACGAACGTGATGAAACCTTTATCGGCTATAGTGATGTACCCGAGAACATGTTTGCCCTGACTTTAGGTGCCAACTATAAAGGCTGGGGATTCAGCATCATGTTCCAAGGTGTCAACAAAGTAAGCCGTTACTACGATGCTGAAGCCATGTATGCATTTGTCAACGGAGGTAAAGTGAAAGAACACCATCTGCAACGTTGGGATCCGGCACAAAGCGAGGAATACAACCTAGCTAATGCCCAATATCCCCTGCTCCATTACGACAGCTATGGTGATCACAACCAGCGACAGAATTCATTCTTCTTGAAAAACGGTGCATTTGTCCGTTTGAAAAACATCGAACTGAGTTATACTCTACCGAAAGAATGGATTAAAGTAGTAGGCATGAGTAATTGTCGCCTTTATGTCAATGCAAACAACCTGGTAACGTGGGATCATCTGGACGGATTGACAGACCCCGAAAGTAATGGTTCGAACCGTTATCCTATCATGAAAACCGTAAACTTTGGTGTAAACATTAATTTCTAACAGAAATATTATGAAGAAAACATTATTATACAGTCTATTCACATTGTCCATCGCTTCTACTACGCTGACTTCCTGCGAAGAAATGTTTGGCGACTTTCTGGATAAACAACCCAGTGGTGAGCTGACAGGAGACAAAGTATTCAGCGATTGGGGGCTGATGGAGCAATTCCATTTTGATACATATAACTTCCTGCGTCATGGTGCACTTCGCATCAACAATTCATGGCTCGATGCTGCAACCGATCTGGGACATACCAGTTATGCCAGCGGAGGAGTACGTACCACTTTCAACATTGGGAATTACTATGGAAGCGGAGGCGCAGCAGAGCTGACCGATACTTGGGAACATTACTATCGTGCTATCCGTAAATGCAACATGATACTTGAACGTATTGAAAACGTACCTAAAGATACCGATTTAAGTGAAGAAAACTACCAGAGACAAAAGACACAATACATCTCAGAAGCACGTTTCTTCCGCGCTTATTTCTATTGGGAACTTTTCCTGCGTTATGGTCCTATTCCTTTGGTAACTACTGTTCTTGATCCAGACGGAGATCTATTAAGCGATTATACAGAACGGCCATCTTTAAAAGAATATGTGATAGACTTTGTACTTAAAGAACTTCAGGAATGCGAAAAAGGCTTAATGACTTACAATACCGAAAGCACTTACGGAGGACGTATTATGCAACCCGTAGCACGTGCACTGTATAGCCATATCATGCTCTACATGGCAAGTCCACGTTATAGTAATGAGTCTGGCATAACCTGGCAGCAAGCAGCCGATGCAGCTCAAAGTTTCATCGATGATTATGGAAGCAATTATGCTTTAATAACCAATGAATCCGATCCCAAAGCAGCATTGACCAACGCTTGGTTACTGACCCCTTATACCGAAAACAATACAGAAATGATTTTCTATCGTAATGACGGAACAATCGGTTGGAGCGGTATCGCTAATGACACTCCAGTTGGAGAAGGTGGAAATGGAGGTTTATGCCCTTCACAGAATCTAGTTGACATGTACGATATGATAGACGGTTCATCTCCATTCACCGAATACGATGAAACAGGTGCACCCGTTTATCACGGAACAACTCCTGACGTTAACGAAGCCAGTGGCTATAGTGATGCCCACATGTGGGAGAACCGCGACAAACGTCTGGAAGCGACTATTCTATATAATGGAGTAACTTGGGGCAACGGAGTCATCAATGTAGTACGCGGACAACGAGATAATCCGATAGGAAATGCCAACGCAACTCAAACAGGTTATTATGTACGCAAGTTGATACCTGAAACGATTTTAAGCAACGAGCATGGTGGAAACTCACGCCGTCTATGGACTTACATTCGATATGCAGAAATTCTACTGAATCGTGCAGAAGCCTTAAACGAAGTAGAGGGTCCTACCGAAGAAGTATGTAACCTTCTTGACCAGATCCGTCATCGTGCTGGCATTACAGGTAATGTGGCCGACCGTGCTGATCTAAAAACAAAAGATGCTATGCGTAACTTCATCCACAAAGAAAGGACAATCGAGTTAGCATTCGAAGAACATCGGTTCTGGGATGTACGCCGCTGGGGAGTAGCCGAACAAGCTTTAGGACGCGACATCATCGGAATTGATGTAGCAAGCGACGGTACTATCACACGTAAAGTAACCCAAAAGCGTGTATTCGAAGAGAAGATGTACCTTTATCCAATTCCAGAAACCGAATACTGGAAAACAGGAATAGAGAATAATCCGGGGTGGAATTAATCTTAATCTGATAAGAATATGAACAAAGTTAATCATATTATAACCAAAACAGCCAAAGCAGGCAAAACACTGCTGACGGCAACATTATTGTTTGCAGCAGCCAACGTATATGCGCAAAACTCGCAAATATTAAAAGGCCGTATTGTAGACACAGAAGGTAAGCCCGTAGCTGGTGCCGTCATCAATGTAGCAGAAGAAAGTCGAATCGTTCTTTCTGACGCTGATGGCTATTTCAGCTTAAATAATGTAAAGCCAACTGATGAAATATGCGTAAGTTGTGTCGGATATAAAAACGTACAGGTTCCAGCAGAATTTAATGAAAACTTCAATATTGAAATTCAAGAAGACCTTGATGAATATTTGCATACTATGCCTGTTCCGTTCGGACGCAAAACACGTAAAATCATGACAGAAGCAACTTCGGTTGTTACAGGAGAAGAACTACAAAAACATCCTATTACTGTATTACAGAATGCGTTTACTTCTACAGTTAATGGTGTAGAAACTTACGAATGGTCATCTGAACCGGGATGGACAGAAAGTGCTATGTATATCCGCGGTATTCGTACAATGAACAGTGGTGCCCGTGCTCCGCTGGTAATGGTAGACAACGTTGAACGCGACCTTTCATTTCTAGATGCATTCCCCATCGAAAACATTACAATTCTGAAAGATGCTGCGGCAACTGCTATTTATGGTATGCGAGGAGCCAATGGTGCCATCATTGTCACTACTAAACGTGGAGAAGCTGGTAAAACAAACGTTAATTTTACTCAAGAGGTCGGATTCCAAATGTTAAGTAACAAAATGGAAAACCAGAACTCATATAACATGGCACTAACACGTAATCGCGTACGTTATCTTGACGGATTACAACCCATGTATACCGATGAGCAAATAGAAATGTACCGTCGTGTGTGCGAAGGAGAACAGTTGACCGGAATGGACCAGTACAAATACTTCAATACCAATTGGTTTGATGAATTGTATCGCGAAACAGCTCCTATGTACAAAACAAACTTACAGATTAACGGAGGTAACGACCGTGCACGCTACTACGTATCATTTTCTTATCTCCGTCAGGAAGGTATGTGGAATGACAAATGGACCAATTATAACAAAGATTATAATACGACACACATGTTGAATCGTTGGAACTTACGTTCTAATCTTGATATTGATGTCAATGAATATTTGAATGTATCATTGGATTTAGGCGGACGTATCGATAATATTTCACAACCGCTCACATCGGTATTCAATCTGACAACATTTGGTGCCGTTGAAGCTAATCCTATGGAACCTGTATACTGTCCAAACGGAGAAATATATGCTTCGTCTACAGCAAATAACGCAGGACGCTTATTAGCCTCATCCGGTCAAGATAAGAACAGACGCCGTAACCTCTATTCAACAGTAACTGTTAACGGCGATTTGAAAAAGATTCTTCCTGGGCTGAAAGTAAATGCAACCGTAAGTTTCGACTCGTATGAAGTGTTCCAGACAACACAAGCCAATGACATCAATTCATATAATTATGATTATGCCAACCTGAATGTAAGCGATATCTCACAGATAGAATATACCAAGTTTTCTTCATATACCGCTTTGCATTACACATCAGGTAGTGGTGGTAATCAGCGTGCTCACTATTACAACCTGAATATGTTGGGAGGCTTCAGCTATGAGAACAGCTTCGGCAATCACAACATTAGTGCACGTGCTTTTGCCCGTTCTTATCGGAATCAAAACAATGTGCTGGAACCTAATAATGCACAATATAATTCTTCGAATCGTTATTTATCGTGGAACGGCCAACTGACATACGATTATGCTAACCGTTACATTTTCTCTGGCAACATTTCACGCATGGGTAGCGACAATTTCCGTAAAGATGAACGCTGGGGTACATTCTATGGCGTATCAGGAGGCTGGGTTGCATCAGAAGAACCTTGGTTGAAAAACGATAAAATAGATATGTTAAAACTCCGCGTTTCTTATGGACGTGCCGGACAAGCAGTTACTGGAGCCGGACGCTACCCCTACCAGAATACATATGGCTCATCTACAGGGTATGGATTCGGTTATTCGGGTTCATATGTAAACGGATTTGCAGAGACTATGGCAGGAAATGCCAACAACAAATGGGAAATTTCTGATATGTTGAACCTAGGTCTGGACTTTGATTTTTGGAATAAAAAATTATATGGTTCTATCGACGCCTTCAAAGAATGGAGATCCAATATTTTGGTAACACGTACAAGTGTACCTGACATGCTTGGTATCAGTGTAGCTCAAGATTCATACGGTAAGGCTGAAACCAAAGGTTTTGAAGTTACAATAGGACATCAGAACCACATCGGCGATTTCAGCTATTACCTCCAAGGTATGGTAACCTACAACACTAACAAGATCACTGAAATGGACGAAACGGAACCGAACGTAGAGTGGCAACGTAAGACTGGTAATCGTATTCTTGACTACACTTCTGTACAAGCCCTATACGAAAGCTCATTCAACAATACTGTTGGAGGATGGAATCGCTACAAGTTCGTACAATGGGCTTCAGACCCCAATCTGATTGCTACCAGTCAGCAGGATGCAATCGACCATCCGGAAAAATATCCGTATAATAGTGCATCAAACGGAGCTCAAAAACTAGGAACAGCCGTATTTAAAGACTTAAATGGAGACCGTATGATCGATTCGAATGACATGGTACCAGACACTTATACTGTAATACCTGAGTTAATTCCTACCTTGACATTCGGTTTCAGCTATAAAGGTTTTGATGCACGTGCTGTACTGACAGCCTATTTAAATCGTGACGTATTCCTTTCTCCTGCATTATCCTACTCTGGTTGGAGTAACATGGGTACTCATGAAGTAGTTAATTCTTGGGGATATTATACTGATGATCCGAACGATCCACGAAACGTCAATGCCAAATATCCCCGCCCGACATACGGCGGATTCAACGCTATTGACTCAGACCGCGATACAGGTACATATCAAAATGATATCTGGATTGTGAATGGTAACTTCCTCTCATTGCGTAATATAGAAATCGGCTATTCTCTACCTAAAAAATTAATAGCCAAAGCTTGTATGACTAAATGCCGTTTCTATTTTAGTGGTTATAACCTTTATACATGGAGCGGTCTGCCTGACGGACTTGATCCTGAAAAACCGATGAGTTACGTATGGTGGTATCCCAAAACTCGTACATTCACTTTTGGTGTCAATATAGGATTCTAACAAATAAATATTAATAATATGAAGAAATACATCAAATATATGGCAGCAACCCTGCTGGCGGTGAACTTCACCGCCTGCAGCGGATTCCTTGACAAAGAAGTAGATCTAACTCTTGGAGCCGAAGACGTTTTTGACAAAGCCGAAAATACGCGCGGCTTGCTCGCAAACATCTATACCTATTTACCAGATGCATTTGTTGGTTATACAGACGGGCAATACCGTGGAGCTTCACGCGACTGTATGACAGATAACGCCATCTCTTTTTGGAATGTGCATTATTACCATAGCGTATTACGTGATTCATATGATGCAACTAACCATCAGTTTGCTAATTACTTTTGGTCACGCAATTTCCAGGCCATTCGTGCAGCCAACAACTTTCTGACCTATGCAAAAGAAAGTGTAATCGGTAATGAAGAGACCAATGATGATAACAACCGTTTATACGATCGTAACATGGCTGAAGCACGTTTTTTACGTGCCATATTCCATTTTGATTTGGTCAGCTACTTTGGAGCAATACCTATCGTCGGCGATGATGCAGAAGGCAACCCAATCATTTTTGAGACAACTAATACAGAAGCTATGAACCAGCCTCGCACACCCGCTGCTGATGCATTGCAATGGATTGCAGACGAATGTGACAAAGTAAAAGATGTTTTGCCGTTCCGCTATGCACAGGAAGAACTTAATTGGGGACGTGTAAATGGAGCTTCAGCTTATGCATTAAAAGCCAGAGCCCTACTCTATAAAGCTTCTCCTTTAAACAATCCTTCAAATGACCAGAGTCAATGGGAAGCCGCCGCAGAAGCAGCTCTTGACTTTATTCGCAAAAATGCGACACAGAGTAATCCGTACCGGCTTTATGACATCGGAGATCCCGAACAAAACTATTATCAATGTTTTGTGTCAACTCCGCACTTGAATAACGAATATATTTTAAGTCGCTCTGAATGGCAAACACGGGCTATTGAAGAATTTTTAGCACCTTGTGGATTTAGCGGATCTGCTAATTCTACTGGACGTACCAATCCGACCCAAAATCTGGTAGACAGCTATGAAACTATCAATGGACTTCCCATCGACCAAGATCCCAGTTATGATCCACAAAATCCATATGTAAACCGGGATCCACGCCTTGAACAGACCATTCTGCATCATGGTTCTATCTGGGGTGACCCCGAACAAGAAGAAGAACGTATGGTAGATATTACGTATGGTACAGGTTTAGATTATCAGGAATTGCATGGAGGCACCGTAACTGGATATTATACTAAAAAGTTCCTCAATAACATGTCATGGAAAAGCCCTACCACCTACACACATGCTTGCCCGATTTTCCGCTATGCAGAAGTTCTGTTAAACGCTGCAGAAGCATTGAACGAAGCAGGACGTACTTCTGAAGCATACGAATATGTCAATCAGGTACGTGCACGTGTAGGCATGCCAGCTTATAGTAATATGACACAAGACAAACTGCGGGAACGCATTCGTAATGAACGTCGTATTGAATTATGTTTTGAGGACCACCGATTCTTTGATGAACGCCGTTGGAAACTGTTCGAAGGAGTTACAGCCGCTAGTGAACAAAACAAACCTTATTATCAGCAAGTATACAATTTATATGGAGTACAAATTACCCCCAATGCAGGTACTGTATATAATTACGGCTACTCGGAAACTTACACTTCACGCGCATTCAACAGTCCAAAGAATTATTATTTCCCAATTCCTGACGATGAAGTAAAACGTCTTCCTAATTTGGGACAAAATAGTGGTTGGGAATTAACTGCCACTTCAACAGAAGCAAACTGATAATCAATGAAAGTGGTAATTAATGAAAGTATAAAATATCAATTAAAGCCAACTATTATGAAACATTATAAATGGATTAGTTTATTGTTCGCAGCCGCTCTCACTATGGGAGCGTGCAGCGACGATGAAAACAATTATGGAGAGACAGGAGTTATCATTGAAGAACCAGTCGCTACAGAAGCTACTTTAAAAAGTGTGTCGGTAAGTTGTACTTTCGATTTACGCGATGATATACGCTATGTTAGTGCAGGATTCTGCTATAGCCTTCATGAGAATCCTACGATTTACGATGCTACAATTAAATCGACTTTAACCAACGGTACTGTATCAGCCACAATTGATGGGCTTACTCCTTATACTACTTACCACGTACGGGCTTATATCTGCATTTATCAAGGAGAAACTTTATACTCTTCAGATATTCAGATTATGCCTTCTGAGGGTTTGGAAGATAATGAGTTAATCAATTATCAGGCACCACAATATTTAGATGATTATCGTTCGATAGCTTCGTGGGATTTACGTGATCAATGGAATCTGTCCAATGTGCACGATCCTTCAGTAGTATTGGCAGAAGACGGCTATTACTATATGTATCAGACAGACGCTTCATATGACAATAAACATACTGCAGGTGGTCATTTCCACGCACGACGTTCTAAGGATTTAGTTAATTGGGAGTATTTAGGAGGAACAATGCAATCATTACCGGAATGGGTAATACCTAAACTAAACGAAATCCGTACAGATATGGGACTGAAAGAGGCCACTCCCAATACAGATGAATTCGGCTATTGGGCTCCATGCGTACGAAAAGTTAGAGACGGTCTTTACCGCATGTATTACTCGATTGTATGTCCCGGAAATATTGATGGAGAAAATTCGTGGGCAGAACGAGCTTTTATCGGTATGATGGAAAGCACCGATCCTTCTAATAATAATGGCTGGGTAGACAAAGGATATGTCATTACCAATGCATCTGATAAAGGTCTAAATTTTCATGTTGCACCAAATGATTGGGCAAACTGCTATTATAAATGGAATGCCATTGACCCCAGTTATATCATTGCAGAAGATGGAAAACATTATTTGATTTACGGTTCATGGAACAGTGGTATCGCTTTAGTCGAGCTGGATGCAGAAACTGGAAAAGTCAAGGCTGAATTACCCAACCCATGGGGAACCAATGAAGATATTGCTGCATATGGTCAATTGATAGCAACCCGAGAAATGGGTAATCGCTGGCAAGCAAGCGAAGGTCCTGAAATTGTATACAACCCCAATACCGGGTATTATTATCTGTTTGTAGCCTATGATGCATTGGATGTTCCTTATAACACCCGAGTTGCACGTTCCAAAAACATTACCGGCCCCTATTTAGGTATTGATGGTGCTAACGTCACTGAAGGAGCAGATATGCTACCTGTAGTTACCCACCCCTATAAATTTGCCAATAGCGATGGTTGGGTCGGCCTCTCTCATTGCGCAATCTTCAACGATGGCAATGGCAACTGGTACTATTCTTCGCAAGGACGTTTACCTGCAAATATAGATAACGCAGTCATGTTAGGACATGTCCGCTGCATCTTATGGACCAAAGACGGATGGCCTTTAGTAATGCCCGAGCGCTATGGTGCCGTTCCACAAGTGACTATCAAAGAAGAAGAGTTAATTGGAAAATGGGAACATATCGATCTTTCTTATAGCTATGGTGAACAGAAATCTGCAGCAACAATGACATTAGCCGCCGACCATACTATTACAGAAGGAACTTGGAAAGGTGGTACATGGAGTTACGATGCAGAGAAACAGATTTTAACGGCTAATGGAATCGAGCTTTATTTAAAACGTGAGACAGACCGGGAATCAACTCCCAGCACACGCACCATCGCTTACGCCGGTTACGGAGATAATTTTAAAACTTATTGGGGTAAGAAGAATAAATAATCGCTCATTTATATAAGGAGAATTGCCTGGATGTCTTGACTGCTCCAGGCATTTTTTTCACATAATATGTTACATAACATACAGAAGTGTATACCTCACATCAAATAAAAGTGTTACTTTTACACCCGAAATAAGATAAACATCTAATTCACAAATAAAAATAACGCCATGAGGAATTACTTTCTTTCAGCAGGAATAGCTGCATGTATATTAGCATCCTGCACACAGAAACCGGAAACTCAGCTTACCTTATCCGGTTTAAATCCCACAAAGTTTCAAACAGAGGTAAACAACGCCCAAACCAACCTTTATACATTAAAGAATAAAGCTGGAATGGAAGTTTGTATCACGAACTTCGGTGGCCGTATTGTTTCCATAATGGTTCCTGATAAAAACGGGAATATGCAAGATGTGGTTTTAGGATTCGACAGCATCGCCGACTACATTAATGTTCCGAGCGATTTTGGAGCTTCTATCGGACGTTATGCAAACCGAATCAACCAAGGCCGGATTGTATTGGATGGAGACACTATACAACTGCCCCAAAACAATTTCGGACATTGCCTGCATGGCGGTCCTAAAGGATGGCAATATCAAGTATATAATGCCAACCCTATTGACGGCACGACATTGGAATTGACACGTATTTCACCTGATGGAGATGAAAACTTCCCCGGTAATGTTACAGCCAAAGTAACCTACAAACTGACAGAAGACAATGCCATTGACATCAAATACAGTGCAACTACCGACAAGAAAACTGTTATTAATATGACCAACCATTCTTATTTCAACTTGTCGGGAAATCCTGCCAAAGCAGCAACAGACCACATCTTATATGTAAATGCAGACAACTATACTCCTGTTGACAGCACATTCATGACCACTGGAGAAATTCTGCCTGTGAAAGATACTCCTATGGACTTTACAACTCCTAAAGCTGTAGGACAAGATATCAATAATTACGACTTTATCCAATTGAAAAACGGAAACGGATATGACCACAATTGGGTATTAAATACCAATGGCGATATCACCAAGCTGGCGGCAAAACTGACATCACCCGAAACCGGCATCACGCTGGAAGTATATACCAACGAGCCAGGAATCCAAGTATATTCCGGTAATTTCCTTGACGGAACTGTTACAGGAAAGAAAGGTATAGTATATAATCAACGTGCCTCTGTTTGTCTGGAAACACAACACTATCCTGATAGCCCCAATAAGCCCGAGTGGCCTTCTGTAATCCTTGAGCCAGGTCAAACTTACAACAGCGAATGTATCTTTAAATTCGGTGTAGAGAAATAAATCTTAATTTAATACTATAAAACATTGAGCAATTATGAATTGGAATACAAATGAATTTATCTGGCTCGATTGGGCTGTTCTTGCCGTTGGCATCATTGCTATCGTATGGGCAATTTGTCATGCCATAAAGAAAGACAAAGAAAAGATGAAAGGAGCCGACAGTCAGGACTACCTCTTTGGAAAAGGTGAACCTTGGTATATTATTGGTGCAGCTATTTTCGCAGCCAATATTGGATCAGAACACCTGGTAGGTCTTGCAGGTACTGGAGCTAAAGACGGTGTAGGAATGGCACACTGGGAAATGCAAGGCTGGATGATACTTATCTTGGGATGGTTGTTCGTACCATTTTATCAATTGTTGAACAACAAAATGGGTAAAATCATCACAATGCCCGACTTCCTGAAGTTCCGCTATACACAACGTACCGGTTCTTGGCTGTCAATCATCACGCTGATCGCATACGTCCTGACAAAAGTTTCTGTAACAGCTTTCACAGGTGGTATTTTCTTTGAATACCTTCTCGGTCTACCGTTCTGGTATGGTGCCATTGGTCTGATTGTTGTTACTGCAGTGTTTACGGTCTTTGGAGGTATGAAAGGCGTAATGACTTTGTCTGCCATTCAGACTCCGATTCTTATCATCGGTTCTTTCCTTGTTTTGTTCCTGGGTCTTAACATGTTAGGAGATGGCAGCATAAGCGAAGGATGGTCACAAATGATGGCTGTATGTAACGCTGCTCACGACGGTTTTGGTACAACCCACATGTTCCATACCGATCCCGCCGATCCTATGTATCAGCAATTCCCCGGATATGTAGTTTTCCTTGGTGCTTCTATCATCGGTTTTTGGTATTGGTGTACCGACCAGCATATCGTGCAACGTGTATTGGGTCAACAAAAAGGAGAGGCCAATGATGTAGTAATGAAACGTGCTCGTCGTGGTAGTATTGCTGCCGGATACTTTAAATTGTTACCCGTATTTATGTTCCTGATTCCTGGAATGGTAGCTTACGCACTTGCACAGAAGACTGGTAGTGGTATCGTTATGGATATTACCAATACTCATGACACAGACGGTGCATTTGCCATGATGGTGAAAAACATATTGCCCGCAGGTGTCAAAGGTATTGTTACTATCGGATTTGTCTGCGCCCTTGTTGCATCTTTGGCCGCATTCTTCAATAGCTGCGCTACCTTATTTACAGAAGATTTCTATAAACCTATGAAAAAAGGCATGAGCGAAAGCCATTACGTACTTGTAGGCCGTATCGCAACTGTCGTTGTAGTTCTTCTGGGATTGGCATGGATGCCTATCATGATGAATATGGGTAACCTGTACTCGTATCTGCAAGATATCCAATCATTAATCGCTCCTGCTATGGTAGCCGTATTCACATTGGGTATATTCTCCAAAAAAATTACTCCCAAAGCTGGTGAATGGGGACTTATCGGCGGTTTCCTGATTGGTATGGTACGTTTGCTTACCAATGTTATCACAGATTCCGGTAAAGCCACTATGGACGGCGCCTTCTGGGAATACACCTCATGGTTCTGGCAAACAAACTGGCTGATCTTCGAAGTCTGGTTATTAGTATTCCTGCTTGTATTGATGGCAGTTGTTTCTTGCTTCACTCCGAAACCTACAGCAGAACAGATAGAAGCCATTACATTTACCGGAAGCTACAAAGAAGAAATCGCGAAGAGCTGGAACAAATGGGATGTTATCGCTACTTTGGGCGTAATCATCCTCTGCGCTTTGTTCTATGCCTACTTCTGGTAATTTCATGAAATGTTCACATTTCACGAATAGAAATCATATTTATAATTAGGAGTTACAAAACTCCTAATTATAAATGTTGCGAAAGTTGTATTATTCACTTAACAGTGCATTTATCAATGAGCAATTATTACAGCATCAATCCTAAGTTCTACGTATCTGTAGACTGTATCATTTTTGGATTTTATGAAGGAGAACTGAATTTATTACTCCTGAAACGAAATTTTGAACCTGCATTAGGCGAATGGTCACTAATGGGTGGATTCGTTCAAGAGAATGAGAGTGTAGACGATGCAGCGAAACGAGTTTTAGCAGAACTCACCGGATTGGATCAAGTATATATGGAACAAGTCAGCTCTTTTGGAGCTATAGACCGTGACCCAGGCGAACGAGTTGTGTCCATTGCCTATTATGCACTTATCAACATCAACGAATACGACCGCGAACTAGTACAAAGACACAATGCATTTTGGGTTAATATAAATGAACTTCCACCATTGATATTCGATCACCAAGCAATGGTAGAGCAAGCACGTGCCCTCATGCAACAAAAAGCATCGGTTGCTCCTATCGGCTTCAATCTTCTGCCTAAATTATTCACCTTATCACAACTGCAAAGCTTGTACGAAGCCATTTATGGAGAAGCCATAGACAAACGGAACTTCCGCAAACGGATAGCAGAAATGGATTATATAGAGAAAACAGACCTCATAGACAAAACAAGTTCGAAACGAGGTGCTGCCCTCTATCAGTTCAATGAAAAAGTTTATCGCAAAGCTCCGAAATTTAAACTGTAACATTTAAACATAAAAACATATGTTAGAAGAATTAAAAGAAAAAGTATTTCGTGCCAACCTCGATTTAGTAAAGCATGGCCTGGTCATCTTTACTTGGGGCAATGTTTCCGGAATTGACCGCGAAACCGGCTTGGTCGTCATTAAACCAAGTGGCGTAAGTTATGACGAAATGAAAGCTGAAGACATGGTTGTAGTAGACCTCGACGGAAAAGTCGTGGAAGGCAAACTCAAACCATCTTCAGATACTCCTACCCATATAGTATTATACAAAGCTTTCCCAGAAATTGGCGGAGTAGTACATACACACTCTACATATGCCACAGCTTGGGCACAAGCAGGATGCGATATTCCGAATATTGGCACAACCCATGCCGACTATTTCCACGATGCTATCCCCTGCACTGCCGACATGACAGAAGCCGAAGTTAAAGGCGCTTACGAATTGGAAACAGGCAATGTCATCGTTAAACGTTTCGAAGGACTGAATCCTGTACATACACCAGGAGTATTGGTAAAAAATCACGGACCATTCTCATGGGGGAAAGATGCACATGATGCCGTACATAATGCCGTCGTTATGGAGCAAGTAGCTAAAATGGCCTCAATAGCCTATGCTGTCAATCCCAATTTGACTATGAATCCATTGCTCATCGAGAAGCATTTCAACCGCAAACATGGTCCTAATGCTTATTATGGGCAAAAATAAAATAGTAATGCCCTGCCCCCTATTTTAAACAAGAAACTTAAGACATACAATAATAACTAACAAGAATAATTAACCAACCACTTAAAAATAATAGTATTATGAACGCATTTGATCAATATGAAGTATGGTTCGTAACAGGAGCACAGCTTCTGTACGGAGGAGACGCTGTAATCGCAGTAGACGCACACAGCAATGAAATGGTAAAAGGACTGAATGAGTCAGGTAAACTGCCTGTAAAAGTTGTATATAAAGGAACAGCCAATTCTTCAAAAGAAGTAGAAGCTGTTTTTAAAGCTGCCAACAATGAAGAAAAGTGTATCGGTGTTATCACTTGGATGCACACCTTCTCGCCCGCCAAAATGTGGATTCATGGTTTGCAGCAATTAAAGAAACCTTTGCTCCACTTGCACACACAGTACAACAAGGAAATTCCTTGGGATACCATGGATATGGACTTCATGAACTTGAACCAAAGTGCACACGGCGACCGTGAATTTGGCCACATTTGCACACGCATGCGTATTCGTCGCAAAGTAGTAGTAGGCTACTGGAAAGAAGAAGAAACACAAAACAAGATCGCAGTTTGGATGCGTGTTTGCGCCGGATGGGCCGATGCACAAGACATGCTCATCATCCGTTTCGGCGACCAGATGAACAACGTAGCCGTAACCGATGGTGATAAAGTTGAAGCAGAACAACGTATGGGCTACCATGTAGACTACTGCCCGGTTAGCGAGCTGATGGAATATCACGCAAAGGTAAAGGACGAAGAAGTAAAAGCATTGGTAGACGAATACTTCCGCCTTTACGACCACGATGCTGAATTGGAAGACGGACGTACTGCCGCTTATGAGAAGGTATGGAACTCTGCCAAAGCAGAGCTTGCATTGCGCGCTATATTGAAGGACAAAGGCGCCAAAGGTTTCACAACCAACTTCGACGACCTCGGACAAACTGACGGCAGCTATTTCGACCAAATTCCTGGCTTGGCATCACAACGTCTGATGGCCGAAGGTTATGGTTTTGGTGCCGAAGGCGACTGGAAATCAGCAGCACTCTACCGCACTGTTTGGGTAATGAATCAAGGTCTGCCTACAGGTTGCTCATTCCTCGAAGACTACACGTTGAACTTCAATGGAGAGAACAGCTCTATCCTTCAGGCACACATGTTGGAGGTATGTCCGTTAATCGCCGCTAAAAAGCCACGTTTGGAAGTACATTTCCTGGGTATAGGTATCCGCAAGAGCGAAACTGCCCGTCTGGTATTTACTTCAAAGGTAGGCAAAGGATGTACAGCTACAGTTGTTGACCTTGGTAACCGCTTCCGCCTCATCGTAAACGATGTAGAATGCATCGAGCCGAAGCCACTGCCTAAGTTGCCCGTTGCTTCTGCTTTGTGGAAACCGATGCCTAATTTCGAAATTGGCGCAGGTGCATGGATTCTGGCTGGTGGTACTCACCATTCATGCTTCTCTTACGACCTCACTGCCGAATATTGGGAAGACTATGCCGAAATCGCAGGTATCGAAATGGTACATATCAACAAAGACACTACAATCAGCGAATTCAAGAAAGAACTGCGCATGAACGAAGTGTACTATATGCTGAACAAAGCTCTTTGCTAATCATCCAATAGCATAACCATGTATAAAAGTGCTCAACGAGCAATCGTTTGCAGCACTTTTATACTTTTAAGTAAGTTGCAAAAGCTGCAAATTACAGATATTTCTAACTTTACATTAACGTTGTACCTTAAACCATTAGTTCCATTATGAAATTAGATGCAAAATCAACTATCGAAACCGGTAAAGCCATCCTTGGTATAGAATTCGGATCCACAAGAATCAAAGCAGTTTTAATCGACCAGGAAAACAAACCCATTGCGCAAGGCAGCCATACATGGGAAAACCAATTGGTCGATGGCCTTTGGACATATAGTATTGATGCCATTTGGAACGGATTGCAAGACTGCTATTCAGATCTTCGTTCCAATGTAAAAGAGTTATATGGCATCGAAATAGAGACTCTGGCAGCCATCGGCATCAGTGCCATGATGCATGGTTACATGGCGTTCAACAAAGAACAGGAAATCCTTGTTCCTTTCCGCACCTGGAGAAATACTAATACAGGAGAAGCAGCTGCTACCCTGTCCGAGCTGTTTGTCTACAACATTCCTCTGAGATGGAGCATTTCACACTTGTATCAAGCTATCTTAAACAAAGAAGAGCATGTAAAAGACATCGATTTCCTGACCACTCTTGCCGGCTACGTACACTGGCAGATTACAGGCCAGAAGGTATTAGGCATTGGCGACGCATCCGGTATGCTCCCCATCGATCCGAATACGAAAGATTATTCAGCCGAAATGGTTTCCAAATTCAATAATCTTATTGCTCCCCAAGGATTCAAATGGACATTACTCGACATTCTTCCCAAAGTATTATTGGCTGGTGAAAATGCAGGTACCCTTACAGCCGAAGGAGCCAAGAGACTTGATGTATCCGGACACCTGAAAGCCGGTATCCCCGTATGTCCGCCAGAAGGCGACGCTGGTACAGGTATGGTTGCTACCAATGCTGTAAAACAACGCACAGGAAACGTTTCTGCCGGAACTTCCTCATTCTCGATGATTGTACTTGAAAAGGACCTGTCGAAACCTTACGAGATGATCGATATGGTTACTACCCCCGACGGTAGCCTGGTAGCTATGGTACATTGCAACAACTGTACTTCCGACCTCAATGCCTGGGTCAATCTGTTCAAGGAATATCAGGAACTCATGGGCATTCCTGTAGACATGAACGAAATCTATGGTAAGCTCTACAACCACGCACTGACAGGCGACACCGACTGCGGAGGCTTGATCTCATACAACTATATTTCAGGAGAGCCTGTTACTGGCCTTGCTGAAGGAAGACCTTTGTTTGTACGCTCAGCCAACGATAAGTTCAATTTGGCCAACTTCATGCGTGCACACCTCCATGCATCCGTAGGAGTACTTAAAATAGGTAACGACATTCTCTTCAACGAAGAAAAGATTAAAGTAGACCGAATTACCGGCCATGGTGGCTTGTTCAAGACCAAAGGAGTAGGTCAAAGAATATTGGCTGCTGCTATCAACTCTCCTATCTCGGTTATGGAAACTGCCGGTGAAGGTGGTGCCTGGGGTATTGCCCTGTTAGGATCGTATCTGGTAAACAATGACAAGAAACAGTCGTTGGCCGACTTCCTGGACGAAAAAGTATTTGCCGGAGATGCCGGTGTCGAGATTGCTCCGACAGCAGAAGACGTTGCAGGCTTCAACGCATATATCGAAAACTACAAAGCTAGTTTACCTATTGAAGAAGCTGCTGCAAAATTCAAAAAATAACCTAACAGAAAAAAGACTACTTTTATGAAGAGTAAATTAATCATCAGCGGTCTTTTCTTGACAGCTTCCCTGTCACTGTCCGCACAAAAGAATGCAACTATCACTGTACAGGCCGAACAAGGTACACAAATTATCCCCAAGGAAATCTATGGCCAGTTTGCCGAACATCTGGGTACCTGTATCTATGGAGGCTTATGGGTAGGCGAGAACTCTGATATTCCCAATATCAAAGGTTACCGCACCGACGTATTCAATGCCCTCAAAGATCTGCAAGTCCCAGTGCTCCGCTGGCCGGGTGGTTGCTTTGCCGACGAATACCACTGGATGGACGGTATCGGTCCCAAAGAAAATCGCCCCAAAATGGTAAACAACAACTGGGGAGGTACCATCGAAGACAACAGCTTCGGAACGCACGAGTTCCTGAACCTTTGCGAGATGTTGGGCTGTGAGCCATACATCAGCGGAAATGTAGGTAGCGGTACTGTAGAAGAGCTGGCCAAATGGGTAGAATATATGACTTCGGAAGGCGACTCTCCGATGGCTAATCTGCGCCGGAAAAACGGCCGCGACAAAGCTTGGAAGGTAAAATACCTGGGAGTAGGAAATGAAAGCTGGGGATGCGGTGGTAGCATGCGTCCTGAATATTACGCCGATTTGTACCGCCGTTACTCTACCTACTGCCGCAATTACGATGGAAACAATCTGTACAAGATAGCCAGTGGTGCCAGCGACTACGACTACAACTGGACAAAAGTTCTGATGGATCGTGTAGGAGCGCGCATGAACGGATTGTCTTTGCACTATTACACAGTAACCGGATGGAGCGGAAGCAAAGGTTCGGCTACCCAGTTTAATACGGAAGATTATTACTGGACCATGGGCAAATGCCGCGAGATAGAAGATGTCATCAAGAAGCACTGTGCCATTATGGACCAATATGATCCTCAGAAAAACGTAGCACTGATTCTGGACGAATGGGGCACATGGTGGGACGAAGAACCGGGTACCATCAAAGGGCATCTCTATCAGCAAAACACACTGCGCGATGCTTTTGTAGCTTCTCTGTCACTGGATATTTTCCACAAATATACCGATCGTCTGAAAATGGCAAACATTGCACAAATTGTCAATGTACTCCAGTCTATGATTCTGACCAAAGGTAAAGAGATGGTATTGACCCCTACGTATTACGTATTCAAAATGTATAAAGTACATCAGGACGCTACCTATCTGCCTCTCGAACTGAACTGCGACACGATGAACGTACGCGACAACCGCAAACTGCCTATGATCAGTGCAACAGCTTCGAAAGACAAGAACGGTAAAGTTCACCTTTCAATCTCCAATGTTGATGTAGAAAATGCTCAGGAAGTTATTGTAAACCTGCCCGGCATTGAAGCAAAGAAAGCTGTAGGCGAAATACTTACTTCTAAGGATGTTACCGACTATAACTCATTCGAAAATCCGGAAAAAGTCAAACCAGCTCCCTTTAAAGAAGTAAAAATCAATAAAGGCGTTATGAAAATCAAACTTCCGGCCAAGTCGATTGTTACTGTCGAGTTACAGTAAATCAGAGCAAAAGACTTATTGTACTTTAAACAAGAAGAAGGCAAAAATATCTGAAAAAAAAGAGTAACTATCCTTGTTGCTAATTGCACATAAAGAGTTATCTTTGTCCCTGTCATTTATGAACAAGCGTTAGTTACTCTGCTCTATCAAGCTAACAAAAACTAATTTATTATCAATATGAACGACAACAAACTTATGAACCTTGCAGCAAACAACATTCGTATCCTTGCTGCTTCTATGGTTGAGAAAGCTAATTCCGGACACCCGGGTGGCGCAATGGGTGGCGCCGACTTTGTCAATGTACTGTTCTCTGAATTTCTGGTATATGATCCTGAAAACCCAACTTGGGAAGGACGCGACCGCTTCTTCCTTGACCCGGGTCATATGTCACCGATGCTTTACTCACAGCTCGCATTAACAGGCAAGTTCACATTGGATGAATTAAAAGAATTCCGTCAATGGGGAAGCTCGACTCCGGGACATCCCGAACGTGACGTTATGCGTGGAATTGAAAACACATCCGGCCCGCTCGGTCAAGGACATACTTTTGCTGTAGGTGCAGCCATCGCAGCCAAATTCCTGAAAGCACGTTTTGGCGAGGTTATGAATCAGACCATTTATGCTTATATATCCGATGGTGGTATACAGGAAGAGATTTCTCAAGGTGCAGGACGTATTGCAGGAACACTGGGATTGGACAACCTGATCATGTTCTACGACTCCAACGATATTCAGCTTTCTACCGAAACCAAAGCTGTAACTATCGAAGATACTGCCAAGAAATATGAGGCATGGGGTTGGAAAGTGATTAAGATCGACGGAAATAATGCCGACGAAATTCGCAATGCCCTGAACGAGGCTAAGGCTGAACAAGAACGTCCTACCCTTATCATCGGTCATACTGTTATGGGTAAGGGAGCACGCAAGGCCGACGGCAGCAGCTACGAAGCCAACTGTGCTACACACGGTGCCCCGCTGGGTGGCGATGCATACATCAATACCATCAAGAATCTGGGTGGCGATCCTACCAATCCGTTTGTCATCTTCCCCGAAGTAGAAGAACTGTATGCCAAACGTGCTGCCGAACTGAAAGAAATCATGAAGCAAAAGTATGCTGAAAAAGCTGCTTGGGCTCAGGCTAACCCGGAAAAGGCAGCCAAACTGGAGCAATTCTTCTCTGGCAAAGCTCCTCAAGTCAACTGGGAAGCTATCGAGCAAAAGGCTGGAGCTGCCACACGTGCCGCATCGGCTACCGTACTGGGTGCTTTGGCAACTCAGGTAGAAAACATGATCGTTGCTTCTGCCGACCTTTCCAACTCTGACAAGACCGACGGTTTCCTGAAGAAGACACATGCCTTCCAGAAAGGTGACTTCACCGGTGCTTTCTTCCAGGCAGGTGTAGCCGAGCTGACTATGGCTTGCTGCTGCATCGGTATGGCTCTGCACGGTGGTGTAATTCCGGCTTGCGGTACATTCTTCGTATTCTCCGACTACATGAAGCCCGCAGTTCGTATGGCTGCCCTCATGGAAGTTCCTGTGAAGTTCATCTGGACACACGATGCCTTCCGCGTAGGCGAAGATGGCCCGACTCACGAACCGGTAGAACAGGAAGCACAAATCCGTCTGATGGAGAAACTGAAGAATCATAAAGGTCACAATTCTACATTGGTACTCCGCCCGGCCGATGCCGAAGAGACTACTGTAGCATGGAGACTGGCCATGGAGAATACGACTACTCCTACAGCTCTGATCTTCTCACGTCAGAACATTGCCAATCTGCCCGCAGGCAACGACTACTCACAAGCAGCCAAGGGTGCTTACATCGTAGCAGGTTCCGATGCCAATCCCGATGTTATCCTGGTAGCTTCTGGTTCTGAGGTGTCTACACTGGTAGCAGGAGCCGAACTGTTGCGTAAAGATGGTGTCAAGGTACGTATCGTATCAGCTCCGTCCGAAGGTCTGTTCCGCAGCCAAGCACCCGGATATCAGGAAAGCATTATTCCGGCCGATGCCAAAGTATTCGGTCTGACTGCCGGTCTGCCTGTCAACCTGCAAGGCCTGGTAGGTGCACATGGTAAAATCTGGGGCTTGGAATCATTCGGTTTCTCTGCTCCTTACAAAGTATTGGATGAAAAATTGGGCTTTACGGCCGACAACGTTTACAAGCAGGTAAAAGCCATGCTCTAAACGGTTGAAGACCTCTCGTCCAAACCATATTGAACGCAGACAGTGCAACTTCTTTTGCCTGCCTGCGTTCTGTCAATCATTGCAATCAGAATAGTAAATCTTAAACCGACATAAGAAATGAAAACAATAGGAATTTGTTCCGACCACGCAGGATACGAACTGAAGCAATACGTCCGTACCTGGCTGGAAGCCAAAGGCTGGGAATATAAGGATTTTGGCACCTACTCTACCGAAAGTTGCGACTATGCCGACTTCGCCCATCCGCTGGCCAACGCTGTAGAAGCAGGCGAGTGCTATCCGGGCATTGCCATCTGCGGAAGCGGTAACGGAATCAACATGACCCTGAACAAACACCAAGGCATTCGTGCCGCACTGTGCTGGATCCCCGAAATATCTCATCTGGCACGCCAGCACAACGATGCCAATGTGCTCGTGATGCCCGGTCGTTTCATCACCACAGACGAAGCAGACAAGATTCTTACCGAATTCTTCAACACAGCATTCGAAGGTGGACGCCACCAACGTCGAATCGATAAGATTCCCGTAAGCAAATAAGAGAAAATACAGCAAAAGCGTTTCTCTACAAAGAAAGCTCCTTGTTTTGCTTTCTCCATTCAGGTATAGAAGAATAGTGACCAGCACTGCCCTATTACAACCAGCAGTAGAAGTCACGATTGTTCTATACCTGTTTTTTTTATTATCTTTCTATCCGCTACTTCACAGCCGACTCCCCAATACTCTCCCACCTCCTCTTGACAGCCCCCTTCAAACGGCTTGCGAGCAACACTTGTACGGCTCGCGAACAACACTTGTACGGCTCACGAGCAACACTTGCACGGCTCGCGAGCAACACTTGCACGGCTCACAGGCAACACTTGCACGGCTCACAGGCAACACTTGCATACCTCGCGAACACTATCTACACAAACAACAGAACACCATCACCTGTAAAGCAGCATTCTTTAGAATTCTGTTCATACACCTCACTTTTCTGACATTCTGATAGAAAAACACTGTAAGTAAGGCGATTCATTACTATTTTTCACATATAAGATGCTTGATGTCTGCAAATAAAAACTATCTTTGTGGTTGAATAAACCCGATGCTGAATAAAATATGGAATCATTAGTCACCATCAAAGAGCTTATCAACCAAGGAAATGTAGAACAAGCCATCCGGCAACTTGACGAATTTCTGCAAAGTGCTTCCTCGTGCCTCGACGAAGCTTACTATCTGCGCGGAAATGCCTATCGGAAACTGGGCAACTGGCAACAGGCACTCAACAATTATCAGTATGCCATCGACATCAACCCACAAAGTCCTGCCAAGGAAGCCCACCGCATGGTGATGGATATTCTAAATTTCTACAACAAAGACATGTATAATCAATAACATATAAAGGAACGTAAATTATGGCAAAAATCAAAGGAGCAATCGTTGTTGACACCGAACGTTGCAAAGGCTGCAACCTGTGTGCCGTGGCTTGTCCACTCCATGTAATAGCCCTCACCAAAGAGGTGAACGTAAAAGGGTATAACTATGCCCACCAGATATTGGAAGATACGTGTAACGGATGCGCATCGTGCGCTACAGTTTGTCCGGACGGATGTATCTCTGTTTATAAAGTAAAAGTTGAATAAATCAGATTGAATATGGCAGAAGAAGTTGTATTAATGAAAGGTAACGAAGCCATCGCCCACGCAGCTATACGTTGCGGAGCCGACGGTTACTTCGGTTACCCCATCACTCCTCAATCGGAGGTTTTGGAAACTCTTGCAGAACTGAAGCCTTGGGAAACCACCGGCATGGTAGTGCTTCAGGCAGAAAGTGAAGTAGCCGCCATCAACATGGTATATGGAGGTGCAGGAAGCGGTAAAATGGTGATGACCTCGTCGTCGAGCCCGGGTGTCAGCCTGAAACAGGAAGGTATCTCATACTTGGCCGGAGCCGAATTGCCCTGCCTCATTGTAAACGTAATGCGCGGCGGCCCCGGACTGGGAACCATTCAGCCCAGCCAGGCCGATTACTTCCAGACCGTCAAAGGCGGCGGACACGGCGATTACCGTCTGATAGCCCTTGCACCGGCTTCGGTACAGGAAATGGCCGATTTCGTAGGACTGGGATTCGAACTGGCTTTCAAGTACCGCAACCCCGCTATCATCCTGGCCGACGGCGTTATCGGACAGATGATGGAAAAAGTAGTGCTTCCTCCTCAAAAGCCACGCCGCACCGACGAAGAAGTTATCGCTCAATGTCCTTGGGCCACTACCGGAAAGACCAAAGACCGCAAACCCAACATCATCACTTCCCTCGAACTGAAACCCGAAGAAATGGAAAAGAACAACATCCGTTTCCAGGCCAAATACAGGGAAATTGAAAAGAACGAAGTGCGCTTCGAGGAAATCAACTGCGAAGATGCCGACTACCTCATCATAGCCTTTGGCTCAATGGCACGTATCGGACAGAAAAGCATGGAACTGGCACGTAAGGAAGGAATCAAAGTCGGAATCTTGCGTCCTATCACTCTGTGGCCTTTCCCGACACAGGCAATTGCTGCATATGCCGACAAGGTAAAAGGTATCCTCGTAACAGAGCTGAATGCCGGCCAAATGGTAGAAGATGTACGTCTGGCCGTGAACGGAAAAGTCAAGGTAGAACACTTCGGACGCTTGGGTGGTATCGTGCCCGACCCCGACGAAATCGTGGCAGCTCTGAAAGAAAAAGTAATCAACGGATAAAGAACGTAAAGAATGGATTCTGACAAAATAAGAAACGTGCTGAACATCCTCTTCCTGATACTTGCCGTAGCAGCTGTCATTACTTACTTTGTGGCCAAAGACGATTTCATGATGTTCGTCTACGTCTGCAGCGCTGCCATTTTCGTCAAGGTAATGGAGTTTTTCATACGTTTCACCAACAGATAAGGAGAAGTGATTATGACAAAAGAAGATATTATAAAGCCCGAGAATCTGGTTTACAAGAAACCGACTCTGATGAACGACAACCCCATGCACTACTGTCCGGGATGCAGCCACGGTGTAGTCCACAAGCTGATAGCCGAGGTAATCGAAGAGATGGGCATGGAAGACAAAGCTATCGGAATCTCTCCGGTAGGATGCGCCGTATTCATCTACAACTATTTGGATATCGACTGGCAGGAAGCCGCACACGGACGTGCGCCCGCACTGGCCACTGCCATCAAGCGCCTCTGGCCCAACCGACTGGTATTCACCTATCAGGGCGACGGCGACTTGGCCTGCATCGGTACAGCCGAAACCATCCATGCGCTGAACCGTGGTGAAAACATCACCATCATCTTCATCAACAACGCCATCTACGGTATGACCGGCGGACAAATGGCTCCGACCACCCTTGTCGGCATGAAGACTGCTACCTGTCCTTACGGACGCGACGTACACCTGCACGGCTATCCGCTGAAGATGGCCGATATCGCCGCACAGCTGGAAGGTACAGCCTACGTAACGCGCCAGAGCGTACAGTCCGTACCAGCCATCCGAAAGGCCAAGAAAGCCATCCGAAAGGCATTCGAAAACTCCATGGCAGGAAAAGGCAGCAACCTTGTCGAAATTGTATCGACCTGCAACTCGGGCTGGAAAATGTCGCCGGAGAAGGCTAACAAATGGATGGAAGAGAACATGTTCCCCTTCTATCCGCTGGGAGACTTGAAAGATAAATAATTCAAAAGAAGAAAGACAATGAAAACAGAAATCATCATATCTGGCTTCGGCGGACAAGGTGTACTGTCCATGGGTAAAATCCTGGCTTACTCGGGATTGATGGAAGACAAGGAAGTGACATGGATGCCTGCCTACGGACCGGAGCAGCGTGGAGGTACGGCCAACGTAACTGTCATCGTAAGCGATGATAAGATCTCCTCCCCCATCCTCAGTAAGTACGATGCGGCCATCATCCTGAACCAGCCATCGCTCGAAAAGTTCGAAAGCAAGGTTAAACCCGGTGGTGTCCTGATCTACGACGGATACGGCATCATCAACCCACCCACCCGTAAAGACATTCACGTTTACCGCATCGACGCTATGGATGCAGCCAACGAAATGAACAACGCCAAGGCGTTCAACATGATTGTACTGGGCGGTCTGCTGAAAATCATGCCTATCGTCACACTGGAAAACGTCATCAAAGGCCTGAAGAAAACCCTGCCCGAACGGCATCATCACCTCATCCCCATGAACGAAGAAGCCATCAAACGAGGCATGGAACTGATCAAAGAAGTATAAGCCGCAAGGCACAAATATTCAGTTGAGTAAAAAAGGATGCGATAATCGCATCCTTTTTTTGTATCTGTACATGAACAATTAAGAATGAACGATGTTTGACAAAGTGTCCAGCTAAGCAGAGATAGTTTCCAAAAACTGTCTACTGATATAGTATATTAAACCCCAAAGCATCTGATTAAAATCAAGAAAAGACATTTCTTCTCTTAGCCCCTCTCCACCGCCCAACCTTCCACTTACAGTGCAATAACTACTGCACCGACAGTGCACTACCTGTTGCACTCATAGTGCAGTAGGTAGTGCACTATTTTTCTTCAGTTATGCGCCTGGGCCAGCACTTACTGACTTCCAATCCTAAAAAAGAAGTAAAAAAGGGAGAATTAAAGATGCGAATAAGAATTTATTGTATCTTTGCGCCTAATTATGAGAAGATTTGTACTGACATATATATTATTAGCCATTATAGGGACTTTGGGACTGAAGGCACAAAATACCCTCACTCCCGTCAATTCGGGTACAACAATGCGCGATCAGTATGGTAATCAGGTCGATCCTAGTACGCAGCCAGACAACCTGACAGACAGCACAAGTACCCAGATCGAAAGCCTTCCTCCTAAACTATACATGTGGCATTTGAGTGAAAAACTGGGCGACCGGACCATTGTACCAGTAGACACCGTAACCCTCAACTTCCAGAACACCAATTTGGTGGAAGGAATGAACGGACACTATAACTATCTGGGTAATTTGGGTTCTCCCCGCATGTCACGCCTCTTCTTCGAACGGGGACAAGAGGAAGCACCGACCATTTTTATAGAACCTTTCTCCAGTTTCTTCTTCCGTCCGGATCAGCTCAACTTTACCAACAGTAACATCCCCTACAGCAACCTGACTTACTACAAAGCCGGAAGCAAAATAAACGGAGAAGAACGGTTTAAATCGTATTTTTCGGTCAACGCCAACAAACGGTTGGCTTTCGGATTCAATATCGACTATCTGTATGGCCGCGGCTACTACGCCAACCAGTCTACAGCCCATTTCAATGCAGGACTTTTCGCCAGTTACATCGGCCAGAAGTATCAGCTGCAGGCTATGTACAACAACTTCTTCATGAAGATGAACGAAAACGGTGGTATTGCCGATGACCAGTACATTACCCGTCCGGAAAACATGTCGGAAGGCAAACAGGAATATGAATCGACCAACATTCCTGTCAAGATGGAGCAGACCTCCAACCGTAACCATAATTTCTACGTCTACCTGACTCATCGCTACCGCCTTGGCTTCGAACGCGAAACAGTCAAAGTAGAAGAGAAGAAAGACAATCAGCAGATGAAAGCTATGGCACAACAGGGCGACAGCATTCCGCCTGTGCCACAGGACACGACGGTTACCACGGAATTTGTTCCGGTCACCAGCTTCATCCATACACTGAAAATAGAACGCTCCAGCCATCGCTACCGTGCCGGAAGCGAAACCGATGGCATGTACAACCGTACTTATTACCAGAACGGATTCAGTAACGACTCGACAGTTGCGTTCAGTGTGAAAAATACATTCGGTATAGCTCTGCTCGAAGGATTCAACAAATATGCCAAGGCCGGACTTACAGCCTACATCTCACATAAATTCAGCCGATACGAGATGATGGGTGACACGTTGATTACAGCTCCCCGCCCACTCAGCCAGTACACCGAACAGGAAGTGTATGTAGGAGGCGAACTGGCCAAACGCGAAGGAAAGACCTTGCACTACAGAGTAGACGGCGAGGTAGGTATCGTAGACAAGGCATTGGGACAGTTCCGTGTGCACGGCGATTTGGATCTGAATTTCCGTTTATGGAAAGACACCGTCAACCTTTATGCACGCGGCTACATCACGAATACATTGCCCTCTTTCTATATGCGTCATTATCACTCCAACCACTTCTATTGGGACAATGACAATATGGATAAAGAGTTCCGTACCCGTGTCGAAGGCGAGCTGAACATCGACCGCTGGAGAACCAACCTGCGGGCCGGTGTAGAAAACATAAAGAACTATACTTACTTCAATCAGCATGCATTACCTGCCCAAAACAGTGGCAACATCCAGGTGATTGATGCTACACTGAAACAGGACTTCAAACTTGGTATTTTCCATCTGGACAATGAAGTCACCTGGCAGAAATCGAGTAACGAGACAGTCCTGCCGTTACCGCAACTTTCTCTTTACCACAACTTCTATCTGCTGACCAAGATTGCCAAGAAAGTCTTGACTGTTCAACTGGGAGCCGACGTACGCTACTTCACCGAATACCATGCACCTGCATACACCCCGGCTATCCAGCAGTTCACCCTTCAGGCAGCCGATGATCAGGTGAAAATTGGTGGTTACCCGATAGTCAATGTCTATGCCAATCTGCAGTTGAAGCGTACACGTATCTTCGTCATGATGTATCACGTCAACGCTGGTATGGGCAACCGCAACTATTTCCTTGTTCCGCACCACCCCATCAACCCCCGTCTGCTGAAACTGGGTGTATCGTGGAACTTCTATGATTAATTTATCAAAGAAAGAGCTAGAAACCCATCCATGAACAAGAAGAAATTACTGAAATATCTTGTACTCGGAATCGTTGCAACGCTGATTGCCACGTTTCTTCTTCCTTCGAAAGAAAAACAAGTCACCCATCCCCGCGACTATCATGAGATAGCAGGCGAAGGCACCATCCATGTGGCAACCGAATACAATTCCATCAGTTTCTTTGTTAACGGCGATACATTATCCGGATTCCACTACGAACTGATTGAAGCATTCGCACGCGACCACAGCCTGAAAACAGTCATCACTCCTGAAATGAGTTTTGAGAAACGGCTGCAAGGACTGGCCGAAGGGAAGTTTGACGTGATAGCTTACGATGTCCTTGCCACCAGCGAACTGAAGGACTCGCTCTTGCTCACCCATCCGATTGCGCTGAACAAAGAAGTGCTGGTACAACGCAAGCCACATACTTCGCAAGACTCAGCCTTGTTCATCAAAAATCAACTGGAACTGGCCGGAAAGACACTGCACGTAGTCAAAGACGCTCCTTCGATTCTGCGCATCCGCAACCTGAGTCATGAGATAGCCGACACAATCTATATAAAAGAAATAGAGAAATACGGACCTGAACAACTGATAGCGATGGTAGCACACGGTGACATTGATTATGCCGTATGTAACGAAAGCATAGCCCGCATGGCTATCGACAGCCTGCCTCAAATTGATATTTCTACCGACATCAGTTTTACGCAGTTCTATTCCTGGGCGGTCAGCAAACAGTCACCAGCCCTGCTGGATAGTCTCAACACCTGGCTCGATACTTTCAAGAAGACCCAGACATACAAGAAGCTATATCAGAAATATTATTTGAAGCCTTAGGAAAATCAACCTAAGGCTTCAATTTCTTTCAGCCATGCACTGGAAGAGGCATCGCTTGGCATCCTCCAATCGCCACGAGGGCTGATGGCAATGCTTCCCACCTTCGGACCATCAGGCAGACAAGAACGCTTGAACTGCTGGTTAAAGAAGCGACGGAAGAAAGTCGACAACCACTTCTTGATGGTTTCGTCATCGTAAACGCCCTTAAAGGTGCGTGTTGCCAACAGATATATCTTGGAAGGACGGAAACCGCAACGCAGGAAATAATAAAGGAAAAAGTCATGCAATTCGTAAGGGCCTACCAAGTCTTCGGTAATCTGCTTGATGTTACCGGCTTCGTCGGCAGGAATCAGCTCCGGACTGATGGGTGTATCTACAATATCGAGCAGAGTTGCACGCGATGTTTCGTCCATACCATTCTCTGCTACCCACTTCACCAGATGTTTTACCAATGTTTTGGGAACACTTCCGTTAACCCCATACATGGACATGTGGTCTCCATTGTAAGTAGCCCATCCCAAAGCCAGCTCTGACAGGTCGCCTGTACCGATCACCAGTCCGGAAGTCTGGTTGGCGATATCCATCAGTATCTGAGTACGTTCACGGGCCTGCGAATTTTCATATACCACATCGTGCACGTTTATGTCATGGTCTATATCCTTGAAATGCTGAATGCAAGCTTCCTTAATGCTTACCTCGCGTACTGTAACTCCCAACGAATTCATCAGTTCTACCGCATTGGTATGTGTACGGTCGGTAGTACCAAATCCAGGCATAGTCACACCTACAATCCCTTTGCGCGACCATCCCAGTTTATCGAAAGTCCTTACGCATACCAATAAGGCCAATGTAGAGTCCAATCCGCCCGAAATGCCCACAACGGCACTTTTAGCATGAGTGTGTTGCAGCCTCTGTGCAAGTCCCGAAGTCTGAATAGCAAAAATCTCCTCGCAACGTTCGTCCAGCGTAGGTCCCTGCGGCACAAACGGATGAGCGTCAAACGTACGGGTCAGGTTCAATTCCTTACTGTTCACATATTCCGTAGAGATACGCGACACGGGAGCATCAAGCGGCGTATACGAACGGCACGTTGCAAACGTTGTATTCACCCTACGCTCGGTTCGCAGATATTCTACATCAATCTCGCTGATAACAATCTGTTCTTCGAACGAGAAACGCTTGCTTGCCGCCAGCAAAGTGCCATTCTCATAAATCAACCCATTGCCGGCAAAAACAACATCGGTCGTAGACTCACCAAAACCGCACGAACTAAATACATATCCGGCAATGCAACGGGCCGACTGCTGACTGATGAGCGAACGAAGATAAGCATGTTTACCTATCGCTTCCGTATCGGCCGACATATTGAACACAATTTCGGCTCCCTGCAAAGCCAACATAGAACTCGGTGGAACGGGGGCCCACAGATCCTCACAGATTTCTATGCCAAAAGTCGTATCAGAAGTTTCGAACAACAGATTCTTTCCTAAGGGAGCCACCTGGCCGCATAAGCGAACAGAGTCGTCCTTTATCTCACAAGCCGAAGTAAACCAGCGCTTCTCGTAAAACTCTTTATAATTGGGTAAATATGTCTTAGGCACTACGCCCAGCACTTTTCCTTTCTGAATAACTACTGCCGCATTCAGTAACGAGCCATTCAGAGCAACAGGCATCCCGACAATCGAAATAATGTCAAGCTGGCGTGTATTGTTTACAATCTGAATCAAACCCATTTCAGCTTCTTCTATCAGAAGTTGCTGGGCAAACAGGTCACCACAAGTATACCCTGTGATACTCAGTTCCGGAAAAGTGATAATCTGAACACCTTTTCCTTCGGCAATGATAATTTGCTTTTCTATCTGTCCTGCATTAAACTTGCAGTCTGCCACCTTGACACAAGGAATGGCAGCCGCCACTTTTACATATCCGTAATTCATATTCTATATAGTTATAATGAATATCTGCTACCCTTCCAGCCCCAAACGGCGAACTGATTGCCCAAAGTCCAATGTCCTCACTGAGCATTTACCGAAATTTGCAGATAACCACATTATTATATTATAAAATGCAAAAATAGAGATAAACTTTGTTTTTTCACCAAAATCTTTTGGATATTTCCAGGAAGTGACTATCTTTGCAAAAGAATTAAAAATGTAATCATTACAAGTTTGAAGATTTTAATGGAGAGTATAAATGTCATAGAACGTCTGCAAGTGCATAACATTAAACCATCAGTTCAACGTATTGCTATTATGAAATACCTGATGGAACATTGCACACATCCTACAGTAGACGACATCTATACAGCACTCTCTCCGGAAATTCCGACCTTGTCGAAGACCACTGTATACAATACATTGAAGCTGTTGAGCGAACAAGGTGCGGCCTTGACCCTGACGATAGATGAGCGGAATACATGCTATGATGCCGATACGGCTCCTCATGCGCATTTTCTGTGCAAACGGTGTGGGAAGATTTATGATTTGGGTACACAAATAGCCAACCAACCAACAGAAGAAATGAATGTAGAAGGACATAGCGTGCACGAGATGCACTACTATTTCAAAGGTATTTGCAAACATTGTATTGAAGAACAAGAAACAAACAAGAGATAACTAAAGTAATTTCAACTAATTAATTTAAAATCTGAGAAAAATGAAAAAGTTTAGATGTACAGTCTGCGGTTACGTATATGAAGGAGACGCAGCTCCCGAGAAATGCCCTTTGTGTAAAGCACCTGCAAGCAAGTTTGTAGAAGTAGAAGAAGCTGTAGCTGGCGGTCCTTTGACATTCGCTGACGAACATGTTATCGGTGTAGCCAAAGGTTGCGACGACGAAATGATCAAGGACCTGAACAACCACTTCATGGGCGAATGTACAGAAGTTGGTATGTACTTGGCTATGAGCCGTCAGGCTGACCGCGAAGGCTATCCTGAAGTAGCTGAAGCCTTCAAACGTTATGCTTGGGAAGAAGCTGAACATGCTGCTAAATTCGCTGAACTGCTGGGCGACTGCGTATGGGACACCAAGACCAACCTTGAAAAGAGAATGAACGCTGAGTCTGGCGCTTGCGAAGACAAGAAGCGTATCGCTACTCGTGCCAAAGCACTGAATCTGGATGCTATCCACGATACAGTTCACGAAATGGCTAAGGACGAGGCTCGTCACGGTAAAGGTTTCGAAGGCCTGTACAACCGCTATTTCAAATAAATAGATATTAGTAGCCTAACTATCTGATAAATATCACTCAACGTGATAAACTATACTGGTTCCAACTCATAGGGCACATGCTCGGGTTGGAACCAGTTTTATTTTTGCTTCTCGGACAATACCCCCCAAAAAGATATTTTCATTTTTTATTCCACTTGGTTTAAATTATCTTTGCAACCGGAAAAATGATTGATTACAAACCATAAAAAAACTCTTATTTAAATGATCAAATTCTCGCGCGCCTTTTGGACAGCCAACGCCTCCGAGCTGTTTGAACGTATGGCCTACTATGCCATTTTTATCGTAATTACCCTTTATTTGTCCAACACGCTTGGTTTCAACGACCTCGAAGCCAGTCTGATATCAGGTTTATTCTCGGGCGGACTTTATTTTCTGCCCATGTTTACCGGTGCCTTTGCCGACAAAATAGGTTACCGGAAAGCTATTCTGATAGCCTTCACCCTGCTGACTATCGGTTATCTGGGCTTGGGGATGCTCCCTTTGATGCTCGAATCATCGGGACTGGTAGTGTATGGTGAGAAAACCCAGTTTACGGGTATTGAGACCAGCAACCTGCGCATGCTCATCGTACCCATTATGATTATCCTCGTCGTAGGCGGCTCGTTCATCAAGTCCATCATTTCGGCTTCGGTAGCACGCGAGACGACTTCGGAAACCCGGGCACGCGGTTACTCCATCTTCTATATGATGGTCAACATCGGTGCCTTCACGGGAAAGTGTTTCGTCGATCCGCTCCGCTCGATCGTAGGCGATGAGGCTTATATCTATATCAACTTTCTGTCGGCCACCTTATGTTTCGTAGCGTTAGCCACCATCTTCCTGTTTTTCCACTCAACCAACACAAGTGGACAGGGAAAAAGCATGGCCGAAGTTTTCAAAGGATTGGGCAAAGTATTCACCAACGGGCGTCTGCTGCTCCTGATACTGATTGTTACAGGTTTCTGGATGATTCAGCATCAGATGTACGCCACCATGCCCAAGTATGTCATCCGTATGGCTGGCGAGACGGCTCGTCCGGGCTGGATAGCCAATGTCAATCCGTTTGTTGTCGTCTTGCTGGTCAACCTTGTCACCCGGCTGATGGCACGCCGCAAGGCTTTGACCTCGATGACCGTAGGCATGTTCCTCATTCCGCTGTCGGCACTGATTATGGCGGCAGGAAATCTCTTTAGCGGTGACATTATGGGCATGCATCCTATCACCGTCATGATGATTGCCGGTATTGCCGTACAGGCCATAGCCGAGTGCTTCATCTCTCCGCGCTATATGGAATTCTTTTCGCTACAGGCTCCTAAAGGAGAAGAAGGACTGTATCTGGGCTTCAGCCATCTGCACTCATTCCTGGCATCTGTGCTGGGCTTCGGTCTGTCGGGTATACTGCTTACAGCCTACTGCCCCGACCCTGCCCTGTTCGACACTACCGCAGAATGGGAGGCAGCATCGGCAAACGCACATTACATCTGGTATTGGTTCACCGGTATCGGTGCCATCTCGGCCATCGCTCTCATCATTTATGCCAAGATGACTCAGAAAACGACCAAGTAAGGTCTTATATAAAAACCTGGCAGGTTTTGTGTAAAAACGAGCCTGGTTTTGCACAAAAACAAGTCGGGTTTTACATAAAAACAAGTCAGGTTTTCATTGAAAACAAGCCTGGTTTTGTACGAAAACCTGGTTGGTTTTATACCAAAAAGAATGAGGGTGAAACCTTAGGCCTCACCCTCTTCTGTTTTGTTGCATATTCCTTAGCTTGCGGATATGCTTTGTTTATGATACACCTTATTGTATTCGGGTATAGTTAAAGAAATCCACGTCGACATAACCACCAAGTTGTTTCGTCGCATAGTTGAAGATACCGAACTTGGTACCCATGAAGAATCTGCGATAATCAAATATCATCTTGAAGTCCGTACCTATCTTCTTCCAGTTCTTATTGTCAAGACTGTAATAGAAAGCAGCGATGTCTTTGTGGACACGGAAGTCAGCATCGATACGCAGATAAATCTTATCCTGCTTCAACTCTACACGTTCTTTTTCTTCAGCATCTACTCCCAAGACAGCTTTATCAGAGTCGCGCAACTTCACTACGGCGGTAGACATGGTCAGATAACGCTTATTTCCTTCTGCAATAATGGACAGCAGACCGGAATCGCCATTAAAGGCCGAGAATCCGGAAATGTCGCCATCCTTCATGTGCGAAATGTCCAATGCAACAACTCCGCTACATTGCGGACCTTCCATACGTTGTGTCAGCGTGTTGGGAGCTAGGAAGATGTTATCGACCACCCTTGACGTCTTCAAACGCAAGAATCCCGAGCGGTCTGTCAGCGACCAGGCTTCATTCACCGGATTGTGGTTCCATTGCCAATGAATGTCCAGCTTATCGGCATCGAACGAATCGCTTACCACCAACGGAATGGTAGGACAACCCTGTACAGGCTTCTTCATCGTCAAAGGTACACGTCCGTTTTCATCGCCCAGCATCGGCCAACCGTCAATCCAACGGCAAGGCATCAGGGTAAGTACACGTCCTACTCCGCCTCTGTCTTGGAAGATGACCCCGTACCAGTTGCCCTTACTGTCGTCGACAATCGTTCCCTGGCCTACGTAGGGGAAGCCACCGAAATCGCTCTCCAGGATAACTTTCTTTTCATACGGTCCTGTAATGTTGTCGGCACGGTAGCATACCTGACGGCGTTTCCCGCCCCGGGGCCAGGAAATCATCAGCAGATAGTACTTGCCATCGTGCTTGATGAAACGGCTACCTTCGAGCAAACCGTTTTCGCTTGCATCGCGTTCGAACACCTTGATAGGCTTACTGCCAGGCATTACGTCTGACAAGTCGGGTTTCAACTCGCGCATCTCGCCTGTTCCGTAGAACACGTATACCTTGTCATCGTCATCGAAGAAGAGCGAAGCATCGTGAAAGTGCGGTGTGCGCGCAGCCAGTGTCCACCCCTTTTTCGGATCGGTTGTTGTGTATACATACCCTCTGTAAGGCTGGTCGTTGGGCGAGAAATACAGATAGAACTTTCCCTTATGGTAACGGATAGAGGTTGCCCACTGTCCGCGTCCGTAAGCCGTACCTTCTTTCAGGTCGTAGCGCGGAGTGTCCGTCAGCTTGTCGAATACATAACTGGCTATCTCCCAATTGACCAAATCCTTCGAGTGCATGACCGGCGCACCGGGCATCAGGTGCATGGTTGTACTGACCAGATAGAAATCGTCTCCTACACGGATTACATCCGGGTCGGGCACATCGGCCCACATCATGGGATTGACAAACTCCGTGGTGTCCGCAGGTGCTTGCAATGCCTGAAGCTGTGCTCCGTAACTTCCAAGCGAAGACAGGAGCATTAATGAAACTATAATTTTCTTCATCGTATATTGTTTTATTCGGGTTTCACAGTAGTTTAAATCAGGTTTATCCGTACTAAGCTGTCGGTTTAATGCGACCGACTAAACCGACAGTTTGTTTTCAGGTACAGCAATTGCTTACGGACGAATATCATTGGTCAGTGTAGCATACAGTCCAATCAGGCTGCCGGTAAATCCGCCTGCTACATTTGTCGAAAGAATATCGCCCGAAACGGTTCCGCCCAGATTGGTGTATTCGCCACCTTCGACAGCATAGTTGAAACGATAATCGTTACCATCGGCCACTACCTGCAAGGAAACAGGAGCCTCCACGTCGATTTTCGTACTTGCTACAATCGTAGTCTGGCCTTTAGCTGTCTTTGCCAATACGAGCAGATAGTCCTTATCCTTCTTGGTCACACCAAATACATAGTTGAAACGTTCGTTCTGATAGCAAGTCAGTCCGGCCAGTTCGTTTTCGGCTTTAGGCTTGAACTTCAGTGTTGTCGAAGCCGAGAAGCTGCTGTGCTGCTGACGATAGAACAAGGTAGAAGTCGGTTTTACCTCTTTAATATTGGTTGCAAACGGAGTAATCTGCAGACCTCCTTTCTTGGCGATAGAAATGAACTTCTCACGAGGGCCACGCAGACCTATCCAACGCAGGTCCAGACTGTCTGAAGCAAAACTGTCTTCGAACTTGAAGTTACCGTTCGGGAAGAAACCGTCTTTGCCAGCCTTATATTCAACACCTTTCGGCAGTTTCAGCTTGCATTCCAAAGGAATCAAACCATTCTCGAATACGGGGAAGTCGCCGCTCCAGTCTACAGGCAGGATGAATGTCTCACGACCGGCATTCACCATGTCCTTTTCATTAGGACGAATAGCTAGGAACACACCGTAATACTTGCCGTCCGGACCTTCTACCAAGTCGGCATGTCCAGCCCAGTCTACCTTGTTGGCACGATTCTGCGGGAAATAACGTTGGGTCAGGATGGGATTGGAAGGAGCGGGCGTATAAGGACCTCTCGGATCGTCTGCCACAAAAATCACTTCACTGTGCCAACCGCCTGTACCGCCTTCGGCACACATCAGGTAGTAACGTCCGTCCTTTTTATAAATGTGCGGACCTTCAATCCAGATGGGTTTCTTCTTGATGTCTACACCACCGTCAACAATGATTTTATCAGTACCCGGAATCACACGGTCGTTCTCGACATCATAATCCCAAATCTTAATGACACGGTGCCCTTCGTATTGTTCTTTTCCTCTGTCCGGTGCATCATTGTGTACCAGGTAAGCCTTTCCGTTATCGTCGAAGAACAGTGAGGGATCAATACCGCCGAACTGCAACTTGATAGGATCACTCCAGCCTTTCATCGGGTCTTGTGTCTTCACAACCATGTTGCCAAAGCCACCCGAGAACTGAGTAGTTATCATGTAGAAAGTATCATTATTCTTATTATAAGATATAGCCGGAGCATATACTCCTGCACTGATGCCGCAGTCTTCCACCTTCAACTGAGACTCACGGTCGAGCACGTGGCCAATCTGCTTCCAGTTCACCAAGTCGGTCGAATGGAAAATAGGCACACCCGGAAACATGGCAAAGGATGAATTGACCAGATAATAATCGCCTCCCTTGCGCGTAATGCTTGGGTCGGGATAGCATCCCTGCAAAATCGGATTATAGAATTCACCCGGCTGCAACGGATTTTCCTTATAGATTTTGTCATCGCCCTGATAGACGAAATTGGTAAATACCGGCGCGTTTTTCGGCGCTTTCTCTTTGGCCTCAACCGAAACTCCCGAAGCCAAGAACAGGCAGGCAAGCACCGCCATGGTCTTCCGGTTGCACAACCATTCAAAATTAAATTTGGATGTTTTCATGTGATTAAATTGATTAATGAATATATCGCTTTTCTTAAATTTCTCCTTCAAAGATAAACGTTCTGTTCTATACCGGCAGCATAATTTTGTTACAGAAACTTTCGTCTATATATCATCATTAAAAAAAGTTCCGGATGTAACACCAACGAAAGAAAATGTTACGTGAGTGTAAGTAATCAGGCAAAAAAATACCATCTTTGATGTCACGTTTGGCTTTTCTGTTCGTCTTACCAATGAAAAATGGAACTAAAACAATTTAAAATAGCCGTACTTCCGCTTCGCAGCAAGTTGCTGAACTATGCCCGAAGACTGACCGATGACCCGGATGATGCCGAAGATGCCGTGCAGGAAACCATGCTCAGACTATGGAACCGCCGAGCAGAACTGGAGCAATACCGCAGCATCGAAGCCTTCGCCATGACATTGGTTCACAACCTGTGCATGGACCTCTGGCGAACCCGGCGAAACGAATACGTTTCGCTGGACAATGTGTCCAACAGCACTTCCGAAGCAACTCCGGAACAGCTACTGGAGATAAAAGACGAAATAAAGCTGATGCGTACCATCATACAATCGCTGCCACCCCTGCAACGCACCATCATGCAGATGAAAGACATCGAAGAGTATGAAACTGACGAAATAGCAGAAATAACCGGATGCTCGGCCGAAGCCATACGGAGCAATCTGTCGAGAGCCCGCAAAAAAGTGAGAGATACATATCTGCAAACCATACAAGCAAGAAAAAGGAGAAACGAACAATGAAAATTAACGAGTTACTAAACAAATACTTCGACGGCGAAACATCCTGCGAAGAAGAACGCGAGCTGCGACGCTTCTTTGCCGAGGAAGAAGTGCCGGAAGAACTGCAAGTCTACCGTCCCCTGTTCGCTTGTCTGGACCAGGAAGCACAAAAGTTCCGCCTTGAACAATCAGAGGCAGAGAAGAAGAAGACCGCCCCCGTGCAATCCTATTCGCTCAAACGGCGTCGCTGGCTTTACTTCTTGGGTGGTGCCGCCGCCTCAATAGCCTTGTTCATAGGCAACATGCAACTGTTTCCAGTGCCCAATGCTTCTGAAAACTACGTCATCATCAACGGAAAGCGTTATACGGACGAAGCACTTATAAAGGAAAAAGCCATGGAAGCCTTGCAGAACGTACACTTCACCGACGAAGAAATCAATGATTTGTTGTTTCAATTCTAATCATACAAAGCCATGAAACGATTACTATATAAATATGTATTGCTCCTGTCCCTCGGGTTATGCCTCTCATCCTACAGGCTACAGGCTCAGGAAGGACTTCAGATTTCGACCCTATTCGAAAAATACGGCGACCGACAGAACGTCACCATGGTCGAACTGAACGGCAAGATACTGAAGTCTTACAAAATGTCCAAATACCGGAGTCTTGTCTTCAAAGACGTTACTCCCTATCTGGCAGAAATCCAGAAATGCCTGAAGCATGACAAGGAACAGCCCGGACAGGTCAATAAGACCCAGGAAGTAATGGAAGACGGAATACTGCGCAGTGCCTACTACCAACTGCATCCTTCGGACGACAAACAACGGTACATCATCTTCAAACTGGGCCAGAAGACCACAGCCACCTTAGTCTACATCGAAGGCAGCCTCAACGAAGAAGAGCTGATGAATATGCTATATAAAGAACAATAAAACCAAAAACATAAGAAAACAATATGAAGACAAAGAATGTAATTTTTGCCTGCCTGCTCTCCATGGCGGCAAGCTATGCCACAGCACAACAAACCGTCCCGTCACAGCGTGCCACCATCACTACCGAGGGCGACTCCATCATCATCCGCAAAGGAAGCGGCAACATGCGTATCCGTGTATATGAAGAACAGCCCACCGACGGAGAATCAAAAGAAGTGGAAATATACGAAGGTGTCTATCTGGAACGTGTAGAATCGGACAAACGCACTTTCCTCGACGCCTTGCCCTTCATCCCCCAAAAGAAGAAAGACAATGCCTATGAACCGCATAACTCCGGTATCTTCATCGGATACAGCAGAATGGGCAACGACTTCCTCTCTTTCGACAACAGTGCGAAAGCCGACCTGAACCTGTCCCGTTCGTGGGAATTCGGATTTAATGTCATCTCCCTGTGCCACAACTTCAAGAAGAATCCTCATTGGGGACTGAACTTTGGCGTCAATTGGGGCTACCGCTCATTCAGTTTCGACGGCAACCGGGCCCTGCTCAAAGCCGACGGACAGAGCTATTTTGCTGAAGGCGACGAAGAAAACAGCTATAGCAGCAGCCGGCTCCGCCATTTCTTCTTCCGTATTCCTATCACATTGGAGTGGCAACAAAGGCTGGGAAGAAGCAACAAACTTTTCTTCAACATAGGTCCGGAGTTTGAAATCCGCCACGGCGTAAAGTCGTTCACCCACATCAACGGCGGAAAAAAGCAAAGAATGGGCAAAGACATGTATGTCAATCCTGTAGGTGTCAATCTGCTGGCACAAGCCGGATATGGTGATTTCGGTCTGTACTTGCGCTATTCTACTACCAGTCTGTTCCAAAAGGATAAAGGTCCCGAAATGTCTCCCTACTCCTTCGGTATTGCCTGGTACTGGTAAAAACGAGTACACCTCATATCACACACAACGGGCACGGAACCCGGAAAGACTGCATACATACTTTATTCGCATGCAACCTTTCCGGGATTTCCGTGCCCGAAGGAATGAAGATTATTTGCAAATGTAATGCTATTTATTTCCTGTCTCTTTAGAAACGTATACCCAGTGTCAGCAATGCCTGGCTGCGGTCGTTGGAAACTTTGGTTGCCTGAAGCGCGCCCAGATCGTCGACAAACGGATAAAACTTCGACTGATACGTATGATATTTGTAAGCCAGGTCTGCATAGACTCTGGAGCCACGATAGCCGATACCTATTGTAAACGTATTCATCGATTCGTTGTTGGCAAAGTCGGTATCGGTATTAATCGAATTGGTCGGCAGTGCCTTGATGGCATCGTCCTTGAAAGCCGCACTGCTGTAGTTGTAGCCCAAACGGAATGCAAATGCAGGTATAGGCTTATACTCGGCTCCCAGACGGAACGTACTTACCCCTTTCAGGCAAAGATCGGCCTCGCCGGTTTCCCATGCCATTTCTTCGGAAGACCCTGGATAGTAGAATTTCATCGAAGAGTAATCCTCGTATTCATATTCGGCTCCCAAGGCCAGCGAAGAGCCTACGGTATATCCCAGGCTGACATTGAACAGCCACGGGGTCTGAAGTTCGAAGTCACGGTCCATATCCCGTCCGCCCAGTTCGCTGTACGTATCTACCGTTGTATGCGTCATCACCTCGCTGCCGTCTTCTGCCGGCAAAAACAGGTCAGAACTCAGCAAAGCACCGGTGGTATAAGTCAGCTTGTAGTATACGGGAGAGTGTATAGCCAGACCGACACGCAGAGGCGAGTCTTCTATCGGGCGGAAAATGGCACCCAGCTTCAGGTCTATTCCTGCTCCGTGAATGCGGTTGAAGCTTTCCAGCGAATAGCCTTCTTCGTACTGCTTTCCGTCTTCCCAAGTATACTGGTAGTTCTCGTCATAGAAAGAGTACTTGCTGTAGTCTACGGCATAAGCCCCCAACGTCACACCGAAATAGAAACGGTCGTTGACATTGAACGATACATTGAAGTCGTATTCATCTACACCGCCCCGCTCGCGCGACAGGAACAAAGCGTCTGCTTCGCTGGGTATATAAGGTATATAGGTATTATAAGCTTCCGTTTCAGTGTCTTCAAACAGGAGGCCGCTTTGAAAGCCCATAGATCCCAGCCATCCGGCATAGTCGTTGCGATAGATGTCGCTCTTTCCGTAATCCAGATAGGAGGAATAGTCCTGATAGTACGCATAGGCTCCGTCAGTAGCCTGCATAGCCATCGAGGCTACTTGCGAAACGTAGTCACTGCCCACTTTGCCCAGCAGACCGCCCATCGTCATATTCTTGTAAAACGATTTGGACTTGTGGTAGTTAAAGCCAAAGTTGACATAACGCAACGGTGTCAGATTGCCGATTTTGGTGGAAATGACAAATCCGGCATTGTCAAAGCTCCAGCGGTTTTTATTGGCTTCGAAGGTATTGCCTCCGAACTTGCTCTCCGAACCGGTAATGGAGTAGCCCATGGTCACCATCGCATCGTTGCTCCGATAGATACCTATACCTGCCGGGTTGGTGCTTATGGTGGAGATATCACCACCCAAAGCGCCCATGGCTCCTCCCATACCTACAAAACGGGCGGTACCGTTCAGGTCCTTCTGCGCAATGTTTACTGCATCGTATACGGTTTGTGCCTTTGCACCTGCCGAAGCCAATGCGGCAAGTGCTATTATCATCAGTTTCTTTTTCATACTTAACGTTCTTTTTTTTTCGATACCAGATTCTTCTATATCATATGGGGTTGCTCCGTGCCCGATGCCAGTCACCGGACACGTTGCCACACCTTGCTGTCGTACGCTTATCTTCTGCGGCCTCCGCTGCTTGAACGGCTGCTACCACCGCCACCTCCCGAGAAACTACCCGATGAGCGGGTGCTGCCTCCTGTCGAGAAGCTGGACGAACGGGAACTGCTGGACGAACGTGTAGGAGCAGAATAAGAACGTTCGCTGCTGCGGTTGTAGTCGTTCGAATAGGTTCGCGTATTGCTCGAACTTGACCCACGGCTGTAGGTAGTAGAAGGACGGCTGGATGAAGTTCCGGTCGATATGCCACTACTGCGACGTACGCTTCCTGTGCTGCTGTTCACCGAACTGCTGCGTGTGCTGCTCGGACGTGTATAGGTAGAACGCCGGGTAGACGAACTGGAACGCAATGAAGACGAGCTGGAGCGAACCGAAGACGAGCTGGAACGTTCGGAAGACGAAGTACGGGTTCCTACGACACGGCGTGCCGATGTGCCCGACGTACTACGGCGTACCTGACTGGAAGTTCCGGCACTGCGGCGTACCGACTGTCCGCTATTGACCGTCGAACGGCGGGTTCCGTCCAAACTACGACGACTGCCCAAAGAAGCACGACTCGTTCCGTACGAACGGCGTTGCGTCAAAGCATTTCCCCAGTACGAAGAATGTCCCCAAGCCGGGTAATGATAGTGCGGATATCCCCAGCCGCCATGCCAGCCGGCATACCAGCCACCATGCCAACCGCCATACCAGCCTCCCCAGCCGAAGCCCCAATGAGGACCGTACCAGCTGTTCCAGCCCCAGCCATAATAGGGATATCCCCACCAGCCATACGAGCTATAACGCCAGTCCCACCACAACGGATTACTGAAAGTGGGGAAAGCATAAGCATAAAAATCATCGACATATACGTTCCATTCCCACGAATTCAGGCCGTATACAATGTCCCAGTAATAAGGGCTGCTGATGCTGACGGCAAAACGCGGATTGCGGAAACGGATAATGCGCGTGGCATACTCGTATTCGTCGGCCGAACCGTCGAATCCGTTTACCCACTCACCGTCCAGTCCGTCGTCGGCTTTCTCGTCGATATAGAGTGTGTCGTTCTCCTGCGAGAATTCATAATCGTCGGCTTCGTAACGGCGGTTATACTCGTCCACGTCGCGGACATTGCCCTTACGGTCTCTAACTACTACTGTCGTATTGCCAGGCGAAACGACGGTTGTTGTAGGTGCATTGGTCTTCACCACTACCGTCTTCCGTTCGGGAGCTTTCGCCTCTTCTGCCTGCTCTTTCTTCTCCTCCTGCTTCTTGGAAGGCACATAGTACAGATCGTCATCTATACTTTGCGCTGCCAGCGTCCACGGAAGGCAAAAAGCCAAAAGCGATAAAAAAACAATCTTTTTCATATTCCGTCTATTTTTAGTTTTCATTTCTATCTATTTCTTCGCGTTACAAAGTTAATGCCGAAATCCCCTACACACAGCAGTTTTTCCCCAAAGATTGATAGGGATTTCCCTAAACCGTCTGAAAGGTGAGGACAAACAATGAACAAAGACGAGATTTCAACTGCCCGACAACAAAAGGAAGAGCCATTACCCCTCCGTCCGGTTTAATGAAGGCTTCATTTTCTCTAGAAAGTAATCGACGGCGAGAAGCAAATCCTGTAGATTGTTCTTTACGACATCGTAAACAATGTCGCCGTCAATATCAAAATATCCATGCGCTATATGATTGCGAATCCCTATAACATCAATCCAAGGTATTTCCGGACGCTCGACAAGCAACTTTGACCGGGTAATGTCGTCTATACGTTTTATGCCTTCGCCTATAGCTTCAATAAGCATGCAACTTGCCGCAAGATTTTTCATTCCTTCCGCTGAAGAGTAATAGTCTTCTGGAGAATGGACTTCCTCGTTCCATTCCAAAAGTTGCAGAATCGCTTTCCTTATCTGGCAAAACATGCCGTATATGCGGCTATCTGATGACATATATTCCATCTCTTTCTATTTCATCAAGCAAAAAAGGATTGATATGCTTGTGCATTCTTACCACATCAACAGAACATTGCAGAAGATTACTGAGAAAACGCTTCAATGCTACCAACATATACGCTTTCGGCTCCATATCGACACATACGTCCACATCGCTACCTTCATGGTTCTCGCCACGCGATACCGACCCGAACAACCTTAACGACTTAACCCCGAAGTTGGTTCTTAGGTCATCGGCATGGGACACTATCAGAGATATGTATTCTTCCCTTGTTTTCATTTCCTTGCTTTTACTGAGCTGTACAGTCACAAAGGTAATAAAATGTTTCAAACAGACAAAACCTGCGCAAACTTTTAGCCATGCACATCAAATCGGCAAAAGGAAGTTCGGCATTAGAAAAAATGCACTACCTTTGCCTCAAGTTTAACAAAACATCTCATTCCCTATGAAATATTTAGAATTTATCTTCCATACCGAGCCATGCACGGAGGTAGTCAACGATGTCCTCTCCGCCGTATTGGGCGAAGTCGGCTTCGAAAGTTTTGTAGAACAGGAGGGCGGCATAGCTGCCTACATACAGACCGCCCTGTACGACGAAGAAGCCCTGAAGTCGGCACTGGACAGTTTTCCGCTGGCCGACACTACCCTTACCTATACTTATAAGGAAGCAGAAGACAAGGACTGGAACGAAGAATGGGAAAAGAACTTCTTCCAGCCCATCGTCATCGGCAACCGTTGCGTCATCCACAGCACCTTCCACCACGATGTACCTCAGGCAGAATACGACATTGTCATCAATCCGCAAATGGCCTTCGGAACAGGACACCACGAAACCACCAGCCTCATCATAGGCGAATTGCTGGAAGCCGACCTTCAAGGCAAAGCGCTGCTCGACATGGGATGCGGCACGTCGATACTTGCCATTCTGGCACGAATGCGTGGCGCTGCTCCCTGTACGGCCATCGACATTGACGAATGGTGTGTGCGCAATTCGCTCGAAAACATCGAGCTGAACCACGTTGATAGTATCAGCGTATTCCAGGGCGACGCATCCATCCTGCCCGACAAGGGTCTGTTCGATGTGGTGATAGCCAACATCAACCGTAACATCCTGCTGAACGACATGAAGCACTATGTGGCGCGCATGAATCCAGGCGCCCGCCTCTTTATGAGCGGTTTCTATACGGACGACATTCCTGCCATCCGCGAAGAGGCCGAACGCAACGGACTCCGCTTCGTTCATCACAAAGAGAAAAACCGCTGGGCAGCCGTACAATTTGAGAAGTGACAGAACGGGACATTGAATCTGCCCTGCCCCAAAGCAAGAGTTCTCCTCCGTTTCCACTAATGGTTACGCCCGTTCCCTAAGGAGGTTACGGCCGTAACCTAAAGAGGGAACGACAGTTCCCCAAGGAGGAAACGGTAGTTTCCTAACGTGGAAACAGAAGGAAACTGCAACACTTTATATTCCAACTACTTATATTATTATTCCCAACAAGCAGTAAGAACAGAGCAATGACAAAAGCACTGATTTGTATTTTTCTTGGCGGAGGCACGGGAAGCGTACTCCGCTACTGCGTGCAACTGGCCTTGCACGAACGCATTGTACCCTACAACTTTCCCTGGGCCACCTTCACCGTCAACATCGTAGGCAGTTTCCTGATAGGCATGTTTTATGCTCTTTCCGCCCGTTTCAACCTGGCTACCGACATACGGCTTCTGCTCACCACCGGACTTTGCGGTGGCTTCACCACCTTTTCGACCTTCAGCAACGACAGTCTGATCTTGCTGAAACAAGGATTGCACGGCCTGTTTCTGCTGTACGTCGTACTGAGCGTAGCACTGGGAGTAGCCGCAGCCATGCTGGGAGGTGCGCTTATCAGCAACTATACCCGCTGACAGTATCCCCCTCCAGAAGCCTCTGGGAAGGCCTGAGGAGGGCTATCGAAAAAATATTTCGAAAAAAATCGCTCCAGCTATTGCAGATTTAAAATAAATGCGTACCTTTGCAACCGCAAAACAGAAAAAACGGGTAAGTCCTATACGGCCAGCTCCCTTCGAATCCTCCAGGGCTTGATCGCAGCAAAGGTAGTTGGTTGTAGCGGCGCGATATAGCAAGCTTGCCCACCCGCCTCTTTAGCTCAGTTGGCCAGAGCACGTGATTTGTAATCTCGGGGTCGTTGGTTCGAATCCGACAAGAGGCTCAGAAAAAGCGGAAGATGTCACCGAACATTCTCCGCTTTTTTCGTATATCCCCGTCCCCCATCCCCTAATTTATTAAAAATCTACAGCCTGCATGCCACTGTATCCAACTATATTTGTAACTTTGCAAAGTTATTTTTCCATAACGGAGGCTGGCGGCAACGGCGACCTCTTCTTTACATTTTAATGACATCAATGGCAGAAAACAAAGGTTACATGCAACGATATGCAATGCTATTCGGCACCTACATGGGTGTATTCTGGATACTGAAGTTCATACTCTTTCCCCTGGGGCTGAAATACAACCTGCCCTTTCTATCTTTCCTCTTCATGGGACTTACGCTGTGCGTACCCTTCATGGGCTATTACTACCTGAGAATATACCGCAACCAGGTATGCGGAGGAGCCATCAACTTCTTGCCGGCATGGCTGTTCACGGTCTCCATGTATATATTCTCGGCCCTGCTGACTGCCGTAGCACACTACATATACTTCCGCTACATCGACCACGGCTTCATACTCGACACCTACGAAAACTTGCTGAGCAGCCTGTCCGCCAGCAACGTGCCCGGTATAGAGGCTTACCTGAAACAGCTGAACGAAGCCCTCGACGCCATACGTGCCTTGAGTCCGATAGACATCACCTTCCAGCTGATGTCGCAAAACGTTTTCTACTGCTCGCTGCTGGCATTACCCACAGCCCTGTTTGCCATGAGAAGACGGAAAGACGAAGTGGCCGGATAGCCCGGAGCGGAAAAAAAGAAAAAAGCATGTTTACAACATTCATCATATAATAAAACTAAATCGTACACAAATGGATATTTCTGTTGTAGTCCCCTTATATAACGAAGAAGAATCCCTGCCCGAACTCTTCGCTTGGATCAAACGGGTAATGGAAGCCAACGGATTCACTTACGAAGTAATCTTCGTGAACGACGGAAGCACCGACCGCTCCTGGCAAGTCATCGAACAGCTGAAAACACAATCGGACGCAGTGCGGGGCATAAAGTTCCGCCGGAACTACGGTAAATCGCCGGCTTTGTACTGTGGCTTTGCACAGGCACAGGGTGACGTCGTCATCACCATGGATGCCGACCTGCAAGACAGCCCCGACGAAATACCCGAACTGTACCGCATGATTACGCAGGAAGGCTACGACCTTGTATCGGGCTGGAAAAAGAAACGCTATGACCCGTTGTCGAAAACTATTCCAACCAAGCTGTTCAACGCCACCGCACGCAAAGTGTCGGGCATCAAGAACCTGCACGACTTCAACTGCGGACTGAAGGCCTATCGCAAGGATGTCATCAAGAACATCGAAGTCTACGGCGAAATGCACCGCTACATCCCCTACCTGGCCAAGAATGCCGGCTTTGCCAAAATCGGCGAGAAGGTTGTACACCACCAGGCACGCAAGTACGGCAAGACCAAATTCGGCCTGAACCGCTTTGTCAACGGCTATCTGGACCTCATCTCCCTCTGGTTCCTCTCCACCTTCGGAGTAAAGCCCATGCACTTCTTCGGCCTGCTGGGCTCGCTGATGTTTGTACTCGGCTTTATAGCCGTCATCATCGTAGGAGCCAGCAAGTTGTATAATATGCACAACGGCATGCCCTACCGTCTGGTAACCGATTCGCCTTACTTCTTCCTGGCGCTGACCTCCATGATTATCGGTACCCAGCTGTTTGTAGCAGGCTTCCTGGGCGAACTGATTTCGCGCAATGCACCCGAACGTAACAAATACCAAATAGAGAAAACCATCTGACAATGAAAAAACTCGTCCAATTAATCATACTTTGCGCCATCCTGCTTCCTGCAGCCGGCAGCATCCTCTCCTGCTCGGAAGAGGCCGACTGCTCGCAAGCTGCACGCGGCATGCTGAACTGCAACCTCTACACCATCCTGGCAGAAACCAACATAGTAGAGAAAGATACACTCGACTCGCTGACCATCACTGCATACGGAACCGATTCCGTCATCGTAAACAACCAAAAGGAAGTGAAGGATCTGACTTTGCCCCTGCGCTATACCGAAGACTCGACGGTACTGATCTTCCGCTACAACGAAAAACAGACCGATACTGTTGTCTTCAGACACACCAACACCCCTTACTTCCTCTCGATGGATTGCGGCTACCAGATGCAACAATCTGTCACAGGTTGCACATACAGCCGGCACGTGCTCGACTCTATTTATATCTCAAACCCCGAAGCCAGCATCTATGGTACAGAAAATATTAAATTATTCTATTAGTCTGCTGCTTTGCCTGCTATGCTCGCTGCCTGTCGGTGCGCAAAACAGTAATCCGCCTGCCGCCGCTGCTCAGAAACTGCCAAAGAAAGAGCAGAAGGACGCCAAGGAAGGACCGCAATATCCGTTGTACAACGGCGTTTCGGTAGGTGTCGACTTGTGGGGACTGGGCAGTAAAGCCCTGGGAGGAAATACCCTCAGCACAGAAGTCGTAGTAGACGTAGACCTGAAGCACCGCTTCTTCCCCACCGTAGAACTTGGCTATGCAAGCAACAACGAAGAAGGCGACCTGGGCATCCGCTACAAGACGCAAGCCCCCTATGTCCGTATCGGTATAGACTATAACGCACTCTACAAGAAACAGCACGGACATCTGTTTACGGTAGGAGTGCGCTACGGAATGACCAACTTCAAATACGACATCGAAGCACTGGGACTGGAAGACCCCATTTACGGCGGAGGAGTAGGCAATCCTAATCTGACCGACGACATCTGGGGCGGAAGTCTCCCGTACAACCATACCGGCATGAAAGGAAGCATGCAATGGCTCGAAATATGCCTGGGCATCAGAGCCAACATCTGGAAAAATGTGTCGATGGGATGGTCGGTACGTATGAAGTACAAGCTGTCGGCCACCACCGGACAATACGGCGATCCGTCGTACGTCCCCGGCTTCGGCAAATACGGGTCGAACACCATGGGAGTGATATACACAATCACCTACAAACTGCCTTTCTAAGCAAAGGCTGAGCCCATGTGCTGCACCAGCGGCAACCTCTTCTATCTGATAATTATAATGAAACGATAAACAATGACTAACTTAGAAATCTGGCTGCTGGCGGCCGGTCTGGCAATGGATTGCTTTGCCGTGTCTATAGCCAGCGGCATCATTCTGAAGCGTACCCTGTGGCGCCCCATGTTGGTAATGGCATTCTTTTTCGGCTTCTTTCAGGCTATGATGCCTTTTCTGGGATGGATCGGTGCAAGTATGTTCAGCCACCTCATCGAAAGTATAGACCACTGGATTGCCTTTGCCATTCTGGCATTTCTAGGAGGCCGTATGGTACGCGAATCGTTTAAAGACGAAGAATGTAAAAACGAATACGACCCTACCAGCCTGAAAGTAGTATTGGCACTGGCCGTAGCAACCAGTATCGACGCACTGGCCGTCGGGGTGTCTTTCGCATTCCTGGGCATCAGAGGAATTACCGGAATACTCTACCCCATCGGCATTATCGGCTTCGTCTCGTTTGCCCTTTCGCTGATAGGACTGATATTTGGAATCCGCTTCGGATGCGGCCTTGCACGCAAACTAAGAGCTGAAATGTGGGGAGGAATCATCCTTATTGCCATCGGAAGCAAAATACTGATAGAACACCTGTTTTTAGGATAGACTTCGGAAGAACATCAAACGGAAAAGACAAATTATGGAAAAAAGAACGCAAAGAAACTTTTTATGGATTGCCCTACTGGTATTGGGAACCATCTGGATTCTGGCACGCCACAACCGTGTTGCCCCCTACCAGAAAGACAGCGGACAGATTTTCGGAACCATATACAACATCACCTATCAGTACGACCAGAACCTGCACGCTGAGATAGATGCCGAGCTGAAGCGTTTCGACGGATCACTGTCTCCCTTCAACGATACAGCTACCATCACACGCATCAACCGGAATGAAGACATCATGCCGGACACCTTCTTCACCAACGTGTTCCATAGAAGTATGGAAATATCCCGGGAAACCAACGGTGCTTTCGACATCACTGTTGCCCCGCTGGTCAATGCCTGGGGATTCGGCTTCAAAAAAGGACACTTCCCCGACTCACTGATGGTAGACAGTCTGCTCGACATCACGGGATATACGAAAGTCAGCCTGTCGGCCGAAGGAAAAATCGTCAAGCAAGATCCACGCATCATGCTGACGTGCAGTGCCGTAGCCAAAGGATATGCCGTAGACATCGTAGCACAACTGCTCGAAAAGAAAGGAATACAGAACTATATGGTAGACATCGGCGGCGAAGTGGTAGTACATGGCAACAACCCGCAGAATACTCCGTGGAGAATCGGTATCAACAAACCGATAGACGACTCACTGGCGATCAACCAGGAATTGCAGACAGTTCTGCAAATCAGCAATGCCGGTATTGCCACCTCGGGTAACTACCGCAACTTCTATTACAAAGACGGAAAGAAGTATGCACATACCATCGACCCGCGCACCGGTTATCCCGTACAGCACAGCATACTGTCGGCCACGGTCATAGCCCGCGACTGTATGAGTGCCGACGCCTACGCCACTGCCTTTATGGTAATGGGACTGGAAGAGGCCGAACGTTTTGCCAACGCCAACCCCGAAATTGACGCCTACTTCATCTACAGCGACAATGACGGGAAATTCAAGACGTTCTGCACCGAAGGTATGAAAAAGTATATCAAAGAATAATACTCCTCGTAAAAAGACACATTAATCTGGTATAATACAATGAAAAAGCTACTTTACTGCATGATAGCACTGCTCTGTGCCGCCTGCATGCCACAGAAGCCAGCCAAGGCGGAATCTGCTGAAATCGCCATGTTGGTAGGAACCTACACGGACGGAGGAAGCAAAGGTATTTACACTTTCCGCTTCAATCAGGAAACCGGTGTTTCTACGGCCCTCAACTCGTTCGAACTGCCCAATCCTTCTTACCTGGCCGTATCGGAAGACGGACAGTTTGTCTATGCCGTCAGCGAAATGGACGGCAAGCAAGCAGCTGTCAATGCATTGTCTTTCGACAAAACAACCGGAGAACTGCGCCTGCTGAACAGCGAACCTACTTTAAGCGCAGGTCCTTGCTATATATCTACCAACGGAAAGGAAGTGCTGACCGCCAACTATTCCGGTGGCACAATGGCTGTATTTCCCCTGCGTAGCAACGGAAGCGTAGAACCGGTCGACACCCTGTTCGAAGGAATGGCCAACAATGCCGATCCGGAAAGACAGAACAGCCCGCACATGCACTGTGCCGTCTTCTCGCCTGACGGGAAATATATATTTGCCACCGACTTCAGTTCCGACCGCATCCTGCGCTTTGTCCTTCATCCGAAAGATATCGTCCCGCATCCCTCGGCCGAAGCAACAGAAGTAGCTCCCGGTTCCGGTCCGCGTCATCTGACGTTCAGCCCGAACGGACAATATGCATACCTTATTAATGAACTGTCGGGCAAAGTTATCGCCTACAGCTACAACGACGGTTGCCTGAAACAGATACAGACCATCACAGCCGACACACTGGCCGCCCGCGGAAGTGCAGACATCCACCTCAGTCCCGATGGCAAATATCTATATGCCTCCAACCGGCTGAAAGGTGACGGAATAGCCATCTATGCCGTCAACGAAGAAAACGGCATGCTGGCCAAAGTCGGATATCAGCTTACCGGCATTCATCCCCGTAACTTTAATATCACTCCCAACGGTAAGTACCTGTTGGTAGCTTGCCGCGACAGCCACGTGATACAGGTATACCGGCGAGATGAGACAACAGGATTATTGGAAAACATCAACAAAGATATAGCTATCAGCAAACCCGTATGCATTCAGTTCGTACGTTAATCTTTCGTAAATAAGTGTCGTACAACAGCGGAGTTCATTATCTTTGTTATTTAAGATAGAAGTAAAACAAAGCCAGGTCGAGCTGTAAATGCACCGCCATACCGGCTTTGCATTTCTATCTAAAGCAAATGAATAACTTATTATTAATATCCTTTTATGAAAAAAAGAATCATACAACTGGCAGGTCTTCTGCTACTCACAACCGGTACGTACGCCCAGACGGAAGTTACAGCTGGTGTGATGCGTGGTAAGGCCTATGGAGTGACCTATCTGCTGCCGAAAACTGAAATTCAGCTTACCATTGTGGCAACCAAACATACATACACTCCGGGAGAATTTTGCAAATATGCCGAACAGTTTCTGAAACTGACTGGCATTTCTCCACTGTCAAGAGAGTATTGGACACTGGACAAAATACAAACTTCCACTATCGGAGTACCGGACAAGGATAACGTTTATTTCGTAAAGCTGAAAGACAAAACGGTTGCTCCCCTTATAGAACTGACTGAAGACGGCATTGTACGCTCCATCAATATGCCTTATAGCGGAAAGAAAGAAAAGAAACAAGTCTCTGCCCCACTCTATGCGGCATCCGAGACACTTGACCCGCGTACTTTCCTCACGCAGGAAATTCTTATGGCCAGCTCAAGTGCTAAAATGGCCGAACTGGTTGCACAGGAAATCTACAACATACGCGAAAGCAAAAACGCTCTGTTAAGAGGCGAGGCAGACAACATGCCCAAAGACGGAGAACAGCTTAAACTGATGCTCGACAACCTGAATCGTCAGGAAAAAGCCATGACGGAAATGTTTACCGGAAATACGGTCGAGCAATCCCAAACATTCACCGTACGCATTACTCCCAAAGAAATGCAAAATGCAGTAATTTCGCGCTTCTCTACACGCTTGGGAGTCGTAGACAGCAATAATCTGGCCGGCGAGCCTATATACATCAGCATCACCGACCTTAAAACAATCAACATTCCGCCAGTCGACGAGAAAGATCAAAAGAAGAAAATAGAAGGAGTGGCCTACAATGCACCCGGTAAAGCCAAAATAGAGATAAAATACAAACACCAGAAATTGTTTGAAGACGAACTCCCGGTGAGCCAATTTGGCACCACGGAATACCTTGCTCCTGTACTATTCAATAAGAACAGTGTTACCCAAGTGCTTTTCGACACTACAACGGGTGGCTTGCTGAAGGTAGACAGAGGCGAATAAAACCATCTTTATGCAACTGCATGATGTAAGTTGCAACACGCGAAGCATAATCCGCTTCGTTCGAGAAATGAACGGCCAGCAGTTCCACTATTTCATTAACGGTACGCTGGCCGTTTATTAATTGCCAAACGGCTGTCCCATGCTCTTCCAACGTTACATGTATATCCTGCGACAGCCCTTTAAACAACCAGAAACGACGCATCCATTCCTTCTTAAACCGAGGAAAGGCGAGCACAACGTACTCACCTTTCCATTCAGTTTTTACCTGTTCACTACGAACCGGAATGGCATTCAACAAACTAATTTTGTCTACTGTATCCGGCATATTACTTATTCCTTAATGTTAGGTTCTTCCAAGCCAAGGCCCTTCTTACGGTCGACTACTTTCAATACAAAACCAAGAATCAATGCGGCAACACCCAGACAGGCAAGCATTACAAGCGGCGCTGTATAATCATAAGAGACAGCTGCTTCTTCCGGTGTAATGACTCCATTCTGCAAATCGGCCACAAGCTGCGGATTGGTACGGTCGAGCACCTTTCCTATCAGAAGCGGGAAAAGCCACAAACCGATATTCTGAATCCAGAAGATAAGCGCATAGGCACTACCAATGATTTTAGCATCGACCAACTTAGGCACACTAGGCCACAAAGAAGCAGGAACCAACGAGAAACTTGCTCCGAGTACAAGAATGGTAAGATAAGCAATAATCACACCACCAATCGCATTATCCTTGAATTGCGGTAATACAAAAGCGAAAGTCAAATGACAGAAGATCAGCAGAATGGAACCAACCACAAGCATGGTTGCTGCTTTTCCTTTATGATCGACATAATTGCCCAATATAGGTGTAATACCTACTGCCAGCAACGGGAATACAGCAAAAACAGTCTCGGCGCTTTGACGCATATAACCCATATAACAGAAAGCAACCAATGCCACTGCTGCAACAACCAGTAATCCGTATTTCATACTGACACGCTTGGAGAAATTGCTGGCAAAAGCGGCAGCAGCCACAACCAGCATGATACAGTATTGAATTATGGTCACCGTATTAGTTGCCCAGAATGAATCGGCTGGCACATCAGTAAATATCAGGTTACATTGCAACATATTTACAGCATACTTCTGGAACGGGAAAATGGCAGAGTAATAAAGCACGCACAGCAATGCAACCAACCAGAATCCACCGCTTGTAAGAATCTTCTTCAAATCGGAAATCTTAAAGGGATCATCTTTTTCTTCTGCCTCGCCAGTCTGTGCGTCAAGCTTCTTATCCATAAAGAAATAAACGATAAACATGATCAAGGCTATCATCAGCAGTACTACACCGAATGCTACAGAACGGGAAACGTCAATTACACCTCCCAACTTGGCAAATACCGGAGAGAAGATCATACAGGTTGCCACACCTAAACGTGCAAGTGCCATTTCCGAACCCATAGCCAATGCCAGCTCGCGGCCTTTAAACCATTTAATCAATCCTCTGGAAACTGTAATACCCGCCATCTCAACACCACAGCCGAAGATCATAAAACCAATGGCTGCAAACTTGGCTGAGGCAGGCATACCTCTATAAAAAGGAGAAATACCCAATTCATCAAAAACCGGGATATAATTCAGATTATTATTAAACCAGTTCTCAAGTCCGCTGCCTTGAAAACTTTCGGTAACGGCATACCAATTGATAATAGCACCTACAAGCATCACTGTTCCTGAAAGAAGGGCTGTAAAACGTACTCCCATCTTATCCAGAATGATACCGGCAAAAATCAGAAAGAATACAAAAACATTCAAAAACGTTTCAGAACCCTGCATCGTACCAAAAGCTGTAGAATCCCAGCCTCGTGTAGATTGCATCAAATCTTTAATAGGTGAAAGAATGTCCATAAAGATGTATGAACAGAACATGGCAAAAGCCAAGAAAAGCAGTACCATCCAGCGCATAGCCGCTGAATCGCGCAACGTCTGGAGATTTTTTTCAGATGTCATCATTTCAATTAGTATGTTATTAGTTAATTTATTAAGCAACAAAAATAATGAAAATATGCTAGTCTTTCCAGCTATTATGCTAAAAAAGAATACCGATAATCAGACTTTATTAAACATACAGATATAAAAAACACGGATTACATGAAAATAGGGAATAAATTACCCCTTCAAATTCATGTAATCCGTGCCTAAATTATCTCAAATCACGCATAACGGCCACGCCGTTCTGTCCTTAATTGGCTGCTGAATCAGAAGCAGCAGGAGCAGGTGTAGCAGCAGCAGGAGCTTCAGTCTGCGGTGCTGTTGTACCTACGGGCATATTATACGGATTTGTCTTCTCTTCTTGCTGTGCTTGTTCCAATATCACATCACCACTCTTGCTGGAAGCAGAAGGAACAGTATAAGCAGCAACAACACTGAATATAACCATAGCCGCAGCTAATGTCCATGTTGCTTTTTCCAGGAAATCGGTAGTTTTGCGTACACCCATAATCGCATTGGATGAAGAAAAGCCTGATGCCAGACCTCCACCCTTTGAATTCTGGATTAAAACAATGAAACACATCAATACTGATGCAATCAGCATTAAGATAATTAATAATGAATACATTTTGTTATTTTGATTTAGCGTTAATAATCAATTTCTCCAAAAATCTGATTTGGTCTGCAAAGTAAGCATTTTTTTTTGGATAATTCAAACTTAATTTTTTAATAATTTCAAGAGCTTTATCATATCGGTGCTGTTTGATGTATATTTTTGCCAAAGTTTCGGTAAAACAGCTGTCATCCAACTCTTCTTTGCCGTAAATATCATCCAAATTCTCCTCATCCGGCTCTTCATTATCCAAATCATCACCGGCTGCCTGATCAGCTGTCTCGGAAGGCTCATCTGCACCGATTATTTGACAAGCGCCTTCTATAGGTTGCTCTGCTGTAGCCTCCAGCATCGATGATTGAGACGAACTACATTCCTCAACACTTTCCGCTGCATCATCCGGCTGTTCAGGCATTGCATCCAATTTTGTATCTGTAGCAGACGGAACTGCTTCTTCCACAGTTTCCTTCTCGTCTCTCTTCAAGAAATCATCAATGAGATTCTGCCCCCTCAGCTTAGGCACTTCCTCTTGCGGGCTTTCTTCATTCAATCCATTGTCTTCACTCAGCAGATAGGCTGTATAATCCATCGAATAGTCCAATTTCATCGGTTGAGTCTGCTCTTCTGGCATAGTTGCCAAAAAAGTATCAATCAGGAAAAGAGTACGATCGACGCTAGGTTCTTCTTTCAATTCAGTATCTATCCTATTGGACAGTTTCTGAGCCTGCAACTTATAACGATCACCTTCTATCAGGTAGAACAAGACACGACGATCGGCAACATAAAGTACTGCCTTCCGCAACTCTGAACCAAAAGCTGTATCGTGCAACAAATACAAATTCTTCAGGTACAACAAACGAAGTGACTGGAAATAAGGATAACGGGCTACCATCGTACGAAGCTCGTACAAAGTATCCCTGTTCAGCATCTCCGGATGCTCAATCCACTGTTGCAAATGTACAGATGTCATTTCCCTATATTACCAGTTAGCTACTGTTGAATTAAATATTTGCTCTGCAATATCTTTAACCATCACGGTAATCAGTCCGTCCTGTACCGAGGTCAGCAATTGCGATGAGTCGTACGTCTGGAAAGCAGAGAATTGCTGGTCGGTAAAGTCTTCTTCGTGATTGGTATTATTGACATACGACACTTTCACCGTCAAAGTCAGTTTTACTTTCGAAGAATAACCACTGGCATCTACAGCTTCATTATACTGATTATATCCTATAATCTCACCGCTAATCTCCAAATCTCCTCCCGAATCAACCAAACGAAGACTTGTCTGCTGAATGAACATGTCTTTCAGCTTCTGATTGAATTCGATCGCCAAAGGTGCATAAACATAATCGGCATGGTTCTCAAAATCAGCAATCGAAATTGTCTTAACTTTCGTATAATCTATTGAACTAATCGGAGCAAGACCTATCTTTATGCTACAAGAATACAGCACAATGCCCGATATTGCCAATAAAAGTATTAATGATATCTTTCTAATCCAACCCATATTCTTTAATCTTTCTGTATAAAGTCCGTTCGGAAATGTTCAGATCATGTGCCGCCGCTTTGCGTTTGCCATGATGCTTTTCAAGTGCTTTCCGTATCATTTCTTTTTCTACATCATCCAGTGACAACGATTCTTCCACATACTCTTCCGTATCCTGAATATCATCATCGACAGGCGTAACTGCCTTAATCGGAGAATGAATAATAGCAGGTACTGAGGGTTGTGCCGGAGTCACAATAGAAGCCTCGGAGGATAAATAAGGTGAAGGAGATGCAGACGAAATTCCCGCAGCACGTTCAGTCATAATCTCATGCACCAGTTTCTTTAACTCCGTAACATCCTGACGCATATCAAAAAGGACCTGATAAAGTATCTCACGTTCACTCTCAAAACTCTTGTGTTCCTTTGCTCCGAACAAAGCAGGAAGTTTCTGCACATTACTTTGCAACGGCAGATATCCCTTCAAAATAGAAGCATCTATTTCACGGTTAGTTTCAATAATTGAGATCTGCTCTGTAATATTCTTCAACTGACGGACATTACCTGGCCACGAATAAGACATTAATTCACGTTTGGCATCTTCCGTCAACTGAATGGCAGGCATCCTGTATTTATCCGCAAAATCGGTCGCAAACTTTCGGAACAGCAGAACCACATCTTCACCTCTCTCTCGCAAAGGAGGAATCTGTATAGGAACTGTATTCAAACGATAATACAGATCCTCACGAAAACGGCCGTCCGCAATAGCCTGAGTCAAATTTACGTTTGTAGCAGCAACAATACGCACATCCGTCTTTTCTACTTTCGACGAACCTACCTTGATAAATTCTCCCGTTTCAAGTACTCGAAGCAAACGGGCCTGAGTAGGTAAAGGCAACTCTCCTACTTCATCCAGAAAGATAGTACCACCATTTGCTTCTCCAAAATATCCTTTTCGCTCGCCGATAGCTCCTGTAAAGGCTCCTTTTTCATGGCCGAAAAGCTCCGAATCGATAGTACCTTCCGGAATAGCTCCACAGTTCACTGCAATGTATTGCCCGTGTTTACGTCGGCTATACTGATGGATGATTTGGGGAAAACTTTCCTTACCTACACCGCTTTCCCCAGTTATCAAGACAGACAAGTCAGTAGGTGCCACCTGAATCGCTATATCAATGGCGCGCGTCAATCCATCATTGTTACCAATGATGCCAAAACGCAACTTCACTTGCTGTATTTCTGCTTTCGTCATATTTATAATTCCTCTTCTATACTGTCAAGCTTCAACTTGTCACTATCATCACGTTTCTCGTAATATTGCTTTCGCAGTGGATTTGCACGCATATTCTTTTCATGCAAACGGTTACGGAACACATCAATCGCTACATAAACAGCCTGGCGGAACGAATCTTCCGAAGCTACACCCTTTCCTGCAATATCATAAGCAGTGCCATGCGCCGGCGAAGTACGAACGACAGGCAAACCAGCCGTATAGTTCACTCCTTCATCCATTGCCAGTGCTTTAAATGGTGCCAAACCCTGATCGTGATACATGGCCAATACTCCATCGAAATGGGAAAGATTGCCCGAACCCATAAATCCGTCAGCAGGATAAGGTCCGAAACAAAGTACCCCCTTGGCAGCCATCTCCTGAATAGCAGGGATTATAATTTCCTGTTCCTCCATTCCCAATAATCCACCATCACCGGCATGAGGATTCAAAGCTAATACTGCGATACGTGGTGCTCCTATACCAAAATCCTGTTTTAAAGAACGATTGAAAATCTCCAATTTCTCTTCTATCAATTCCTTGGTAATGGTCGAAGCAACCTGGGCAATGGGAATATGTCCGGTAACCAATGCTACACGAAAATCACCTTTCATCAGAATCATAAGAGCCTTTTCACCATCGCCCAACCGTTCCTCAATGTATTCGGTATGGCCGGGAAAAGAGAACTCCTCAGACTGAATGGTGTGCTTGTTTATAGGTGCAGTCACAATAGCATCGATCAAACCTTCCCGATACTCTTCTATAGCTTTCTCCAAAGCACTTAAAGCAGCTTTCCCTGCTTCGGGATCAGCCTTCGAGAACTCTACCTTTACTTCATCATCAGTACAATTAACCACACTCAGCTTATCTGGCATAGCCTCTGAAGCCGAATTCACAATACTAAAGTTAGTAGAGAGATCTAAAGACTTCCGATGATAGGCTGCAACCTTAGGAGAACCATATATAATCGGTGTACACAATTCCAACATCATGGGATCTTCAAAAGTCTTCAGAATCACTTCATATCCCACTCCATTAATGTCACCTTGTGTTATGCCAATTCTTATTTTGTTATCTTCCATTCTTATTTTTTATTAGTAGTTGAATCATTACTTATCACAATAGCCGGTATTGTTACTTCTACCTGTCGGCTATTTGGTAACTTCAAAGTATAAAGAGAAGCTTCCATCTGACGTACAAGATTACGTTTCATCTTATCAGGAGAGTAAACAAATATCTCTGAAACAACAATTTGTTGGTTAGCTCTGTCCAAACGAACGTGAGACACAAACGGGCCACCCATAAAATCGCCCTTAATACGCCACAGCCCACGAACTTCCAGCGCATACTCGCCTTGCACACTAATAGGACGTACATCAGTCATCAACGAATCAGTCATCATATACATTCCTTCGCGTGCTCCTGGAATATTGATTTTCATCACAGAATCACGTTTGTGAACAAAATATTCTTTTGTGAAAGTATTCTTATCGGTATATGGATAAGTATAAATAACAAAATTCTGATCGCCAGTTGCAGCATTAGTTCCTGCCCAGAAAAAGTTCTCGCCTTGTTTCGTTGCTGTCAACTCGCCAGGTACCCATACATCACAATCAAACATACTCTTTACTTTCGTTGTGACATAATCACTATGATTGGTTTCCAAAGCAAAAATTTGCCGGTTCATCTCTGCATGAGTAAAATAGTCTATAATGACTTGTTTGTTTTTTGTAACAAACTCACCAAATGTCTTTTCATCAGGAGCCTGAATTGTCAAGATAGACTGCGGTGCAGCATAGACATTCTGAGCAGACTTTAACTTAGGCTGTGTATAGAGGTCTTTGTTCACCTCTACTACGATAATGTTACGGATAATTTTTAAGGTAGCGTCATAATTCGACGGATCAGTATACATAATGCGGAAAGAGCGTTCTGATTGAGGCAATCCCGGTACATCAGAGTCGAGTACGTCAAACAAAGCTCTACCAGCCGGCCGCTCCCACATATCCAAATCTATTACAACAAGAACTTCATATGCACGCCCACTTGAGGTCGGGGTAAACATACTCTTCTTTTTACCATTACCACATGCCACAAACAAAACAGACATAAGGAACATGCTCAAATAAACCAAGTGCCTTTTCATAATCACATTATTTTAGTTTCTACAAAACTACGAAAAATCAGTAAATCCTTTCGGGCAAAGTTAATAATTTATATTAATTCTTGTTTATTCTCCTCTTGCTTCGCCGTAGAGAGCATTCCACAGGCTGCAAATATATCCTCACCTCGTGAAGCACGTATTGTAGTAAACAATCCATGTGAAGTCAGATAATCCCGGAAAGTAACCATAGTATCCATATCAGCTCCCTGCAAATCAACACCTGGAATTGCATGGAAACGAATCAAATTAATTCTGCAATCTACGCCACGCAATAGTTTCAAAAGTTCTTTGGCATAAGGCAGAGAGTCGTTGACTCCCTTAAACATGATATATTCAAAAGAAAGTCTCCGCTGTTTGCTGAAATCATAGTTGCGCAACAGATCAACTATTTCAGTTATTGAGAAAGCCTTTTCAGCAGGCATCAAGTCACGGCGTTGCAGCGGTAACGGAGAATGAAGACTAACAGCCAAATGACAATCGGATTCCTCAATAAAACGTTGTAACCCCTTGCGGAGGCCTACAGTAGAGAGAGTCACTCTTTTCGGGCTCCAACCATATCCGTAATCAGAGGTCATTATTTCCAAAGCCTTCAATACCTCATTAAGATTATCCAAAGGCTCTCCCATCCCCATCATTACTACATTGGTCAGATTATCACGTTCCGGCAAAGAGTTTATCTGATTTATTATCTGATTAGCCGTAAGGTTAGCAGTAAATCCTTGTTTTCCAGTCATACAAAACTTACAATTCATTTTGCAACCTACTTGTGAAGACACACACAACGTAGCACGGTCATCATCAGGGATATAAACAGATTCAACAAAATGGTTTTCACCGACACGGAACAGATACTTTACAGTACCATCAACCGAACGCATCGCATCTATCGGTCCCTCAGCTCCAACCTCATACTGTTCTTTCAGCAGTTCTCTATGTTTTAACGACAAATTGGTCATTTCATCTATTGAAAAAACTTTTTTATCATACAGCCAAGAAGCTATTTGTTTGGCTGAAAAGCTTGGCATGCCAAGATTCTTTACAACAGACTGCAATTCAGAAAGAGTCAATCCCAAAAGGGGAAGTTTTTGTGCCATATTCTTATATTCTTTTATCTTGCAAAGGTACAAATAAAGTAATATAAAGACAACGGTGACAATAGAAACTTGCCCCACGTATCGAAAAACAACAGGACTATCAGAATATATACAAAAAATCCGGGCTTCAGATTTCAGACCCGATATTCTGAAACCTAAAGCCCGGATGTATTTTTTAGAGTAAAACCTCTATTCTAACTTATTAGAAGAAGAGATAACGAGTATCTTTCACATTGGCTTTCAGATACAAGTCACTCATAAACTGACCTGCCATACGTGCATGCATGTTTTCCAATGTAGTCTCTTCAGTTTCCTTATTAAAGGTTTCGTTCAGTTTTTCTTTTGCATAAGGTTGAAGAACAAAGACACCACCCTGACCTTTAATCGGAGCACTCAGCTTATTAACTTCTGCAACCGATGCATAAGCACTTACTGCAGGCTCACTGCTGTGCAATGCTGATACATAAGCGGGAGCCGAGAAAGTAACATGTTTCACTGAATCGCTCACTGCATTAGCCATATTCTTATACTGATCAAATGAAGTCGCACCAGCAGCCTTCATATCAGCCATAATCTTCTCAGCTTTCTTGTCACGGATAACTTCAGCTCTCAACTGATCTTTCACCAGAGCCAAAGGACGATATCCTTCTTTAACGATGCCAGCCAAACCTACAACCAGCATATGATCGCTCTCGCCACACTCATACAAACCAGAAACTTCACCCACCTTAGCTTCGAAAGCCCATTTCAGTGCATCCTTTGTTCCACGGATACCACCAATTCCATGTTCTGAGCTATACAAGTCATCTTTAGGGAAGAGTCTGTAACCAGCGTCTTCAGCATTGGCCATCATCTTTTCAAGCGTATTATTAGCAGCTATAAACTGGCTGAAATCATTGTATGCCTTATTATAGGTTTCCTTGCTAAACTCAACAGGACGTTTAATCACTGCGACTTTATATTTATCCCTCACAGCTTTCTTATTAGTTACCTGCAAAATAACATTAGCTTGACCTAAAGCCAGATTCTGCAGTTCATTCTGTCCCATAGTAGTAACAGCAGTTACATACTTCAGATTATCACCATCCAGCTGGGCACCTTCGTAATTGGCAGAAGTAATCCATACAGCTTCGCCAGTCTGTCCATACTTCTTAGCTACTTCAGCAAAATCAGCACCACCCTTAATGGCATTATAGATACTGTCAGCCAAAGTCTTAGTCTTATCAGCATCTTCGGCTACTACCTGAATCTGACGATATTCGATAGAGTCAGGCATTGAAGTTTCAGCCAATTTCTTGAATGTATTCAGAGTATTGTCTGCTACATTATAATAGGGACCAAACACCTCTCCTACATTTACTGAATCCAAACGTGCAGTAACGTCAGAAGGCAAAGTTCTTGTTGTGTAGAACAAATCTACATACGGAGTTTCAGAACCAGTAGAACGGATAAACGATGTATAATCAGAAGAAGTAGAAGCCAATTGAGCTGTATATTCTTCCATTTCCTTTTGCAAAGCAGCACGGTCTTCAGCACTTGCTGTTACCTGAACATCAATATAACGGATGTTACGAGTTTCAACATATTGCTTGAATTGCTCTTTCTTTTTATCGTATGCAGCCTGCAAATCAGCATCGCTTACTGTAATCGTAGAATCTGTAACAGAAGAGTAAGGAATGGCTGCTAAAAGCAGATCGGTCTGATTTATACGTGCATCAAACGCATCCTGTGCCTCAACAGAGTTAGCGAACAGAGATTTGGCGATCAACGATGTGTATTTTTCCTGCAAGCGAGCTTCAATCAGAGATTGTTCGATAAATGCCCACAGCTTGTACATTGCATCGTATTGTTCTACATATTGAGCAGGCATCTGTGCTCTGTTCATCTTTGAATAATCAACCAGGAACTTCTTCAACATATCCTTATCGAAAGCACCTGTCTGGGCATTCACAAAAGGAGTTCTTTGCAACATGTAGTGCGTTCCTTCATCTATAATGGACTGTATTTCTGCTTTCGAAACTGTCAGGCCTAACTTCTCAGCTTCATTCTCAATCAGCTTATTGTTGACATATCTTTGCCAAACTTCATCTTTAATCTGATTGGTTTCTTCATCACTCAATGTTGATCTACCGGTAGAGAACTTAACGACTTCCGTATATTCTTCCACCATTGTCTGATAATCTTGAGCGGAAATAGTTTCTCCGTTCACTTCTCCTACGTCTTGTGACTGATGCGGCTGAAGAACCTTCCATGCATCACCCGCGATGAAAGCAAACAACGCCACACCAATTACAATCACCAATAAAGGTCCTTTCGACCGAATGTTTTGTAATGTTGCCATTTTTGTTAATTAGATTTATTTGTTTATTTATTACTTTCTTATTTTTACCGATTTTAGCGCACGAAGATACAAAAAATGCTAATACGCATCTATTTATTCGCCGAAATTTTGCATCTAAATAGCATTATTCGGTTACTTTGAGCCGCACCAGTTCAATTTTAGTAGCTGTAACCTTAATAATCTTAAACTGATAACGGTCTACTGTTACCACTTCGTGCAGCTTGGGAAAGTTTTGGTAACTGTTCAGAATAAGCCCGCCTACCGTCAAATAATCATCCGATTCCGGAAGATCCAGACCAAACGTTTCGTTTACCTTCTCAATTTCCAGACGCGCAGACAAAACATATTCATTCTCTCCAATTTGTTTACATACATACGACGTATTGTCATGTTCGTCTTCTATGTCTCCAAAGATTTCTTCTACCAAATCCTCCAAAGAAACAATACCAGAGGTCCCGCCAAACTCATCTACCACAACTGCAATCGTTTTCTTCTGTTGCATAAACAGTTTCATCAGTTTGTGAGCCGCCATCGTTTCGGGAACAATGGGAACATCCTTCACATTATTTCGCCAATCGGCCGGATTACGGAACATCTCCGACGAATGAATATAACCTATCACATTATCTATACTACCGTCGTACACTATTATTTTCGAAATACCCGACTCCACAAAAAGACTTTTCAGCTCGTCCAGTGAAGCACTGACATCAACTGCTACAACTTCGGTACGCGGCACAATACAATCACGTATCTTGATATTCGAGAAGTCGAGCGCATTCTGAAATATTTTCACCTCGGCATCCAGATTCTCCTCACTTTCGGCATTTTCGATACTCGACTGGACGAAATAATCCAAATCGACCTTTCCAAATGCTCTGGCACGCGCCTCTTTATTAATACGTACGCCGAAAATATACAAAAAGACAGACGAAAGCCCTGAAGCTAATTTAGAGACCGGAAACAAGACTACATAGCATACAAACAACGGCATGGCACATACACGTAAGGCCAGATTGGGATTGATCTTAAACAATGTTTTAGGTAGGAACTCACCCGTCACCAAGATAACCAGTGTTGAAATAATCGTTTGTATCAGTACTACCGCAAAATGATTCGAAATAACTCCGGCCAATAGATTCCCTTCGATAATCTGCGCCATAAAAATACCGTAAATAACCAGCGCAATATTATTGCCCACCAGCATTGTCGAAATGAAATCGTTAGGATTGCGGAAGAAATAAGAAAGAATGGCAGACGTTACACCAGCTTTCTTGTCCATTTCAAAACGTAGCTTGTCGACCGAAACAAAGGCAATCTCCATTCCCGAGAAAAAGGCAGAGAAAGCCATGGTTATCAGCAAATAAATAATAGTGTCTAACATACTTATCCGATACTGTCCGTCTTCAGGCTGTCGGAAGGAGTGGCTCCCTCTTCCTCGTCGATATAGAATATACCGTCAGTCTTGAAGAAACGATATTTTGTCATTTGTTCATTCGATTCAAAGCCCCATGCATAAATAATCTGATCGGGCTGCTCGATACGCACACGCTTGTCCGAATAAACCTTCTTTTTCGTCTGATCCCAATAAAGCAGCTCTGTATCAAACTTCTCTCCCTTCAGGTTCTGTATATGTACATTACCTATCAGTTTCCAAAGCTTCTGCTTGTCGTAAAAATAAGCAGTATCAGACTTTATACTTGCTTCGACCTGAAACAAGGTATCGAACTTCTCCAGATAGACTCCCTTTTCGAAAGACCAGTAAGAAGGAGACTTACGATCGAACACCTTCCACTCCTCGGTAAGAATGCGGTAACGCGTAACACCAGAGTCTGAAATAAGCGTCGTGACTCCCCGCGTATCCATCACCGGCATCGAATCACGTTCGGTAATGGCTGCGCCCAGTTCTTGCTTCTTTCCAGAGCAGGCCGAAAATAAAAGGAGCATAACCATTCCCCCTAAGACAATGGTTATGCTCAGATTTCTAAAATATATTACGCCCTTCGATTGTGATGACATCATATTATCGAATGGTTGTAGACTCACCTATCCAGCCACCAATAGTTACACGGTCGCCAGCCTTATAACCCAACATAAACAAGTCTTTTGCCTGCGGGGTATAAGCTGAATAGGTAGAAATAAGCTTATTGGCTTCCTCGGTCACGCTCGGATCGATCGATTTAGCTTTCTGAAGCTTGTCGATTACGAGGAAGTAAGTACATTTGTTCAAAGCAGGCTCATCACTCCACTTCGGATTGGAAGCATAGATGTGTGCCAACATGATATATGCCTGTCCGTAGTCTTCTTTGAAAGAAAGGGCCTTCTGACAGTAAGATCTTGCCTGAGAAAGCTTCTTGGCACTAAACAGAGCAGCAGCTGTTGCATAAGACATTTCAGCTTTCTTTGCATTGTCAGTTTCCATACCCAAAGCTTCGTCGAAATACTTCACGGCGTTATCGTAGTCGCCTTTCTTATAATACATATAGGCTACACCTACAGCAGCATCTGCACTCGGGTCGATACGATACAGGTAATCAGAAGCCTTGAAGTAAACTTCGCTTTCATTACATTTCATCATCTTCAGGATAGCGATAGTCTTCTTCAGGAAAGTGGAGTCGCTTTGGTTAGCTTCTACTTTCGGACCATAGATATTCTGCAGAGATTCGCAGTCGGCTACACCACTGTTAACGAACATGGCAACCAAGTTCTCTTTAATAGCTTCCAGATTTTTCTTCTTATTAGGCTTTGTTTCATTGGCAATAGCCTCTTCTATATATTTAGAAGCATCCAGATAATCCTGGAAGAACTGATCGGTATGATTACTGTCAGCTTTCACTTTCTGCATGGACACATCCAGGAAGTAGTGCAACACTGCACCGTCAACTTCCCCCTTACCAGTAGTTACTGATTCCTTCAGCCAATTATAAGCCTGATCAAGATTCAAAGACGGAGCATACATCAGATAGTCAATAGCCTTTGTACCCAGAGCAGTTGCTTCGCTGGGAATACCGCTCTTATATTTTGTAGCAAACTCGGGAAGATACTTGATCTTCAGATCATGCACTTCCATCAGTTCGTCAAAATACTTTTTGTAGTCAGCCGAGTTACGGTCTTTATTAGTTTGCAAGAAATTCTGCAGAATTTCGATAGCATCCTTAAAAGTATAATATCTCAGCGTAGGACACTCTTTCAGCACGGCCATACAGGGTGCATATGCGTCCTTATAGTTCTTGGCATTAACTGCCTCATGCGAAATACTACTGTTCGCATTACAATCGTTTTGTGCAAAAACGCTGGTTGCTCCACCCGAAAGGAGCAATACAGCAGCCACAAGCGTCTTAATTTTCATTGTATCAAAATTTTAGTTGTGATATTTTTGTCTATTCTTTAATTCACTTTACGCTTGAAGAACCAACGTTCGTTGAAGGTTACTCCGATGCAAACCCGGAATGTGTTTTCATCCAGCAAGCCGGCATGTTTGCCAGATACTCTGACGTACTGACCGGAAATGCTCAATATCGAACGTGTTCTCGGAATGGGCAATCCGAAACCGGCAGTTACGCCGTACTCATCAGCCGCCCGCTTTCCTTCCATTTTATAATAAGGCTGGGAGTAATAGGCTCCCACACGATATTTCACAACCGACAGATAACTTCTGCCCATTGGATTCGGCATGTACTCTGCACCGAGGCTTATGCGGCGACGGTTGCTGAAAGCATCAGAGCTGTTCATAAACGATGTCTTGCTCCAATTCTGCAACATCACATCGGCTCCCACTGTCAGACGACCGTCGTACACGTAGGTGAATCCGGCACCTAACGTTGTAGGTATGCCACACGTAGCAACCGTATCACGTTGCGATACGGTGTATCCCATCGAACTGTTGCCAGTAGTAGTCTGCGTATAAGCATCGTTGTTCAAGTCGTGACCGGGCGAGAAAACAACACCCAACGTCACCTGATGCTTCTTGCCGAACTGATGCGTATATTGCGCACCCAAATCGAGCTTATAGCTGGTCACCGACACATTTTGTTCGCGTTCGAAAGCGAAAGCCGACGACGTATTGGGATAAGTCACGTTTACAGTATGTGTGATGTCTCCCCAAAGATACGAAATATTCGCACCAATAGAAAAGTTTTTAAATATTTTAAGTCCAGTACCCAGATAAATTTGGTGCAAACCACCGTCACCGGTATAAGAAACCTGTTCCACTTCACGGGTTTCGCCGATGTTGTATCCTACATTGGAGTAAGGAAGCAAACCTAAACTGATGCCCGCCCACTTGGCTGCACGGAACTGCATGGTGATATAGTCGAAACTCGAATTCTTGGCATTTTGCTTCAGCACACCATTGCTGAAATTGGTATTCTGCAACGAAATACCACCGTCGAATATAAAGGTCAGCGAATCTACGGCGCTATAGGATGCCGGATTGGCGAAGTTGACCTGGGAGTTATCGCGCAAACCATAGGCAATGCCTCCCATTGCCTTACTGCTTCCCGGACCCTGGTCGGCTAATTGTCCGTATCCATATCTTGTATAGGGAGAATTCGTATTATTCTGAGCGAATGCCACTCCGGATAACAACGTGAGCACGAGCGTCACAAGCGTTTGTCTATATCCTGTCATTATAGTTCAATATTCGGTTTAATCCTTTCAACACTAAAAATTTGTCTGCAAAGATGATATTTTTTAAGTTTGTATCAAAAGAAAATTCATTCCCGCCCGTTAAAAAAACCAAAAGTTCAGGATATTTATGCTTCATCGTTTGAATATAGCCTGAAATCTCATACTCCATTCCTTGCAGAACACCGGAACGGATGGCGGTATCGGTATCCTTGCCCAAAGGCAGCAGACGACCCTCGGCTTGCACCTGGGGCAGGCGGCCGGTAAACTGGTGCAGGGCCTTGAAACGCATCTGCAATCCCGGCGAAATGTTGCCTCCATGATAGCGACCCGAAGCATCGATAAACTCGTATGTAATGCAGGTACCCGCATCTATCACCAGCAGGTCGCGGCCGGGGCAAAGGGCGTTGGCACCTACCACGGCCGCCATACGGTCGTACCCCAGCGTACGGGGCGTCTCGTAAAGGTTCTCGACCGGCAACGGAGTATCGGCCCCCAGATAGAGCAAAGGAATGGGAAGCTCCTTCAAGCGATCCTGCACATCGGCCGTCAGATCGATAACCGTGGCGAGAATGGCCTTTCGGAAAGGATATTTCCGGCAGAAAGCGGGCAAGTGTTCCAGCGTCTCGTTCGAGTCGTGCACCACTTCGAGCAATTCATCTCCGTCGAAAGCCGCCAGTTTGGCGACGGTATTACCGATGTCGATAATCAGATTCATTGAAAACTCTTTTTGTTAAGCGGGCGCAAAGATACGACTGAATTTTGAATTTTCGACACAATATACGCAAGAAGATGAGTTGACGGGCAGTATTCCCCCTGTTCTGCCCCATAAACAACCCTCCGACAGCACATTTAAAGCCTCTCGGAAGCGACAAGTACAGTTGCCACATCGATACTAGTCAAGCCGGTTCTTACTCAAAAAGTCAGAGAAAAGCTCCTTTTGCTAACCACAACCTTTATCGACAACCTGCAAATAGAAGCCGAAACGCATAAAAAGCAGCCTTATAACGTATAAATATGCAGAAAAACACGACAAAAACGCTTCTTTTCGCACTGAACAATGCTTGCGGCGGACAGCAAGATTGCTTGTGTTGTACTTCCAGATTGCTTGTGCGGCTCGTCCAGACTGCTTGTGGCGCTCACCGAAACAGCTTTTCACCCCTGCGAACACTGCTTTTGGTAGCCATTTGGATACTTTTTTCTTCTATTTCAGATGTAAACATTTCGATACCCCACTATAAATGAAAGGAATACAGAAAACCGCTCGTAAATTTCCGGGCAAACGCCCCAACGTACGGAAATAACGGATTCTCGACGGCTTCCATCGGCAAAATGTCAAAACGTCAAAGCCACAGCCCCGGCCCGGCTTACAACCGTCCGCCGTCCGTAAACGAACAACGAAAGTGTCCGATTCCGAACACCACCGCCCCCACAGACACTCCTGAGCGCTTGGCACGCTCTTTGCTTTACTTTGGCAAGCCACGGTAACTACGGTTACCACGGAAACAGAAAAATTAATAGCCAAACTAAGATGAAGAAGATTTTACTTGCAGCCTGCCTGTGGATGCCCCTGATGCTCCACGCACAGAACGATACACTGACGCACGAACGGGACATCACCCTGAACGAAGCCATCGCCCTGGCACGTATACAGTCGGTAGACGCCGCCGTCGCCCTGAACGAACTGAAGACCGCCTATTGGGAATACCGCACGTTCCGGGCCAACCTGTTGCCCGAAGTCAACTTCACAGGCACGCTGCCCAACTATCGGAAGATATACAACTCGTACCAGAACGCCGACGGTACCTACTCGTACGTACGCGATAACGTGTTGGGGCTTTCGGGCGAAGTGTCCATCGACCAGAACATCTGGCTGACGGGAGGTAAACTCTCGCTCACCTCCTCGCTCGACTATCTGAAGGAGCTGGGCTCGAACGGCAGCAAACAGTTCATGTCCGTCCCCGTCAGTCTAGAACTGACGCAACCCATCTTCGGAGTCAACACCCTGAAGTGGGACCGCCGCATCGAGCCCGTGCGCTACTCCGAAGCCAAAGCCGCCTTTATAAGCGCCACCGAGGAAGTGACGATGAAAGCCATCACCTACTACTTCGAACTGCTGCTGGCCAAAGAGTCGCTCGCCACCGAACGCCAGAACAAGACCAACGCCGACCGCCTGTACGAAGTAGCCATTGCCAAGCGCAAAATGGGACAGATATCCGAAAACGACCTGCTGCAACTGAAGCTCAACGCCCTGCAAAGCAAGGCCGACGTCACTGCCGCCGAAAGTAATCTGAACGCCAAAATGTTCCAGTTGCGCTCCTTCCTCGGCGTGTCCGAACAGGAAACCCTGAACCCGACGCTGCCTACCTCCGTCCCCATGCTCAACATGGAATATAAACGCGTGCTCGAAAAAGCATTGGAACGCAACTCCTTCGCCCAGAACATCCGACGCCGCCAGTTGGAAGCCGATTACGAAGTGGCTACCGCCCGCGGCAACTTGCGCAGCATCGACCTCTTTGCCAGTGTGGGCTACACAGGTCAGTCGAACGCGCTGTCGACAGCCTACCGCGGACTGGTAGATAACCAAGTGGTGCAGGTCGGCGTCAAGATCCCCATCCTCGACTGGGGAAAACGACGCGGACAAGTAAGGGTGGCCAAAAGCAACCGTGAAGTGGTGCTCTCCAAAATACGCCAGGAACAGATGGACTTCAACCAGAACATCTTCCTGCTGGTCGAGAACTTCAACAACCAGGCACAGCAGCTCAACATCGCCCAAGAAGCCGACCTCATCGCCGAGAAGCGCTACCGAACCAGCGTAGAAACTTTTATGATAGGAAAAATCAGCACCCTCGACCTGAACGATGCCCAGAACTCGAAAGACGAAGCCCGCCAGAAACACATCTCCGAGCTATATTATTACTGGTACTATTTCTACCAGATACGCAGCCTCACCCTGTGGGACTTCGAACGCAACACCGAGCTCGAAGCCGACTTCGAGGACATTGTGAAAAGATAAAGCCGTCCGCCCACGTACGTTCCACGCACGAAAGACGGGCCGACCGCTTGCAACGTGCAAAGAGAATTGCTAACTTTGCACATACATTTAACTATACCTTATTATATATAAACATGATTCTTGTAATTGACGACGATAGCGCAGTACGTTCTTCGCTCAGCTTCATGCTGAAACGCGCCGGCTACGAAGTAAAGGCCGTGCCAGGCCCACGCGAAGCCATCGACACCGTCCGCGCCGAAGCTCCGGCACTGATACTGATGGATATGAACTTCACCCTCTCTACAACCGGCGAAGAAGGACTTACCCTGCTGAAACAAGTAAAAATATTCCGCCCCGAAACACCTGTCATACTGATGACCGCCTGGGGCAGCATCCAGCTGGCCGTACAAGGCATGCAGGCCGGCGCCTTCGACTTCATCACCAAACCGTGGAACAACGCCGCCCTGCTGCAACGCATCGAGACAGCCCTCGAACTGAATGCGCCGCAGACAGAAAGCACCACCGAGAAGGCCGACACACTGGACCGCAGCCACATCATCGGAAAATCGCGCGGACTGACGGAAGTGCTAAATACCGTAGCACGCATCGCACGCACCAATGCTTCGGTTCTCATCACTGGCGAAAGCGGCACCGGCAAAGAACTGATAGCCGAAGCCATCCACATCAATAGCCAGCGCGCCAAACAACCCTTCGTGAAAGTCAATTTGGGCGGTATCTCGCAAAGCCTTTTCGAAAGCGAAATGTTCGGCCACAAGAAAGGCGCCTTCACCGATGCCAGCGCCGATCGCATCGGCCGTTTCGAACTGGCCAATAAAGGAACCATCTTCCTTGACGAAATCGGCGACCTCGACCTTTCCTGTCAGGTGAAACTGCTCCGCGTATTGCAGGACCAGACCTTCGAAGTGCTCGGCGACAGCCGTCCCCGCAAAGTAGACGTGCGCATCGTATCGGCCACCAATGCCGACCTGCGCAAAATGGTATCCGAACGTACTTTCCGCGAGGACCTCTTCTACCGCATCAACCTCATCACCATCAAGCTTCCCGCCCTGCGCGAACGCCGCGAAGACATCCCCTTACTGGCACGCTACTTCGCCGACCGCCAGGCCGAAGCCAACGGACTGCCCCACACAGAGTTTGCATCCGATGCCCTGAGCTTCCTGTCGAAACTCCCCTACCCGGGAAACATCCGTGAGCTGAAGAACCTCGTCGAGCGCACCATCCTTGTCAGCGGCAAATCCGTCATCACCGCTGCCGACTTTGATACCCAATACCTGCGCACCAACGAACAACCTCAAGCCACCGAGAACGTATCGTATGCCAACATGACGCTGGACGAAATCGAACGCCACACCATACTTCAGGCGCTCGAACGTCACAAAGGAAACCTCAGCCAGGTAGCCCTGGCGTTAGGCATCAGCCGGGCTGCCCTTTATCGCCGGTTGGAGAAATACAACATTGCGGTCAACAATCTTTCGTAAAACTCATAAACCATAACCGACGTGCGCATCAAGTCCTTCTTCATCATACTGGCTCTGATACTGCTGGCATTGTCAGGCGCTCTGGCATATTGGGCAACCCATCTGCCTGACAGCCGCCTACCTTATTATATAATGGAAGGAACGATCGCATTCATCCTGATCTACCTCATCGTCTTTTATAATAAGATTGTGAAGCCCATGCACACCATCGGAAACGGTATGGAGCTTCTGCGCGAACAAGACTTCAGCAGCCGCCTCAGCCCCGTGGGACAACACGAAGCCGACCGCATTGTGAACATCTTCAACCGCATGATGGATCAGCTAAAGAACGAACGCTTGCGCCTGCGCGAACAGAATCATTTCCTCGACCTTCTGATACAGGCCTCGCCTATGGGCGTCATCATCACCGATCTGGACGGAAACATATCGCAGGCCAACCCCATGGCCATCAAGATGCTGGGCATCCATCTTGAAAGCCTCTTGAACAAACCGATAGAGAAAATAGACTCCCCGCTGGCCACCGAGCTGGCAGCCCTCAGCAAAGAAGAGACGCGAGTGGTCCGTCTGAACGATGCCAACATCTACCGCTGCACTTTCACCTTCTTCATCGACCGCGGCTTCCAGCATCCTTTCTACCTGATAGAGCGCATGACCGACGAAGTGATACGCGCCGAAAAGAAAGCCTACGAAAAGGTGATACGCATGATAGCCCACGAAGTAAATAACACGACCGCAGGTATCACCTCTACGCTGGACACAGTAGAGCAAGCACTGGCCACCGAAAAAGATATGGAAGAAATCTGCGACGTCATGCACGTATGTACCGAACGCTGTTTTTCGATGAGCAAGTTCATTACCCGCTTTGCCGACGTGGTGAAAATACCAGAACCACTCCTCGCGCGAAACAGCCTGAACGAAACAGCCACCACCTGCGTACGCTTTATGGAAGGACTATGCAACGACCATCACATCCAGCTCACACTGCAATGCGCTCCCGATGTAGGAGACGTCAATCTGGACACCTCGCTTTTCGAACAGGTATTGGTCAACATCATCAAGAATGCTGTCGAAAGCATCGGCCAGGACGGAGAAATCAGAATCACCACCACCGCTCCTGCAACGCTCGAAGTAGCCGACAACGGTCCGGGCATCAGCAAGGAAACGGAAGAAAAACTATTCAGTCCCTTCTTTTCAACCAAGCCCCACGGGCAAGGCATCGGACTTATCTTTATCCGCGAAGTGCTGAATCGCCATGGATGTACATTCTCACTGCGTACTTACAACGATGGCTGGACCCGTTTCCGAATTTCATTTCCATAAGAAATGGTTCTATTGTCGGTTACGTTGGGCATCAAATACCAATATAACACACCATCAATTCTAGGAAACATATATCATCATCCATATACAGCAGAAAAGAGAAGCATAATAAAACAGAACAATTTTCTGTTCTATTCTTTTCAACACTCCAATAAGACGGTGTCATAATCAGATAAAAGCTTATAAAAGCTAGTAGTTTTGTAACAGATATTGTTAAAGTGTTGCAAGAATGTTAAACTTAAAATGAATTTTGAAAAAAATGCTGTAATTTTGCACGATAAAAAAAAATGTATGGGAAAAGAATTATCAAATAGAATTCAAACTTCTATTCTTAACGCGGCAGAAAAAAAGGTTCTTATCTGGCTGGCAGAAAGACAGCCTAAATGGGTAACTTCCGATATGCTGACGTACATTGGCCTTGGAGGAGCTTTTGTATGTGCGTTAGGCTATATCTTAGCAAATCAGAACCTCCAGTATTTGTGGATTTCATCACTAGGTTTCGTAATCAATTGGTATGGTGACAGCTTAGACGGGACATTAGCTCGTGTCCGACAGGCTCAGCGACCCATTTACGGTTTCTTCATCGACCACACATTAGACGCCATTACTATATGTATTATATGTATAGGAGCAGGCTTGTCTCCAATCTTCCGTCTCGACATAGCATTGCTGGTACTTGCCGGATATTTGGTCTTATCCATTTATACGTATATCGGAACCATATTAAAAGGAGAATTTCTTCTGACTTATGGCTGTTTCGGTCCTACCGAGTTCCGACTGGTGATTATCCTTTTGAATACACTCATCATGTATACACCATGGGTGGAAGTCTCTTACAATTTCCATGGATACGAGTTTGGCTTATTCGATGTGGCAGGCATGGTCATCGTAGTTATCCTATTCTCCATGTTCTTCATGCAGTTTGTCAAAGACCGCAATCTGCTGGCCAAGCAAGATCCTCTTAAGCCCTATAACCCTAAAAAATAAAAACTAAAACAAACGAAATCGTCCGTGCGTACATATATAGAATTTGTTGTTAGCCGTTTATTCGGTACAGGAGTCGATACCTTTGTACTGTGGATATGTTCCAAATTCATATTCCATGATTACTGGGGGATTTATGTCGTTTCTCCTGTCATCTCATTCGAGTTTGCCGTATTCAGCAATTTCGTATGTTCCTATTATTGGATATGGAAAGAACGTATTACCAACAAGAATATCAAGGATTTCACTTACCGATTCCTCATATTCAATTTTTCCTCGGTACTAGGTTTCTTGGTCAAGATGCTATTCTTGCTGCTGTTTCAGAAGATTTTCGGCTGGAATGTGGTATATTGCAACCTTGCAGCTCTCCTCATTTCCGGACTATTCAATTATTTTCTGGCAGAAACCATTGTATTCGGGAAACGTTCGATTGTATCCAAAGTTTCAAGCCGATAAATTATATAAATGCCTGAGACATAAAAGCAATCTGCCACAATAGCATATTACATATAACAATGAAATTGACTTTTTTATCATTAACATTGTTTTTCTGCACCCTGGGAAGTATATTTCCCCAGGCAATACAGGCACAGACTATGGTACAAAAGCAAGCTGTTCCTCCTACAACGGAAGACAGCATACGCTTCAGCCTTCTGACTTGTGGCGCTGGTGAAGAGATTTACTCTCTTTTTGGGCATACGGCTATCCGATACGAGAACTTTACTAGGGGCATTGACGCTGTATTCAATTATGGGATATTCAGCTTCAATACCCCCAACTTCATTCTCCGTTTCACACTTGGAGAAACAGATTACCAACTGGGGGTTACTTCCTATAAACAATTTGCATACGAATACACTTGGACGGGACGGGATGTATGGCAGCAGACTCTGAACCTGAATGCAGAAGAAAAGAAAAAGCTGCTTGCCCTATTAGAAGAAAACTATCTTCCTCAAAACCGCATATACCGCTACAACTTTTTTTACGACAACTGCGCCACACGACCACGCGACCAGATAGAACGCGCCGTACAAGGTACGCTGGAATATGCCGATGACATGACCTCATTCCAAACCGGAATTAGTTTCCGTGATATTGTCCATCAATACACGATAGGGCATTCTTGGGCACGTTTTGGCATTGATCTTTGCTTAGGTAGCCAAGCGGATAAAGACATCACCCGCCGGCAAATGATGTTTGCTCCTTTTTACCTGAAAGACTTTCTTGCAAAAGCTCAGCTAAAGAATGCACAAGGTATGGAGCGACCGCTTGTCTCTTCCGAAGACCATATCATACAAAGCCCTCAACAGACAAGTACAGAAGAAACCCCAAGCCCACTCCAAACAGCCTTCCTGTTGTTTACTATAGTAACTATTGCTACAGCTTATGGCATTTATCGGAGAAAAAGTCTATGGCTGCTTGATCTTCTGTTGTTTCTGGCTGCCGGTGTAGCAGGTTGCATACTGGCATTCCTTGCAAGCTTCTCCCAGCATCCTGCCGTCAGCCCCAATTATCTCCTTTTCTTATTTCATCCCTTGCATCTTTTGTGCCTACCATGGATGATAAAAAGAGTAAGAAAGAAAGAAAAAAGCATCTATATGTGGGCAAATATTATAGTTTTAACTTTTTTTATACTGCTTTGGGGAATAATACCGCAAGAATTTAACTTAGCTGTATTACCTTTGGCACTCAGTTTGTGGATACGTTCTGCAAGCAACCTTTATCTCACATATATAAGAAAGTAATGAAAAAAGGACTGATCACTTCCATACTTGCGCTTACATTCAGCGGATTACAGGCTCAGCCGATGCCTGCTACTCCCAAGCTGGTGGTAACACTGACTATCGACCAGTTACGCACGGATTACATGGAAGCATTTTCCTCTTTGTATGGAGAAAAAGGATTCAAACGCCTGTTGCGTGAAGGCAAAGTATTTAGCCAAGCACAGTTTCCATTCGATGAAACAGATCGGGCCTCTGCCATTGCCACCCTTTATACAGGCACCACCCCATCGATGCACGGTATCATAGCCAGTACATGGATGGATACACAAACGCTTCGTCCCCGAAACTGTGTGGACGATCCCGACTTTATGGGCAATTACACCGATGAGAACAGTTCGGCTTCCCAATTGCTCACCTCTACTTTATCTGACGAACTTAAAATAGCTACACGCAATCGTGCCTTAGTTTATTCTATCTCTCCCTTTCGGGATGCAGCCATTTTGGCAGCCGGACATGCAGGAAACGGTGCCTTTTGGCTGAATAAGATGACAGGAAAATGGTGTAGCACCACTTATTATAACGATTTTCCGTGGTGGATAAGCCAATATAATGACCGCAACTCTCCGGATTTCCGTATCAAAGATATGGTATGGGATCCGCTGTTCCCGGTTACCAGCTATACGTTTCTCCCCGAATGGAGAACCGATGCCTTCAAATATCATTTAAATAACGACCGTACAAATAGTTTCCGCAGATTAATTCTCAGTCCGTTTGCAAACGACGAAGTAAATCTGCTGACCGAAGAATTACTATCCAAAAGTACCTTAGGTAAAGACGAAATACCCGACCTATTAGCCCTTACCTATTACGCAGGCAACTATAACCATAAAAGCACACAAGAGTGTGCTATGGAAATACAAGATACCTATGCGCGCTTGGACCGTAGTATTGCCAACTTGCTTGACATGCTCGACCGCCACATAGGATTGCAGAATATCCTTTTATGCATCACTTCCACCGGCTATGCAGATCCTGAAGCAGCCGATGTTGGCATCTACCGTGTTCCAGGCGGTGAATTCTACCTGAACCGTTGTGCAACCTTACTGAACATGTACCTTATGGCTACATACGGAGAAGGCCAATACGTAGAAGGTTACCATAATCTGCAAATATATCTGAACCACAAGCTGATAGAAAGCAAACAGCTGGACTTAAACGATATACAGGAAAAATCTGCCCAGTTCTTAGTCCAGTTCAGTGGCGTAAATGAAGTCTATTCAGCCAATCGCCTTTTATTAGGTCCTTGGTCACCACAAATTGAACGTATCCGAAACAGTTTTCACCGCAAACGTTCTGGCGACTTACTCATAAAAGTCTTGCCGGGATGGAGTGTTATGCAAGAAAACAATACCGATAATCGCGTAGTACGTTCTGCTGAAATACCAGCTCCACTTATATTATTAGGCCCAGGCATCAAACCCGAAACAGTACGCATTCCTGTCTGCACAGACCGAGTTGCCCCCACTTTGGCAAAGGCCCTGCGTATCCGTGCACCTAATGCTTGTCAATCAACCCCGCTCGATTTCTGATTTATATTTCTACAGAAATTCATTGGCATTATTGTATTCTTCCCAAACTGCGGTTCTCATTACGAATTAATCGGGTTTCATAGGAAAAAACTATGCTGAAAGACTACGTCCTCTATGCCGAATTTATTACCTTTGCATCGCAAAGTATATCAATCATATAGCTAATAATAATAAAAACAAATATATAAAATGGGATTTAATGAATTTTTAAGCTCGATCTTTGGCAATAAGTCCACACGCGACATGAAAGAAATACAGCCGTGGGTGAACAAAATCAAAGCTGCCTATCCGGAAGTAGCCAAGCTCGACAATGATGGCCTGCGCGCCAAAACAGAAGAACTGAAGGCCTACATCCGCAATTCTGCAGCCGAGCAGCGGGCCAAAGTAGATGAACTGAAAGCCAGTGTTGAGTCTACTGAACTGGAGGACCGCGAAGCACTCTTTACACAAATTGACAAAATCGAGAAAGAGATACTGGATATCTACGAAAAAGCCCTCGATGATGTATTGCCGGTAGCTTTTGCCATCGTGAAAGATACTGCCAGAAGATTTGCCGAAAACGAAGAAATTGTGGTTACTGCTACTGATTTCGACCGGCATCTGGCTGCTACCAAAGATTTCGTACGCATCGAAGGAGACAAAGCCATTTACCAGAACCACTGGATGGCCGGCGGAAACGAAGTTACCTGGAACATGGTACACTATGACGTACAGCTGTTTGGTGGTGTTGTTCTTCATAAAGGCAAAATTGCCGAAATGGCAACCGGTGAAGGTAAAACATTGGTAGCAACTTTACCCGTATTCCTCAATGCACTGACAGGAAACGGAGTACATGTCGTTACTGTAAACGACTACCTGTCTAAACGTGACTCTGAATGGATGGGACCGTTGTACATGTTCCACGGACTGAGCGTAGACTGTATCGACAAACATCGTCCCAACTCAGACGCACGCCGTCAGGCTTATATGGCAGATATTACTTTCGGTACCAACAACGAATTTGGTTTCGACTACTTGCGTGACAACATGGCCATCAGCCCGAAAGATCTCGTTCAGCGCCAACACAACTACGCCATCGTCGATGAGGTAGACTCCGTATTGATTGATGATGCACGAACTCCGTTGATCATCTCTGGTCCTGTACCCAAAGGTGACGATCAGCTGTTCGAACAACTCCGTCCGTTGGTTGAACGCCTGGTAGAAGCACAGAAAGTATTGGCAACCAAATATCTTGCCGAGGCCAAGCGTCTGATTGCTTCCGATGATAAGAAAGATCAGGAAGAAGGCTTCCTTGCTCTGTACCGCAGCCACAAGTGTCTGCCCAAGAACAAAGCATTGATCAAGTTCCTTAGCGAACAGGGTATCAAGGCCGGAATGCTCAAGACAGAAGAGATCTACATGGAGCAGAACAACAAACGTATGCACGAAGTTACCGATCCGTTGTATTTCGTTATCGATGAAAAGCTGAACAGTGTAGACCTGACAGATAAAGGTGTCGACCTGATTACCGGTAACTCCGAAGACCCAACCCTCTTTGTTTTGCCTGATATCGCAGCCCAACTCTCAGCCTTGGAGAATGAAAAAGATCTGACCGACGAACAGCGTCTGGCCAAGAAGGATGCTTTGATGACCAACTATGCCATCAAGTCGGAACGTGTACATACCATCAACCAATTGCTGAAAGCATATACTATGTTCGAGAAAGACGACGAATATGTAGTCATCGACGGACAAGTGAAGATTGTGGACGAGCAAACGGGTCGTATCATGGAAGGCCGTCGTTACTCTGATGGTTTGCACCAGGCTATCGAGGCTAAGGAAAGAGTAAAAGTAGAAGCCGCTACCCAGACTTTTGCTACCATTACATTACAGAATTATTTCCGTATGTATCACAAGCTGTCGGGTATGACCGGTACGGCCGAAACAGAAGCCGGCGAGTTCTGGGATATCTACAAACTGGATGTAGTAGTTATTCCGACCAACCGCCCCATTGCCCGTAAAGACATGAACGACCGCGTTTACAAAACCAAACGCGAAAAATATAAAGCCGTCATCGAAGAAATCGAAGCCATGGTTCAGGCCGGACGTCCGGTACTGGTAGGTACTACCTCGGTCGAGATCTCGGAAATGCTGAGCAAGATGCTGACCATGCGCAAGATTCCTCACAATGTATTGAACGCCAAGTTACACCAGAAAGAAGCTGATATCGTAGCCCAAGCCGGACAAAGCAGTACGGTAACCATCGCTACCAACATGGCCGGTCGTGGTACCGATATCAAGTTAAGTCCCGAAGTAAAAGCTGCCGGCGGTTTGGCTATCATTGGTACGGAACGTCACGAATCACGTCGTGTAGACCGTCAGTTGCGTGGTCGTGCCGGTCGTCAGGGTGACCCGGGTTCTTCCGTATTCTTCGTTTCATTGGAAGACGACCTGATGCGTCTGTTCTCTTCCGACCGTATTGCCGGTGTGATGGACAAATTAGGCTTCAAAGAAGGTGAAATGATCGAGCACAGCATGATTTCCAAATCAATCGAGCGTGCCCAGAAGAAGGTGGAAGAAAACAACTTCGGTATTCGTAAACGCTTGCTGGAATACGATGACGTGATGAACAAGCAACGTACGGTTGTCTACACCAAACGCCGTCACGCCTTGATGGGCGAGCGTATCGGCATGGATATCGTCAACATGATATGGGACCGTGCTGCCAGCGCCGTCGAAGCAGCCGATTATGAGAGCTGCAAGATGGACGTACTTCAGGTACTTGCCATGGAAGTTCCATTCACCGAAGAAGAATTCAAGAATGAAAAGAAAGAGAAACTGGCCGAACGTGTATTCGATACCGCAATGGAACTGTTCAAACGCCGTACCGAACGTATGGCACAGATTGCCAATCCGGTCATCAAGCAGGTATACGAACAGCAGGGATTCATGTACGAAAACATTCTGATACCTATCACAGACGGAAAACGTATCTACAACATCTCATGCAACCTGAAAGCTGCTTACGAAAGCGAATGTAAGGAAGTAGTAAAATCGTTCGAGAAATCAATCCTGCTGCATGTCATTGACGAAGCATGGAAAGAAAACCTGCGCGAACTGGACGAACTGAAACACTCAGTACAGAATGCAAGCTACGAACAGAAAGACCCGCTGCTTATCTACAAGCTGGAGTCAGTTAATCTGTTCGACAATATGGTCAACAAGATCAATAACGAAACTGTTTCCATCCTGATGCGTGGACAGATCCCTGTACAGGAAGCTCCTGCACAGTCGCAACAGCCTCAACAGCCGCAGGATGCACAGCCTGCACAGCAACCTGCACAGCAACAGGCTCCTCAGCAACACGTAGAAGTACGCCAGGCTGCCCCCGAACAACGTCAGGACATGAGTAAATACCGAGAGCAGAAAGAAGATCTGAACGATCCGAACCAGCAGGCAGCAGCCGCACAGGATACTCGCGAACAACAGAAACGCGAACCGATCCGTGCTGAAAAGACTGTAGGTCGTAACGATCCCTGCCCCTGCGGAAGCGGCAAGAAATATAAGAACTGCCACGGAAGAAACCAATAAGTTCCGTTAGCAATCTTTTCAAACTAGCAACACAAAGCCTTGAACGGTTAAAAACTGTTCAAGGCTTTTTATTTATAGCGAGAAAAGTGTATTTTTGTTCATGCGAATAAACAGATAAAGACCATGACAAAGTATATTTATTCTTTCATTTTTTTCTGCCTGTTGTTAAGCAGTTGCCAAAGTCTGGAACAGCTTTCGATAGACTACATGATTCCTGCTGAAATAAGTTTTCCTCCCATGCTGAAACGGGTAGCCATCGTCAACAATATGCCCGATACGCCCAACAACCAGCTGATAAACCAAAAGCAGGATGCACCCAAAACAGAAAGAGAAGTAACCCGACTTGTCCAGTACTATAACGGAAACCCCGTACTGGCAACCGAATCGCTGGCACAGGCGATTGCCGATGAAAACTACTTCGACGAAGTCATCATCTGCGACTCAGCCCTGCGCAGCAACGACATCACTCCCCGCGAAGCCACCTTAAGCATGGAAGAAGTAGATGCACTGACCCGGCAATTAAAGGTTGATTTCCTTATTGCGATAGAAAACATACAAATGAAAGCTATCCGCAAGATAGAGTCTATTTCTCCTTACAACACTTACCTCGGCACTACCGACCTGGCCGTATACCCCACTGTCAGAATATACGTCCCCAACCGCAGCAAGCCCATTGCCAGCCTGACTCCTTCGGACAGCATTTATTGGGAAAACGTTGGGATCGGAATAGAACAGGTAAGAGCCCGTCTCATCAAGGATGAAGACCTGATAAAGGAGGCTTCTATTTTTGCCGGAACGATTCCCGTAAAACATCTGCTCCCTTACTGGACTACGGAACGGAGATACTTCTTCACCGGTGGCTCGGTGAACATGCGCGACGCAGCCATCTATGTAAAAGAGAAAAACTGGCCGGGCGCAGTTGCCCTTTGGGAAAAAGAATACAACAAGAAGAAAGGTAAGCAGAAAATGTATGCCGCCTACAACCTGGCATTGGGTTACGAAATGCAGGACAGCATACAGAGCGCATTGTCCTGGGCACAAAAGGCACAGGCTGTAGCAGCCGAAATAGATCAGGTAGAACAGAAGAAAACTACCCGAGGAGTCGATGCCAGCAGTGTCCCCAACTATTTGCTGACCAGCATGTATGTGGTAGAACTGGAGAAACGGCAAGCCAGCATACACATGCTCGACATGCAAATGGGCCGCTTCAAGGAAACTGAAAAATAACAGTGTACCGAAGTTTCCCGGCTTTTTTTAACCGATTATTAATTATTTTCCCTACCTTTGACGCACGCATAAAGAAAGAAGCATATGAAACTCAGCCAATCTACATTATCGCTCATAGAAGAAACCATCAAGAAAGCAATCGCCAAATTTGCCTGCGGTTGCGAACAAACCATCGTCACCGACATTCATCTGCAACCCGTCCAGAGTTCCGGAGACTTGCTGATTTTCGATGACGACGACAACGAACTGGCACATGCCACTGTCGAAGAGTGGATGACCTACGAGGGTGACGACTTTTACGAGAACGTAGAACGCATATTTGCCAACATGCTTGGCAACATGAAGAAAGAAGGTGCATTCGACAAGCTGACCATCATGAAACCCTATTCTTTCGTTCTGGTGGACGAGGAAAAGGAAACCATTGCCGAACTGCTCCTGATGGACGACGATACATTGCTGGTAAACGACGAGTTGCTGAAAGGATTGGACGAAGAGCTGGATGACTTCCTGAAGAAACTGCTGGAATAAGTTACCCGGATTTTGCTTCCTCTCCCCCTCTCTCCCCTCTAATTTTCCAAGAACATTCTGACTAAGAGAGATATCTATTAAAACAAAAAATTCACGCTGATTGCAGTTTTACCTTTCAGGTTGCTGCATCAGCGTGAATCTTTTTTATGGTCTTATGTCAGCTTAGGCTTTCTTCAAAGCTGCAATGCTTTCTTTCAAAGACTTGATGATGCTTTCGGCATCGGCCTGTTTCTTACGTTCCAGTTCGATGACAGCAGCCGGAGCATTGTTCACAAACTTCTCGTTGCTCAGCTTCTTCATAACTCCCTGCAAGAAACCTTCCTTGTGCTTCAGCTCGGCTTCCATACGGGCTATTTCGGCTTCCACATCAATCAGGTTACCCAGCGGAACAGCATATTCCGTTGTGCCGACCATGAACGAAGCAGCACCTTCGGTCTTTGAGGCTACCGACTGAATGGCAGAAAGGTTGCACATCTTAGTGATGACTGCCGTATAAGCGGCTACCGGATTTTCGCCTACCACCTGCAACTCCAGTTCTTCTTTCTGGGCGATATTCTTCTGCAGACGGATGGCGCGGATATTACTGATTACTTCCTTCACAGCCTCGAACTGCTTAAGCAGCTCTTCGTCGTAGGCAGCAGGAGCAGCCATCGGGCTTACCATCAGGCTTTCGCCATCCTTGCGGTCGGCAATGTGCTGCCACAGCTCTTCGGTGATGAACGGCATGAACGGATGCAGCAGGTGCAGCAGGTTGTCGAAGAAAGCAATGGTCGTATCGTACACCTTGCGGCTGACGGGCTGTCCGTAAGCAGGCTTGATCATCTCCAGATACCAGGCCGAGAACTCGTCCCAGAACAGTTTGTAGACTGCCATCAGCGCTTCGCTCAGACGATACTTGCCAAACAAGTCAGCTACTTCGGCTGCTACGGCATTCTGCTTGGCGTCGAACCAGCGCATAGCCAGCTCGGCAGCTTCGGGCACAGCGGCATCGTCGCTTACTTCCCAACCTTTAACGAGGCGGAAAGCATTCCATATCTTGTTGTTGAAGTTACGTCCCTGTTCGCACAATGCATCGTCGAAGAGGATGTCGTTTCCGGCAGGAGCCGAAAGCATCATTCCCATACGTACACCGTCGGCACCATACTTCTCGATCAGATCCAGCGGGTCGGGCGAGTTACCGAGCGATTTGGACATCTTACGGCCGAGCTTGTCGCGCACGATACCGGTGAAGTATACGTTCTTGAAAGGCATATCGCCCATGTATTCGTAACCGGCCATAATCATACGGGCCACCCAGAAGAAGATAATATCCGGTCCTGTCACCAGGTCGCTGGTAGGATAATAGTATTTGATTTCTTCGTTACCGGGATTGTTGATGCCGTCGAACAGCGAGATGGGCCACAACCACGAAGAGAACCACGTATCCAGACAGTCCTCGTCCTGACGCAGGTCGGCCAGTGTCATGTCTGCATTGCCGGTCTTGGCTTTGGCCAGTTCCAGTGCCTGTTCGGCAGTCTCGGCTACAACGTATCCGCCTTCGGGCAGGTAGTAAGCCGGAATACGGTGTCCCCACCACAGCTGACGGCTGATACACCAGTCCTTGATGTTCTCCAACCAGTTCTTGTAGGTGTTCTTATATTTGGCCGGATAGAACTTCAGTTCGTCGTTCATTACCGGCGGCAAAGCCATGTCGGCAAAGTGCTGCATCTTGAGGAACCACTGCATGGAGAGCTTCGGTTCGATGGGCACATTGGTACGTTCGGAGAAACCTACTTTGTTGGTATAAGCTTCCACCTTCTCCAGCAGTCCGGCGGCGGCCAGGTCTTTCTCAATCTGCTCGCGCACGTCGAAGCGGTCCATACTTACGTACAGGCCGGCGGCTTCGCTCAGGGTGCCGTTGTCGTTGAAGATGTCGATGCTCGGCAGGTTGTACTTCTCGCCCAGCATGTAGTCGTTCACGTCGTGAGCCGGAGTCACTTTCAGACAGCCGGTACCAAATTCGATGTCTACATAATCGTCCTCGATCACCGGAATGACACGGCCTACCAGCGGCACAATCACTTTCCTGCCCTTCAACCATTCGTTCTTCGGGTCGTTCGGGTTGATACACATGGCTGTATCGCCCATGATGGTTTCAGGACGGGTAGTAGCCACGATGGCATAACGGCCTTCGGCATCGCCCTCTACCTTGTAGCGCAGGTAGTAGAGCTTGCTGTGCTCTTCCTTATAGATTACTTCCTCGTCGCTCAGGGCAGTAAGTGCCTTGGGGTCCCAGTTCACCATACGTACGCCACGGTAAATCAGGCCTTTGTTGTACAGGTCGACAAATACCTTGATGACGCTCTCGCTGCGCTTCTCGTCCATGGTGAATGCGGTGCGGTCCCAGTCGCACGATGCGCCCAGCTTGCGGAGCTGTTTCAAGATGATGCCTCCGTGTTCGTGTGTCCAGTCCCAGGCGTGTTTCAGAAATTCCTCACGCGTCAGGTCGGTCTTCTTGATGCCCTGTGCAGCCAGTTTGTTCACCACTTTGGCTTCGGTGGCTATCGAGGCATGGTCGGTACCCGGCACCCAGCAGGCATTCTTGCCTTCCATACGGGCACGACGCACCAGAATATCTTGAATGGTATTATTCAACATGTGTCCCATGTGCAATACTCCGGTGACGTTTGGGGGCGGGATGACGACGGTGTAAGGCTCACGACCATCGGGTTTCGAACTGAACAGTTTGTGGTCCAACCAATACTGGTACCACTTCCCTTCCACATCAGCGGGATTGTACTTACTTGCTAATTCCATTGTCTTCAAATCATTGATTATAGTTTATTTGGCGGCAAATTTACAAATTTATTGGCATCCGGCGATACTGACGGATAGGATTTTCAAAATTAGTATTACTTTTGCCGGAGCATTCTTCTAAAAAAACATCCGCTTTATATGAATCGCACGTTCACACGCATACGCTCGCATGTCAGCCCCCGTCACGGCCTGTTGCTGCTTCTGTTGCTGTACGTCGTCCTGACCCAGCAGATTCCTTCGTGGGGACAGTGGTATGCCCAGCACCTCTACCCCGGCATCGCTTATGTACTTTCGGCCTTCTCGGCCCTCTTCCCCTTTGCCATCGGCGATGTGTTCATAGCCCTCAGCATCGCATGGGTAGTGCTCTATCCGGTCTATGCCGTCGTCCGCCGCAAGCAGCAACTGCTGCGTGCGCTTCGCAAGGTGGGCGAATATCTGCTTTGGGTGTATGCCTGGTTCTACCTGGCGTGGGGGTTGAACTACTCGCAACCGGGATTTTACGCGCGTACCGGCATCGAGCCGGCCGAATACTCCAAAGAAGTCTTTCTGGATTTCGCCGACCGCTACATCGACAGCCTGAATGCCAGCTTCACGCCTCACCCCCTCACCGATAAACGACTGATACGCGACGCCGCCGTCGAAGGCTACAACCACATAGCCCCCGAACTGGCCGTACACCGGCCTTTCCATCCGCAACCACGTGTGAAGACCATGGTTTTCACACCGCTCATTTCTGCCGTGGGCGTGACGGGCAGCATGGGGCCGTTCTTCTGCGAATTCACCGTCAACGGCGACCTGTTGCCCAACCAGTACCCTGCCACCTACACCCACGAACTGGCCCATCTACTGGGCATCACCAGCGAGGCCGAGGCCAACTTCTACGCCTATCAGGTGTGCAGCCGTTCCCGCTGGCAAGCCATGCGCTTCAGCGGCTACCTGTCTCTGCTGCCTCACGTGCTGTCCAACGCCCGCCCACTGCTCACGCAGGAAGAATTCGAAGCCCTTGCCGGCCGCATCCGTCCCGAAGTGGTCGAAGTCTACGAGCAGAACCGACTGTACTGGACTGAAAAGTACAGCCCCCTCATCGGCTCGATACAAGACTGGATGTACGACCTCTACCTGAAAGGCAACAAGATTGAAAGCGGACGACAGAACTATTCGCAAGTGGTAGGACTGCTGATTTCGTACGAAATGAGGCAGAAGGACAAACACTAAACTCAGTTTCCCTCATCCACCTCTGTTATCCCCTCCGTTTCCACAAGAGGTTACGCCCGTTCCCTAAGGAGGAAACGCTCGTATCCTAAGGAGGGAACGGCCGTATCCTAAGCAGGAAACGGGAGTTTCCTAAGCTGGAAACGGAAGGAAACTACTAATGTTTCGTTCTCAGCACTTTATCTGAAAAAAACTTTGTACCTTTGCCCAAGAATTTTAAAACCAACAACGATGATGCAACATACACGTAAAGAACAGATGGAAGCTTTCGGACGCTTCCTCGACATACTGGACGAACTGCGCGAGAAATGTCCGTGGGACCGCAAACAGACCAACGAGAGTCTGCGCCCCAACACCATTGAAGAAACGTACGAACTGTGCGACGCCCTGATGCGCGACGACAAGCAGGACATCTGCAAGGAGCTGGGCGACGTTCTGCTGCACGTGGCCTTCTACGCCAAGATAGGCAGCGAGACAGGCGACTTCGACATCAAGGACGTCTGCGACCGCCTCTGCGAAAAGCTCATCTACCGCCATCCGCACGTATTCGGCGATGCCAAAGCCGAAAGCGCCGCTCAGGTAGTGGAAAACTGGGAACAGCTGAAGCTGAAAGAAAAAGGTGGAAACAAAACCGTGTTGAGTGGTGTGCCTGCTGCCTTGCCTACACTCATCAAGGCCTATCGCATTCAGGACAAGGCACGCAACGTAGGCTTCGACTGGGAAGAACGCGAACAGGTATGGGACAAGGTGAAAGAAGAGATTCAGGAGTTTCAGGCCGAAGTAGCCAATATGGACAAACAGAAAGCCGAAGAAGAGTTCGGCGACGTTCTGTTCAGCCTCATCAATGCTGCCCGCCTCTACAAGATCAATCCGGACAACGCGCTGGAGCACACCAACCAGAAATTCATCCGTCGCTTCAACTATCTGGAAGCCCACACCATCAAGGAAGGCCGCAACCTGCACGACATGAGCCTGGCCGAGATGGACAAACTGTGGAACGAAGCGAAAGAACTGGAAAAGCAGGCAGAAAAGACTGAAGAATCATAATCTTCGTATGCATCTGCATACGGCGGTTCTTCCTCGTTCCCGCACAACCGAGCATACTAAAAAAGGGTACATGCCTCACACATGTACCCTTCAAAAAAATCATTTCACTATATATTTATACCTATTGCCGGGCTCAGTCTTATTTTCTTTGAGGTTTGCCAGGCTTTTTGTCATTGCGCTGCATTCCTTTTAGAAGTTCCCGCTGAAAACGCATCTCGGCCCGTTGAACCAGATAAATCTTCTTGTAAGAAAGAATCTTCTTGAACTTTGCAAGATAAGTCTTATCCAAACGGTCGGCAGACATGCGGGCGTCATAGACACCTTCCAGAATCTCGCCGTATTGGGCTTCTGTAGTCTTTTCGTCTTTACCTTTGCGAAGCAAGTCCCATGCTTCATCGTTCAGCTGCTTCTTACGATCCTGCAATTCGAAATAAACAGGAAAAAACTTATCAGCTTCTTCTTTGGTCAAACCGGCATGTTGCGTGATAAAAGCTTGCTGCTTAGCGCGAAATTCTTCCCTGCTCAGTCGGTGTTGATCGCACCCGTCTGCTCCCCAAGCTACAGAAACCAGACTGCACAACACCACAATCAGTACACTCAGTTTTTTCATCATTCTATTCTAAGTATTAAAATCCTTGTCTCATTCTGCTTCCATATCAGAGAGGTAGACATACAAGGAATAGTCGTCCAACATAGAGTTATCTACCACCTCGTTGATATATTGCATTTCTTTATCGGTCTCTTCAGCCGCTACATAATCGGCATTCGAAGCCGGCTGGCGATCGGCAGAAGCTACCCGGATTATCAAAGCTGCTCCCGCAAACATGGCAGCCATATACAGCCACGGCTTCACCTTGTCCCACATTGTTGGCTCTTTCTGCACAAAAGCAGGCTTTTCTTTTTCAGGAAGCTTATTCATTATATCCGAAGTTAGTCCTTCAAAATATCCTTCAGGCACACGGAAAGAATTCTCCGTTCCCACCTTTCTCAAAATGTAATCTTCTTCTTTCATAAAAAGTCTCCTTTCTGTATGTTTAGACAGTATTTCTGATAGAAGGTTTAATATTCATCCTCTAAAAATTTTTCAATCTTCTTCACGGCATAATGATATGACGCCTTCAAAGCCCCTACAGAAGTTCCAAATATCTCAGACATTTCCTCGTACTTCATTTCCTGATAATACTTCAGATTGAACACCATACGCTGCTTTTCCGGCAAAGTCAGCAAAGCCTTCTGCAAAGCCAGCTGTATCTTGTCGCCCGAGAAGTACGGATCACTCTCCAGCCGCCCGATAGCGTTTGCATCCGGATCGTCCAGCGAGACGGTAGACATGGCACGCTGCTTGTTCAGGAAAGTAAGGCATTCATTCAAAGCTATACGATAGAGCCAAGTGGATATTTTCGCCTCGGCCCGAAAATAATCTATATTAGTCCATGCTTTGATAAAAGTATTCTGAAGCAAATCATTGGCATCTTCGTGTGAAAGCACCATACGACGGATCTGCCAATACAACTGTTCGCTGTATTTGGCAACAATCATCTCAAATCCTCGCTTTTGTGTGCTCTCGTCCTGCAAAAGTGCCAACACCTCGCGTTCGTTATAAGGTGAATTCATATTTATCTATGCATATTTATCGTTTAGACATCTGTTCCGAATAAAAGTTTAATTCAGGCCTGAAAGAAAGTCTCTCCTACCTGTACGCACAACGTCTCTTGCGCAAGCCGTGTATGTGGGAAAACACTCCTTGCTTCCTCCAACAGGCAGCTTTCATCTTCATAACGGGCAGAAAAATGCCCGATCAGCAAAGACTTTACTTCCGCATCCCGTGCCAATTGTGCCGCCTGTCCGGCAGTGGTATGAAAAGTCTCTTTAGCCCGGGGAGCATCCGCGTTGACAAAAGTCGCTTCATGAAATAACAGGTCTACTCCTTTCAATTGTGAAACCAGGTGTGGAAGGTAACAGGTGTCAGAACAATAAGCATAACGCCGTGGCAAATCCGAAGGACGAGTCAGGCGGGAGTTAGGAATGACTTCACCGTCGGGCGTCACATAATCGGCTCCGTTTTTAATCCTGTTCAGTTCGTAAAGCGGTACCTGATAAAAGTCTATCATCTCACGCACGATATGACTGGGGCGAGGCTTCTCTGCAAATATAAAGCCACAACATGGCATCCGATGGCGTAAAGGAATAGTAGTTACTGTAATCGAACGGTCTTCGTATATCAAAAGTGAATCTTTCGTTTCAAACTCATGAAATATCACCTTATAGGTCATCTGATGGTTAAAGAAGTCGAGCATTGGCTGCAACAACTGCTCTAAACCGACAGGTGAATAAATATGAAGCTCGGCCGTTCGTCCCAAAAGATTGAGCGTAGAAATCAGGCCCAGCAATCCAAAACAATGATCACCGTGCAAATGGGATATAAAAATGTGATTCAGCCTCGAAAACTTCAAGCGAGATTTACGAAACTGCAACTGTGCACCCTCTCCACAGTCAATCATGTACAATTTATCACGTACATTCAACACTTGCGAAGTCGGGAAATGCCGTGTAGTAGGCAGTGCTGATCCACATCCCAAAATATGTAGCTCAAACTTTTCCATCCTGTTACAATAAAAGAAAGGGCACTTGTTTTTTCGACAAGCGCCCTTCTTATCCTAGTTTAAAAATTTACGCAATAAAACCGATTATTTCTTTTCAGCTTCCATTTGCTCCTTCAAGGCAGCCAGAGCGTCGATGTCACCCAATGTAGTAGATGCAGCCTGGTTCTGGATTACCGGAGTTTCTTCTTTCTTACTGTTAGCCTTCTTAGCAGCCTTCTTTTCGGCTCTTTCTTCAGCTTTTGCAGCATCTTCGAAAATACGGCTGTGAGACAAGATGATGCGTTTTGCATCTTTGTTGAACTCGATAACCTTGAACGGCAGTTTCTCATCCAACTGAGCCTGTGTACCGTCTTCCTTAACGAGGTGTTTCGGAGTAGCGAAACCTTCAACACCATAAGGCAGAGCTACAACAGCGCCCTTATCCAGCATTTCGATGATAGTTCCTTCGTGTACTGAACCTACAGTAAATACTGTTTCGAATACATCCCAAGGATTCTCTTCGAGTTGCTTGTGACCTAAGCTGAGACGACGGTTTTCCTTATCGATTTCCAGTACCTGAACTTCGATATCGGCACCGATTTGAGTAAACTCAGACGGATGCTTAACTTTCTTAGTCCAAGACAGGTCAGAGATGTGAATCAAACCGTCAACACCTTCTTCGATTTCAACGAATACACCGAAGTTAGTGAAGTTACGAACCTTAGCAGTGTGCTTGCTGCCTACAGGATACTTCTCTTCAATAGTTTCCCATGGATCCGGTTTCAGCTGTTTGATACCCAAAGACATCTTACGTTCTTCACGATCCAATGTCAATACTACAGCTTCTACCTCGTCACCAACTTTCATAAAGTCCTGTGCAGAACGCAAGTGCTGGCTCCAAGACATTTCAGAAACGTGGATCAGACCTTCAACACCCGGAGCGATTTCAATGAATGCACCGTAATCAGCCATTACGACAACTTTACCCTTCACATGATCACCAACCTTCAAGTTAGGATCGAGAGCATCCCAAGGATGCGGAGTGAGTTGCTTCAAGCCCAAAGCAATACGTTTCTTTTCATCGTCGAAGTCCAGAATAACAACGTTCAGTTTCTGGTCGAGTTCTACAACTTCGTGCGGATCGCTTACACGGCCCCAAGACAGGTCTGTGATGTGGATCAAACCATCTACGCCACCCAAGTCGATGAATACGCCATAAGATGTAATATTCTTAACAGTTCCTTCGAGAACTTGTCCTTTCTCGAGTTTGCTGATAATTTCCTTCTTCTGTTGTTCCAGTTCAGCCTCGATCAGAGCCTTGTGAGAAACAACTACGTTCTTGAATTCCTGATTGATCTTAACAACCTTGAATTCCATTGTCTTTCCTACGAATACGTCATAGTCACGGATAGGTTTCACATCGATCTGAGAACCCGGCAAGAAAGCTTCGATGCCGAATACATCTACAATCATACCACCCTTAGTACGACACTTGATGTAACCCTTGATAATTTCTTCGTTTTCCAAAGCTGCGTTAACACGATCCCAAGAGCGAGTAGCACGAGCTTTGCGGTGAGACAGAACCAGCTGTCCTTTTTTGTCTTCCTGATTTTCAATGAATACTTCTACTGTATCACCTACTTTCAGGTCCGGATTGTAACGGAATTCACTCATCGGAATGATACCGTCTGATTTGTAACCGATGTTCACAACTACTTCACGCTTGTTCATTGCGATCACGGTACCGTCAACAACCTCACGGTCGTTAATTTTGTTCAGCGTATTGTCATACGCTTTCTCCAAGTCTTCATGACTTACATTTGATACGGCTTCACCGTTTTCGTACGCATCCCAGTTGAAGTCTTCAATGGGAGCAACATTTTTTAAATTTTCCATTAATAAAATTGTTTGTTTAACTCGTTAATTAAGTGAGACTTTATATTGACTCAATAAATCGGGCGCAAAGATAATAGTATTTTCTTGAACAACAAAAACTTCAATCTAAAAACATTGAGAAAAAGTCTAAAGACTTCCATAAAAATAGAGCTTCGTAAAAAAGGAGACTTCGACCATTAATGATATCACACCTTTCTATAATTAACGGTTAAACAGCTCGAACGTAAACTTCACACCTATTTCCTGATACTTCCAATTGGCAAAACTTGTAAATACGCCAAAATCAAAGACATGAGTGCCAATGCCATATCCAAGCTCCAAGTAAGGATTCAAGTGAGGGACAAACAACATATTGAAATACAAACGTTCATTCAACACATATTGCGTATATTTATTCAGGTGCCTGATAAGAAGGAAAGGAGCCTCATAAACCGCATGAGCACGCGCATATTTTCGAGACGAGTTGTACCAACGGCCATCCAACAGTTGAAACACCCCACCAATATCATCATTCCAACCGGTAGGCAGATTGGAACGACGCAGATTGGCAAAATCGACAAAATAAAGTTCTTCCTGCCGTGTAAATGCTCCCCATCCCAAACGGAAATATAAATCACGCATCAAACCCAACGGTACATTGTGCTGAAAGTCGACTTCAACCCGTTCATAACTTCCTGAACTCTGAAGCACTCCTTTTATTCCACGCTCCCAATCAACCGACACAGTAGGATATTTGGAATGCAGATTCACTTTACGGTCTCCATTCATATAATAATACTGTCCCGGTTTCCAGGTTAAGCGCACTCTTGGCGCAAAACTGTTATAGGTATGGCGAAACTTGTTCAGTATTTCCGGATCAAACCCCGGAAGATACGACTGACCATCACTGACCAAACGTGTAGGAGGCGTATCGGGAAACACAATATCAAAATTAGAACGTTCGACCTCTGTACGACGGTGGATTGACAAACCTACGTCCAATGTCAGTCCATTAACTATCTCCCAACTATGCTCCACATTCAGATACAAGTCATTAAAATAATCCAGATGAATTTGATTGAAATCAAACAGACTGTCAGGAATAGCCTTCAAATCATCCAATACATCACTACTGTAAATGCGGTTACCGTTACCAACCTCTATATGCAAAGCAGCCCGTTTACGAGGCCAATAATCAAAGTCACTCCTTACCCTCCAATAAAACTCCTTTTGCTTAAAGTTATAACCGATCCGGGGCACTATTCTCAGAAGACGGTCACCAGGAAACAAACGGTTGTATTTGAATTCCTGACGATACGAAATTCCGTTCGATCCACTATAACTCAGCAAAAAAGGATTGATTAAAGGAGAACATCTGACACTACCCAGTTTATCCAGATTGACCGTATACCGACTGATCAATGCATCACCAATCTGCCCCCAAAACTCCAGGTTCTTATTCAACTTTTTTTTCGTTACCCCCACCGTGTCGCGCCGCAAAAAATAGTCCTGATACAACGACTGCTCATGCTGAGTCAACGGTATAGGACGCAACGAGTTGAAATAAGCCGTATCACGCTGATAAGCATTCGTATCATTACTCAACGTATAAGATTCTGTCAGATCATACTTTTCCTTTTTCTGCTCTTCGACCTCCCGACCGGTATCCTTTTGAGATATCTCACTATATTTAAGCGAAGCTGTATAGCTGCCATCTATTACATTCCCCAAGAAACGGAAAGAACCTTCTACCATGTAGCGAACCGGTAGAAACTCATCTGGTGCTCCCACTTCCCCCAACTGCAACAGATTATCGAAGCGAAACATCTCGGAACGACCGGCAAAACGGATCTCACGAACACTCCACACGTTATCGCTAACCACCATATAGCCACCAACCAGCTGGAAACTCTTGCTTTTAGGAATAAAACGAATCTTATATTGCCGGTTAAACTCCGGTCCCATTATCGAATCAATATAATAGGTATAGTATTTTTTCGCATTGCTAGCCAAAGGCGAAAGCAATTTATCGTAAAGCAACGTAGACGAATAGATATTAATATGAAAATACTCCAACAACCGGCCGTCAGCTTCCCAAAATTCCGAAGCAGTACCCACACCAGCCTTTACCTTTTGGTCATAAATATCCGGAGCCGTAAAATGCAGATCACTGTAAGTCTCCATCATATATTCGTTCACCCCCTTCCGTATCCGGAACATTGTAGGTAAAAAACGAATTATATGATTCTTTTTCCGGATATTGACTCTTCCTTTTATATACAGTTCTGCACGATATTCGTTTACTATACTCTCATAAAATGGGGCAAAGAAGATAACTTTTTCCATAATCGAATCGGCTGAAACGCCACGTTTACCGTATATATTAGAGATGTCTTTTGCTGCCGCTTCCGCAACAATCAAAAGCAGCACCATAAATTCAATCCATATATATATTAAACGTTTCACCCGTAATATCTTATTATAGACAGGGGCAAATATAGAAAAAAAGGTGTATTTTTGCAGCCAAACAACCAACAAAAAGAGAAGGCAACTATGTCAAAAATGAGATTTTTTGCTTTACAGGAGCTGGCCAATCGCCGTCCTCTGGAAGTCACAATCCCCTCAAACAAGCTGTCCGATTATTACGGCAGCCACGTTTTCGACCGAAAAAAAATGCAGGAATATCTGCCTAAAGAAGCTTACAAAGCGGTTACAGATGCCATAGAAAAAGGCACTCCCATCAGCCGCGAAATGGCAGATTTAATTGCCAACGGAATGAAAAGCTGGGCAAAATCGCTGAATGTAACCCACTACACCCACTGGTTTCAGCCATTGACCGACGGAACAGCCGAGAAGCACGATGGATTCATCGAGTTCGGCGAAGACGCTGAAGTGATCGAACGCTTTTCAGGCAAACTGCTTATCCAGCAAGAGCCCGATGCTTCATCTTTCCCCAACGGGGGCATCCGTAACACATTCGAAGCACGCGGATATACCGCATGGGACGTATCGTCACCGGCTTTTGTGGTAGATACCACCCTCTGTATTCCTACCATCTTTATATCCTATACAGGAGAAGCCCTGGACTACAAGACACCTTTGCTGAAAGCTCTTGCTGCCGTAGATAAAGCCGCAACCGAAGTATGTCAGCTATTTGACAAAAACGTCACTAGAGTATTTGCCAATTTAGGATGGGAACAGGAATACTTTTTGGTCGATCTGGCCCTCTACAATGCCCGCCCCGACCTTTGCCTGACTGGGCGTACACTCATGGGACACTCGTCGGCCAAAGACCAGCAGCTCGAAGACCATTACTTCGGCTCTATTCCCCCAAGAGTGACAGCCTTCATGAAGGAACTGGAGATAGAGTGCCACAAATTAGGCATTCCCGTAAAAACCCGTCACAACGAAGTAGCTCCCAACCAGTTCGAGTTAGCGCCCATTTTCGAGAACGTCAACTTGGCCAACGACCACAACCAGCTGGTAATGGACCTGATGAAGCGAATTGCCCGCAAGCACAACTTCGCCGTGTTACTGCACGAGAAGCCCTACAACGGGGTCAACGGTTCCGGTAAGCACAATAACTGGTCGTTGTGTACAGATACGGGTATTAACCTGTTTGCTCCCGGCAAAAACCCCAAAAGCAACATGCTGTTTCTCACATTCCTGGTCAATGTCCTGATGATGGTCTACAAAAACCAGGATCTGTTGCGCGCCTCTATCAGCAGCGCAGGGAACAGCTATCGTTTAGGAGCCAACGAAGCACCTCCCGCTATTCTGTCCATCTTCTTAGGCAAACAATTAAGCAGCATTCTTGACGAATTCACACGCCAGATAAGCAATAGCAAGATGACAGCCGAAGAGAAGACAACGCTGAAACTGGGCATCGGCCGTATCCCCGAAATATTACTGGATACTACCGACCGCAACCGCACCTCTCCATTTGCTTTCACAGGAAACCGTTTCGAGTTCAGAGCTGCAGGTTCGTCAGCCAACTGTGCTGCAGCCATGATCGCCATCAACGCAGCCATGGCCAACCAGCTGAACGAATTCAAGGCCTCGATAGACAAAGCCATGGAAGAAGGAAGCAGCAAAGAAGAAGCCATCTTCCGCATTCTCAAGGAAACCATCATTGCTTCCGAACCCATCCGATTCGAAGGTGACGGATACTCGGAAGAATGGAAGCAGGAAGCTGCCCGACGTGGTCTGACCAACATCTGCCATGTGCCCGAAGCTCTGATGCGCTATATGGACAACCAGGCCAAAGCAGTTCTGATTGGTGAACACATATTCAACGAAACAGAGTTAGCCAGCCGTCTGGAAGTAGAACTGGAGAAATTTACGATGAAAGTTCAGATTGAAAGCCGTGTGTTGGGCGACCTGGCCATCAATCACATTGTGCCCACAGCTGTCAGCTACCAGAACCGGTTATTGGAAAATCTGCGTGGACTACGCGAAACATTCTCCCCCGAAGAATACGAAGAACTCAGTGCCGACCGCAAGGAACTGATACGCGAAATCTCACGAAGAGTTACAGCCATCAAGATGCAAGTACGCGAAATGACCGAGGCACGCAAAGTAGCCAACCACATGGATAACTACAAAGATAGAGCTTTCGCTTATGAAGAGAATGTACGTCCGTATCTGGAAAGCATTCGCGACCACATCGACCGTCTGGAAATGGAGATAGACGACGAGATATGGCCATTGCCCAAATATAGGGAACTTTTATTCACAAAATAAGAAACCGGATATTCTATTTTTTTACAATACAGGCTGGATATCCTGCCCTACAAAAGCAGGAATGTCCAGCCTGTTTTTCTATAGCAATTCTACTTTTCAATAGAATCTTTACAAAAAACCTTGCACATTTTTCCAACAAATGCGTAATATTTAATTTTTTCTTCCTACATTTGTGCTGTAGAACACAGCTTTGCAGCAGTATGGTGAAAATAAACTTATCAGATATAAATATTCCGGAACTAATAGCCGATATGTGGTCGCCTCTGAATGAGGAGCAACGGGAGTTCCTTTCAAACCACTTTACACTCCAGAACTACAAAAAGAACGAAGTGATTTATTGTGAGGGAGAAAGCCCCGCCTACCTAATGTGTCTGTTGACCGGAAAAGTCAAAATATATAAAGATGGCGTAGGAGGACGAAGCCAGATCATCCGCATGATCAAGCCTGTTGAATATTTCGGTTATCGCGCCTACTTTGCCAAAGAAGACTACGTTACTGCTGCTACTGCTTTCGAACCGTCCATCATCTGCCTGATACCCATGAGTGCCATCATGACATTGGTGACACAAAACAACAATCTGGCTATGTTTTTCATCAAACAGCTGTCTATCGATTTGGGTATTGCCGATGAACGCACAGTAAACCTGACTCAGAAACACATTCGTGGACGACTGGCAGAATCGCTGCTCTTCTTGAAAGAAAGTTATGGACTGGAAGAAGATGGTTCCACCTTAAGTATCTATCTCTCGCGTGAGGATTTAGCCAACTTATCCAACATGACTACCTCAAACGCCATCCGTACGTTGTCGCAATTCGCAACCGAACGCCTTATCACCATCGACGGACGGAAAATAAAAATCATCGATGAAGAGAAGCTGAAAAAGATCAGCAAAATCGGATAATATTTTTCCCCAGTTGGAGAAAAATCTTTTTCCAGTTAGAGAAATATTTTTTCCTAACTATAGAAAAAGCACTAGTATTTTCTATGAAACATATCAGCAGACCGGTTTATCCGCATGAAGTGAACTTTAGCAGATAAACCGGTCTGTATTTTATTCTCCCAACTGGAGGAAGCGTTCAGCCTCAATGGCTGCCTTACATCCACTGGCAGCAGCGGTAATAGCCTGACGATAATGAGGATCGGCCACATCGCCGGCTGCAAACACGCCCGGCAACTTGGTACGCGGTGTACCCGGCTCGGTCAGGATATAGCCTACTTCGTCTGTATCCAGATAGGGCTTGAAAATCTTCGAATTGGGTTCATGGCCGATAGCCAGGAAGAATCCGTCAATGGCACGGTCGTAACGTTCTTCATCGGGTTGTCCCATGCGTTTTACCAGGTGCACACCTTCTACGCCATTATCGCCGTACAGACCTACAGCATTGTGCTCGAAGAGTACTTCTATTTTCTCATTATTCATCACACGTTCCTGCATGATTTTAGAGGCACGAAGGAAAGGCTTACGGACAATCAGATAGACCTTCGATGCCAGACTGGCCAGATAAGAAGCCTCCTCACAAGCCGTATCGCCACCGCCTACTACGGCAACCGTCTTTTTGCGGTAGAAGAAACCGTCGCACGTTGCACAGGCACTTACACCCATGCCCGCATATTTCTTCTCGTCTTCCAGGCCCAGATATTTGGCAGCTGCACCCGTAGCGATAATCAGGGTTTCGGCTTCGATCACTTTTTCTTCGTCGATTGTTATTTTATAAGGCCGTTGGCTTAAATCGGCCGAAGTAGCTACACCGTAGCGCAAGTCTGCCCCGAAGCGGCCGGCTTGCTTGCGCAGGTCTTCCATCAGCTGCGGACCGCTGATTCCTTCCGGATAACCGGGAAAGTTCTCCACATCGGTAGTGGTGGTCAATTGTCCACCCGGCTGCAAGCCTTCGTACAACACCGGCGACAGGTTAGCACGACCGGCATAAATAGCAGCTGTATATCCGGCAGGACCGGAGCCTATAATCAGGCATCTTACTTTTTCTGTTTCCATATTGTATTTTTATTTACGATAAAAACGTTTCATAATCTCACTCTGTTACATACATCAGCGCAGGTCAATCTCCTCGGCCGACGGATATGCTTTCTTGTCGAAGGTGAAGAACCGGTCCGGATAGGACTGCCCCGTCTGAAAGTCATTCACAACAATCAGTGTCGCGTTTTTCCCTCCGCGCTGCGCCATGCTTATCTTCAAAGGGCGGTAGGTGTCTTTCGCCACATACAGGATGATGCACTGCAAGTCCTGATGCGGATCGGCAGCATTCATCACCACTTCATAGGCCGATTTTCCTGCTGCGTTATTCTTACCCATCTTCAGTTTATAGCCTTGTTTGTACATGTACAGCCAGGCATAAGGATTCAACGACTGAAGCTCTTCCGCAGTAGGCTCCGTGATGTTCACCTCGTCGTTCGAAGCCACATAGCTCCACTGTGTACGACCGTCGAACCAGGTTTTCACTCCTGCGCTTTCGAGGACAAACTTCTCTCCCTTCAGGTAAATGGTACCTTCTGATACTCCCTCGCGGGCACGCACCGTAAACGTTGCTTTGATCCCCCCTGCCTGGCGGAAAGCCTCGGCTGTTCGGTTCATGACTGTCTCTGCCTCTGTCGGCGTCTGCTGGGAGTATGCCGACAGGGACGTCAGCAACAGCATGTGGACGACAAGCAGGAAGATATTGATTCGCATTCTGTTCAAACTCATATCCAATAAAAGAACTAAAGAAAAGAAAACAAGCGATTATTGCAGATTGTTCAGCCGCATTTCCAGATCGGTTTCGTCCATGCAGCATACCTCACGGGGCTTGCTGCCTTGGGCCGGCCCCACAATGCCCGCTTTCTCCAGCTGGTCCATAATGCGTCCTGCACGGTTGTAACCAATGGAGAACTTACGCTGAATCAGCGAGGTAGAGCCCTGCTGGTGAACAACTATCAGACGGGCTGCATCTTCGAACAGCGGATCCAAGCGTCCCATATCCACATCGCCCAAATCGCCACCGGCATTCTCGTCCACATATTCGGGCAGATAGAAGGCGGTCGGGTAACCCTGCTGACGGGCAATGAACTTGGTAATCTCTGCCACCTCGGGCGTATCGATAAAGGCGCACTGCACACGCACCGGATCGGCTCCCTGCAAGAACAGCATATCGCCCCGGCCAATGAGCTGATTGGCGCCCGGACGGTCGAGAATGGTTCGTGAGTCGACCATAGCCGACACCCTGAAAGCAATACGTGCCGGGAAGTTGGCTTTAATGGTACCTGTAATGATGTTGGTTGTAGGACGCTGGGTAGCAATAATCATGTGGATGCCGACCGCACGCGCCAGCTGGGCGATACGGGCTATCGGAAGCTCGACATCCTTGCCCGCCGTCATAATCAGGTCACCGAACTCATCGATCACAACCACGATATAAGGCATATATTTGTGTCCTTTCTCAGGGTTCAGACGACGGTTAATGAACTTCTCATTGTACTCCTTGATGTTGCGCACGTGTGCTGCCTTCAGCAGGTCGTAGCGTGTATCCATCTCGACACAAAGCGAGTTGAGGGTCTGTACCACCTTTGTCACATCGGTGATGATGGCATCTTCTCCATCGGGCAGTTTGGCAAGGAAATGGTGCTCGATGACGGAATAAATGCTGAACTCTACTTTCTTTGGGTCGACCAACACAAACTTCAATTCGGCCGGATGCTTTTTATAAAGCAGGGAGGTGATGATAGCATTCAGACCTACCGACTTACCTTGACCGGTGGCACCGGCTACCAGTACGTGCGGCATCTTGGCCAGGTCTACCATGAAGACCTCGTTCGTAATGGTCTTACCCAACGCGATAGGCAGTTCGTAGGTCGATTCCTGGAACTTCTTGCTGCCTATGATGCTCTGCCCCGATACGATCTTCGGATTGGAGTTCGGCACCTCGATACCGATTGTTCCCTTACCGGGGATGGGGGCAATAATACGGATACCCAAAGCCGAAAGGCTTAAGGCAATATCATCTTCCAGACCACGGATTTTGGAGATACGCACCCCTTGTTCGGGCGTAATCTCGTATAGGGTTACAGTAGGTCCGACGGTCGCCTTTATGGTACTGATTTCGATGCCAAAGCTGCGCAGCGTGTTCACAATCTTGTCCTTATTGGCATTCTGCTCGTCCATGTCGATGGTAGGCCCATTGTCGTCGTAGTGCTTCATCAGGTCGATTGTCGGGAAATGATAATTCTCCAGGTCAAGGCGCGGATTGTAAGGCTCCAGCTCCGGACCGTGGTATTCCTCTTCGTCCTCTCCAGCCTCTACTTCGAAGCCCGGTTCCTTGGCAGCTTCGGCCTTGTGCTGGGGTTCGGCCGGTTCGGGTTCGGGCGTTTCGATGGTCATTGTCACTTCATCGTCGCCCCGCTTCTGACGTCTTTCCTCCGGATGACTACCGCCTAAGTCCAATGTTATCTGATTGTCTTCAGATTCCTTGGTAGCATGTTCTTCCTCGTGGCGCGGAGCATCTTCTGCCGCTTCTGCCACGTGGTTGTCTGCCGCTTCAGCTTCCTCGGGCACGGATGCAGGGGCCTCCTTCACGGCCTTACGCTTGCCCTTGACGGTCCACGAGTCGGTAAACTCTTCGGGCACCTCGCCTTCGGCACTTGCCTTTGCCTGCTTTTTCTTCAGGAAATTCAGCGAGAACAGCCCACGCAACCAGATAATGGTACGCGCGCTAAGATAGATAAGGAAACAGATGGCTGTGAACAGCAGAATCATCCACACGCCCGGCACTCCCACCTGGGACACGAGCCAGTTACTGACATTATAGCCGTGCATACCACCCAGATAGAGGAAGGAGTCCTTGTACTGGTCCATAAATACAAACCCGAAAAAGACGGAGAACCACACCAGCAGCAGCGCACAGCCTATGAACCACTTCCACAGCCGCACCACGCGCACCTTCATCAGCTTCAGTCCGGCCACGGCCAGAAATACCAAAATGAAGAAGGACGACACTCCGAAGCAGTCGTTTATCAAGTAGCTGGCCAGCTGCGCCCCACGCGATCCGGCATAATTCTTCACTCCATTGTTCACCGAAGCCAACTCCTGCGCATTGCCGCTGTCGATGATGCTCTGGTCGGCTGCCCCTGTAAAGAAGAACGAAGAAAAAGCCAGCAACAAGTAGACGGAAAAAATCACCAGTACCAGTCCTATTACAAAGCGGATAGTCTCACTTCGGAATGCAGAAACGATTTTCTGATACAGTGTCGGTTTCTGCTCCGTATCTTTAGTTGTACCTTTTTTTGCCATGAATTAAATCTCCCTATTATAATAATGTATAAAAAGCCTGCCCGGGTTTGCCGCAAACCGCCCATTGCTCCCCCTTGCAAAAGGAGCAGCCGATACCGGCACTTCCCTAGCTCCGTACGGAGAAGATCTGTACCCAAACAGCCCTTTAAGTTCGGTGCAAAAGTAATAAATAAACTATAAATTCGGGAACTAAAGAATAGTTTTTCTCGCTGCCCGACATCGGCGGCGGGCTGAACTCTGCATGTAAAGCGGCCATCAGTTTGGCAGGCACACCACTCAAGCCCAGACAGCCCGTAGATTCCCGAACAAGGCCGACAGGCAATTTTCCTTTACATCGTCCCCCCGTCAATACTGGAAGGCTATCACAGTCGTATACTTAGGCCCCCTCAGTCGTATACTTAGATACCCTCGGTCGTATACTTAGGGTGTCTAAGTCGTATAGGTTGATTACGACCCTAAAATACACTCTAAATCAATTGGTTAAACGAACTCATAGAGCAGTCTATCGCCCTAAGAATATTCTTAACGGAACAGACACACACTCCGTCCATCCGACAGATGCCGAAACCGGCAGTTGGCCCATCGAAAAATATCAGTAAAAGCCTTAATAAAACGGAAAAAGAAGTTCTAAAAAAGAATCAGATTTGTAATGATTACAATTTATATTATCTTTGTCACCCAAACCATTATTCATTTCATTTAAACCAACCGACCATGAAAAAACGTATCTATTTATTTGCAACCGCCGTGCTCGTCAGCATCCTGACAGCCTTCGGCCAGACAAAAGAGTATCAGCTATCGAGCCACATCCTCGACATCAACCAGGGACAGCCTGCTCCCGGAGTCAGAATCACCCTGTCGAAGCAGGACAAAGATGCCCAATGGACCGTAGTAGACGAAAAACTGACCGACAAAGACGGCCGGGTGAAAGACTTCCTGGAAAGAGACGGAAACGACCACGCAGGCATCTACAAGCTGACCTATCACGTGGCCCCCTACTTCGAGGCACAGAAGCAATCTACGTTCTACCCCTTCATCGAAGTGGTATTCGAAATCAGGGACAACAACCACTATCACGTCCCCATCACCCTTTCGCCCTACGGATATTCCACTTACCGGGGCAGCTGACCTGCCCCGCCATCCTACCGGCAGCCACGCACACCGTCACATGATCCGTACATCCTTTGCAAAGGAGTATATCACACACTTTTTCTAGGAAGAAACAAACCTTTTTCCTATCTTTGCAAACCAAACATAAGCAGACTAATGCTTCGAATCTAAAAAGATATGAAAAAAGAAAGTCAAGTGATATTCGACCGCAATGTAGTGGAATTTGTAACCGTGGCTGCCGAATTTTGTAAATTTCTGGAGCAGGCCGAGGGCATGAAACGCGCCACATTCGTCGATACATCCTTAAAAATACTGCCATTGCTCTACCTCAAAGCCTCCATGATGCCCAAATGCGAAATGATGGGCGAAGACATGCCGGAGAACTTTGTCACGGAAGAGACATACGAAATAGTACGCATGAACCTGGCTGACATACTGGGCGAAAAGGACGACTACCTGGACGTATTCGTGTCGGACATGAAGTACAGCGACCAACCCATCACCAAATATATCTCCGAAGACCTGGCCGACATCTATCAGGACATCAAGGACTTCATCTTCGTCTTCCAGCTGGGACTGAACGAAACCATGAACGACGCCCTGGCCATCTGTCAGGAGAACTTTGCCCTCTACTGGGGACAAAAGCTGGTGAACACCCTGCGCGCACTGCACGACGTGAAGTATGCGCAAGCAGACAGTGAAGACGAAAATCCGTCGGACGAGACTGACGACCTCGACTACAACACCGAACACACCCTTTAACTGCAAGCTGTAATTATGGTAATCAAAAGAACGATCAATAAAGAGGAGCTACAGGACATGCCCAAAGCCCTCTTCCCCGGCCAGATACACGTTGTACAAACTCCACAAGAAGCCGAACGAGCCGTAGCCTACCTGAAGACCTGCCCGCTGCTGGGCATCGACAGCGAAACACGCCCCTCGTTCACCAAAGGCCACGTCTACAAAGTGGCACTGCTGCAAATCGCCTCGGACGAGCACTGCTTCCTTTTCCGGCTGAACCTGACAGGCCTCACACTGCCCGTCATTCTGCTGCTGGAAAATCCCAACATCATTAAAGTAGGCCTCTCGCTGAAAGACGACTTCATGATGCTGCACAAGCGTGCCCCCTTCGAACAACATTCCTGCATCGAGCTGCAAGAGTTTGTACGCCCCTTCGGCATTCAGGAGAAAAGCCTGCAGAAGATTTACGGCATCCTGTTCGGAGAAAAGATATCCAAAAGCCAACGCCTGTCCAACTGGGAAGCCGACGTACTGACGCTTCCCCAGCAACAATACGCGGCAACCGACGCCTGGGCATGCCTCAACATCTACAACAAGCTGCAGGAACTGAAACGGACGGGCGACTTCGAAATAGCCCCCGACACCCCGCCAGCCGACAGCACAGAACCCGAAAACCGAACTAATTAAAATAAATCCATGTATAAAGTATATCTGAAACCCGGCAAGGAAGAATCCCTGAAACGTTTTCACCCTTGGGTATTCTCCGGCGCCATCGCCCGCATTGACCGAGAGCCGATAGAAGGCGAAGTAGTAGAGATCTACACTTCGAAGAACGAATTCATAGCCAAAGGCCATTGGCAAATAGGCAGCATCGCCGTACGGGTACTGACATTCAATCAGGACGAAACGATCGACACCGATTTCTGGAAACGGAAATTGCAGATAGCCTACAACATGCGCCGCAGTATCGGCATTGCCGAAGCACCCGACAACAACACCTACCGCTTGGTACATGGCGAAGGCGACAACCTGCCCGGACTGGTGATAGACATTTATGCACGGACCGCCGTCATGCAGGCCCACTCTGCAGGAATGCACCTGGAACGCATGACCATAGCCGAAGCACTGGCCGAAATGATGGGCAACCAGATCGACAACATCTATTACAAATCGGAAACGACACTGCCCTTCAAAGCCGACCTCTTCCCTGAAAATGGATTTCTGCGCGGAGGCAGCACGGACAACATCGCTACCGAATACGGCCTGAAGTTCCATATCGACTGGCTGAAAGGACAAAAGACTGGTTTCTTCGTCGACCAACGCGAAAACCGTGCCCTGCTGGAACGCTATGCAAAGGGCCGCAATGTACTGAACATGTTCTGCTACACCGGCGGATTCTCGGTCTACGCCATGCGTGGAGGAGCCAAGCTGGTACACTCGGTAGACAGTTCGGCCAAAGCCATCGACCTGACCAACAAGAACATGGAGCTGAACTTCCCTGGCGACACCCGTCACGCTGCCTATGCCGAAGACGCCTTTAAGTACCTCGACCGCATGGGCGACCAGTACGACCTCATTATCCTCGATCCACCCGCTTTCGCCAAGCACCGCGACGCCTTGCGCAACGCACTCCAGGGCTACCGGAAGCTGAACGTGAAAGCATTCGAGAAAATCAAGCCGGGCGGCATCCTGTTCACTTTCTCGTGCTCGCAGGCAGTCAGCAAGGAGAACTTCCGTACGGCCGTATTCACCGCAGCCGCCATGTCGGGACGCAGCGTACGCATCTTGCATCAGCTCACCCAGCCTGCCGACCACCCGGTCAACATCTATCATCCCGAAGGCGAATACCTGAAAGGACTGGTACTCTACGTAGAATAAAAAAACATCCGATTATTTAAAAAGATAACAGAAAAGGGGCTATACGGCCCCTTTATTCTTAAATAGAGTTAAGAAATGGCATTTTTTGGCCGTTTTATTATGTTGTATAGCATAAAACCTCTACATTTGCACTGTGTTTTTCATGGTATTAGATTTAAGGTTAACAAAGATTGGGTGTCTGGGATAGATACCCTTCTTTTTTTATATACCCCTTCAGATTCCATTCCTGCCTTTCCAGGCATACGAAACAGGCTGCTTCTGCACACTTTTCCAACCTTCGGAAATATCAAAAAATCCCCTTTCTGGACAGACTAAAAAAAGTGATAGGTTATTTGCATTTCTCCGACCGGTATCGTACCTTTGCAAGACGCTGTACAAAATAGCATTTGTTTATCTTTAAGAATCCAAAACAAGAAAAACTATGAACATCAAAGTCCGTTTAGTCATTATGAACTTCCTACAGTTCGCCGTGTGGGGAGCTTACCTGACATCCATGGGCAGTTATCTGGTCAACGTCGGTCAAGCAGCACATATCGGAACGTTCTACGCCATGCAAGGTATCGTTTCCCTATTTATGCCAGCCATTCTGGGCATCATAGCCGACCGCTGGATACCGGCTCAGAAGCTGTTAAGCTTCAGTCACTTTACAGCGGCTTTATTCATAGCATTGGCAGGTTATTATGGCATGACCAGCGGAAGCGACGTCAAGTTCGGCATACTTTTTACTTTATACTCGCTGAGTGTGGCGTTCTATATGCCCACCCTTGCACTTTCCAACTCGGTAGCCTATACGGCACTGGACAAAGCCGGGCTTGATACCATCAAGAACTTCCCCCCTATCCGTATATTCGGTACCATCGGATTCATCTGCTCCATGTGGATGGTAGATATATTGGGACTTCAGAACAATTACGGCCAGTTCTTCGCTTGTGCCCTTATCGGACTGGTATACGGCGTTTATGCACTGACCCTCCCTGCCTGTCCTGTCAATAAAGGAGGCGAAAGCAAATCACTTACAGAAGCAATGGGACTGCGTGCCTTCACATTGTTCAAACAGAAAAAGATGGCTATCTTCTTTATATTCTCCATGCTGTTGGGCGTATCGCTGCAAATCACAAACGGATTTGCCAACCCCTACATCAGCAGCTTCGGAAGCATCCCCGAATATGCCGAGACCTTCGGTGTACAGCATGCCAATATCCTGATTTCATTGTCACAAATATCCGAAACACTCTGCATACTGCTGATCCCATTCTTCCTGAAAAGATTTGGTATCAAGTATGTGATGCTGATTGCCATGTTTGCCTGGGTACTCCGATTTGGTTTGTTCGGTGCTGGCAATCCGGGCAGCGGCGTATGGATGTTTATCCTTTCGATGATCGTCTATGGAGTGGCATTCGATTTCTTTAATATATCCGGTTCTCTGTTTGTTGACCGTGAGACAGACAAAGGCATACGGTCGAGCGCCCAGGGTCTGTTTGTCATCATGACCAACGGATTCGGTGCAACCATCGGTACATTGGGAGCACAAGCTGTAGTCAATCATTTTGTCGACTTCAACAGCGAAGCCCCGCAAATCGAACAATGGCAATATGCATGGTATACCTTTGCCGCTTATGCACTGGTAGTAGCCGTTGTATTCGCATTTGCCTTCAAATATAAACACCGGCCGGAACAACTATAACCGTAACGGAATGAACAGAAAGAAAATAGAACTGCAAGTTCTGAACATATCCAACAGCCAGGAGCAGGCTGGAGCTTTCGCCTTGGTATTGGGCGAAATAAACGGTGATCGCCAGTTACCCATTATCATCGGTACCAGCGAAGCTCAATACATGCTCATTGAGCTGAAAGGCATCACGTCTCCACGCCCCCTGACACATCATCTTTTTGCTTCCGTACTCGAAACACTGAAAGTCAAGTTGGCGCGAGTCCTCATCTATCATGTAAACAATGGGGTATTCTACTCGTATGTCTACTTCAAATCGGACAACACCTTCATGCGAATGGATGCGCGTACAAGCGATGCCGTAGCTTTGGCTTTGCGAATGCATGCACCGATCTATGTGTATGAAGATATTTTGGAAGATGAGGGAATACGCTCGGATTTCTTCTCCGAGGCTCCACTACAGGACGAGCAACCCAAAGAAGAAAACATAGAGTCACTGAAAGCAGCCCTGGCCGAAGCCATAGCAAACGAGAATTACGAACGTGCCGCCCAACTGCGCGACCAAATCAATCAACGCAAAAAGATGTAGGCACCTCAGCGCTATCACATACAATATAACATTTCGAACATGCACGTATTCTACACACCAGACATACAAAACAGTAACGAACTTCCTGAAGAAGAAGCAGCTCATGCGATACGGGTATTGCGTCTTCAAACAGGCGACGAAGTAATGCTTACCGACGGACAAGGCAACTTCTATCGTGCCGAAATCAGTACCGCTACCAACAAACGCTGTTTGGTACGAGTACTGGAAACTATAGCTCAAGAACCGCTTTGGAGTGGCTATCTGCACATTGCCATGGCACCTACCAAGAATATGGACCGCACAGAGTGGTTTGCCGAGAAAGCCACCGAGATAGGATTCGACGAACTTACCTTCCTGAATTGCCGCTTTTCGGAGAGGCGGGTTATCAAGACCGAACGTATCTCGAAGATTCTTATCTCCGCCATCAAGCAGTCGCTTAAAGCCCGCCTGCCAAAGCTAAACGAGATGACCGACTTCGACCGCTTCATTACCCAGCCTTTCGACGGACAGAAATTCATTGCACATTGCTATGAAGGAGAAAAGCCCCTGTTAAAAGACATCATCCGAAAAGGCGAGAATGCACTGGTGATGATAGGTCCGGAAGGCGACTTCAGCGAGGAAGAAGTAGAAAAAGCTATCGGACAAGGATTTCAGCCTATCAGCCTGGGACGCTCAAGGTTAAGGACAGAAACAGCAGCACTGGTAGCCTGTCATATATTGAATCTGGAAAACCAATGATATTCACTTTTAACACTTTAACGATATGAAAAAAGGTTTATTTCTCCATTTATCGGTTTTAGCGATACTGATAGCATTTATCAGTTCATGTTCCAAAACAACGGAGTACACCAACGCTATTCCTGCCGATGCCACATCGGTAGTAGCACTCAACCTCAAATCATTGGGTGAAAAAGCCGGCATAGGCGATAAAGAAAACAAGGAAGCTCTGCAGAAGCTGACCGACGTATTGAAAAACGAAATGAATGCAGCCACTTTCCAACAGCTGGAAACGGTGCTGAAAGATCCGAATAAAGCAGGTATCGACCTGAAATCGCCAGTCTACCTGTTCAATACTCCCAATATGAAAGCTGCCCTGGTAGCTAAAGTCAGCAATGAAGATGACTTGGAGAATCTGCTTCAAGTGACAGAAAAAGAACAAATCAGTTCCGCTGTTGCAGAAGGCGACGGATACCGCTACGCCACACTCAGCAATCAGGCCATACTGGCCTTCACCCCTTCCGCACTTGTCATGGTAAGTTATAGCGGAGAGGCACAGCTGGAAAACGCAAAAGGCCAAGTCAGCAACCTATTGAAGCAGACTGCCGAACAAAGCATTGCCAACAGCGAAGGTTTCAAGAAGGCCATGAAGAAGAATGGCGAAATCAACGTATTCATTGCCCTGAACGAACTGTCAAACAGCTATGCCCAGATGATGAAACAAAGACTGCCGAACAGCGAGAACTGGGAAGAGATGTTCCTGCTGGGCAGCCTAAGCTTTGAAAAGGGAGAAATAAACTTTGAAGCCGAATGGTATACCAATAATGATGAACTGAGGAAAAAGCTGGAACAACAGGCCAAAGCTACAACACGCCCTATCCAGAACAATCTGCTGAAATATTTCCCGCAATCCTCACTGGCATTGTTCAGCATGGGCATCAACGGAGAAGAAGTATTCAAATACCTGCAAGAAAACGAAGATTTCCAGAAGAGCATATCCATGAAGCAGTTCAACGACCTGAAAGTCTTTTTCGATGCTTTTCAGAACGACATAACCATAGGACTGATCAACGTCACCATGCAAAATGCTCCGGCCTTCCTGGCTTATGCCGAGGCCAAGAACAACGATGTGCTGAAAGCTCTTTATGAAAAGAAGAACGAACTGGGTCTGCAACGAGGTGCTGACATCATCCGATTGAACGAGAACGAATATGTGTACAAATCGCGTAAGCTGAACGTATTCTTCGGCATAAAGGACAAGACGTTCTATGCAACCAATGATGAACTGCTTTACAAAAGCATCGGTAAAGCATCAGATCCTTCTGCCGCCAAAGCCGAATACGCATCCGAAATCAAAGGAAAGAACATGGCCTTTATCATCAATATTGAGTCTATCTGCTCTTTACCGGTAGTCAAGATGCTGGCACAATTCGGTGGACAACAAGCTGCCTCCGCCCTCTCGCTGTGCGACAACCTTACTTATCTGGAAGTGACAGGAGACATACAGAAAGCAAACTTCAGCTTGAAAATGAAGAATAAAGAAGTCAATTCACTTAAACAAATCGTCAACTTCGCAAGACAGTTTGCCGGCATGTAAGCCGACACTAACGCTATAGAGCGTCAACTGTCAACGAACAGTCTAATTAAACAATGAACAATATTCACCTGCGGCAAACACTTCCACAAGTGTTTGCCGACCGTGATGCCATTACCTCTGACATATGGCATCACGACATCACATTCTGCAAAGGGAAGCGTTACCTGATTGAGGCCGCTTCGGGCACAGGCAAATCTTCGCTTTGCAGTTACATCTACGGATACCGGCGCGACTATCAGGGCATCATCAACTTCGATGAACGCAACATACGTTCGCTCTCCGTAAGCGAATGGGGAAACATCCGGCGACACTCACTCAGCATTCTGTTTCAAGAACTGCGCATCTTCCCCGAACTGACGGCACTCGAAAATGTTCTGCTAAAGAACCAGCTGACCCACCATAAAAAGAGAAAGGACATCGTGGCCCTTTTTGAAACACTGGGGATTGCCGACAAAATCGACGTACAAGCCGGCAAACTGTCTTTCGGACAGCAGCAACGGGTAGCTTTTATCCGCAGTCTTTGCCAACCTTTCGACTTCATCTTTCTGGACGAACCCGTCAGCCACCTTGACGACGAAAACGGCATCATCATGAGCCGGCTGTTGACAGAGGAAGCCGAACGGCAACAAGCCGGTATCATCGTGACATCAATAGGCAAACACCTGCCACTGGACTACAACGAAGTATTCAAACTTTAACTCTGAAAGAAACAATGAACAAACTCGTCTGGCGACTTCTTCGTCAACACATCAGCGTGGGACAACTGGCCGGCTTCTTCCTGGCCAATCTGTTTGGCATGACAATCGTCCTGCTAAGCATACAGTTCTATCGCGATGTATTGCCGCTGTTCACCCAAGGAGACAGCTTCATGAAGAAAGAGTATATCATCGCCACCAAAAAAATCAGCACCCTCGGAAGCTTTGCCGGGCGCAGCAATACCTTTACCAAAGAAGAAATCAAGGAACTGCAACAGCAGCCGTTCACCCGTAGCATCGGGGCTTTTACCCCTTCGCTCTTTAAAGTATCAGCCGGGCTGGGTATGCAGGAAGCAGGCATCCACCTGTCTACCGAAATGTTCTTCGAGTCGGTACCCGACGAATATGTAGACGTCAACCTAGACAAATGGCACTTCGATGAAAACAGCCGCACCATCCCCATCATCATCCCGCGCAACTACCTCAACCTCTACAACTTCGGTTTTGCCCAAAGTCGCAGCCTGCCCAAGCTGTCGGAAGGTGTGATGAGCCTGATTCGGATGGACATCATTCTGCGCGGCAACGGACGCGTAGAACAGTATAAAGGTAATATCGTAGGTTTCTCCAACCGTCTGAATACGATACTGGTTCCGCAATCGTTCATGAACTGGGCCAACCAGACTTTTGCTCCCGACCAGGAAGCACAGCCGTCACGGCTGATTGTCGAAGTGAACAACCCAACCGACACAGCCATCGCCGACTACTTCCAGCAAAAGAATTACGAGACCGAAGGCAATAACCTGGATGCCGGAAAGACGACCTACTTCTTACGGCTTATCACTGGCATTGTTATCAGTATAGGACTGTTTATCAGTCTTCTGTCGTTCTACATCCTGATGCTGAGCATATTCCTGCTATTACAGAAGAATACCGTAAAACTGGAGAACCTGCTGCTCATTGGCTACAGTCCCACGAAAGTAGCCCTGCCGTACGACTTGCTGACCATCGGTCTGAATCTGATTGTACTTCTACTGTCAGCAGGCGGGGTGATGTGGATTCGCAGTTATTACACAGATACCCTTCAGAATCTGTTCCCGCAACTGGAAACAGGCTCTTTATGGCCTTGCATACTGACGGGAAGCCTGCTGTTTGTCTTTGTTTCGCTGGTCAACATCCTAAGCATACGGAAAAAGGTGAACGACATCTGGAAGAACGGTGCATCCAAATAATTTCAAACTTTTCGGGCACGGACCACAGGACATTTTGCAATGGAATTATCCCTTTCGCAACATCATTCCCCTGTAGTCCGTGCCTTCTTCTATCCGATAAAAAGCCCTGCTCTGAACGACGTCTGTACGGCTCGTGAACAACACTTGTACGGCTCACGAGCGGCACTTGCACGGCTCACGAGCGACACTTGCACGGCTCGTGAACAACACTTGCACGGCTCACGAACCATATTTGCACTGTTCGGCACATTGCTTCTTACGCTCTCTAACATTGATTGTTACGTCCTCTGACATTGCTTGTTAAGCACTGCCACATTACACCCTATCTGCCACGACATATACTGCCGCCTCAGACAGCATCGGAATCTGATGAGAAAAGAATGGATGGAAGGCGAAAATACATTAAAAGATAAAAGGTTCACGAAGCCTTCACCGCTGTGTATGGTTCCGTAAACCTTTCATCTCAATCTTTTTGATGTTTAATGATGTAGTCTTTAGGAGACAAGCCATACCGTTCTTTGAACGAGTTGGAGAAATGAGACAAACTGGTATAACCCGTAGCATAAGCTATCTCGGAAATAGTCAGCTTTTTATTCTCGGCCAGCAGCTTGGCTGCCTGTTGCAGACGAATATTCTTAATGAAGTCGCGAGCTGAAAGATTTGTCAGTTCCTTCAGCTTCCGATGAATGTGCACTCTGCTCAGTCCGACTTCTGTAGCCAGCAATTCTGCATTCAGGTCGGGATCGGCCAGATGTTCGTTCACCACTTTCATGATTTTCTCCATCAGTTTCTCATCGCCCGACTGCATTTCCAGTTTGTCTATCTTGTCTTCCTGCTGCTGCGTACCGCTAAACTTATTCTTCAGCATCCGACGATTGTGCAGTAAGTTGGCAATCGTTCCTTTCAGTAATTCCGTATTAAACGGCTTCACGACATAGGCATCGGCTCCAATGTCCATGCCTTCCAGACAATCTTCGGGCTTCGACTTTGCCGTCAGCAACACTACCGGAATGTGATTGATATTGGTATTTTGCTTGATTTTGCGACACAACGTAAGTCCGTCCATTTCAGGCATCATTACATCACTGATTATCAGATCGGGCATATCGGTCAGCATCAGTTCGTAGGCTTCCTTGCCATTCACGCAAGTCTGTATCCGGTATTCATCGGCCAACTCATTCTTCAGATAAGTGCGTATCTCCTCTTCGTCTTCTACAATCAGCACTTTCTGGTTGGTCTTGGCTTTAACGTTCTTTTCCTCTTCCGCCTGCAGATCTTCCGGAACTTCGCTCAGTACTTCCGGATGTACACGAGGCTTCAGCGGAACCGGCTCTATCTTCATACTGCTTTCGCCAGCTTCCAGTTCATCGCTACGCAGGTGCGCCGCTCCCATCGGAATACGGATAACAAAACGACTACCCGAAGTGTCTTCCCGATTTTCGGCAAAAATCTCGCCATGATGCAGCAATACCAACGAACGGGACAGGTGCAGACCGATTCCCGTACCAAAGTTAGACTTGGTTACATCGTTGTCTATCTGGTAGAAGCGTTCGAATATACGTTCAATCTTATTCTTGTCGATGCCGATGCCACTATCCGAAACGGTTATCTCAAAATACTCCCTCAAAGCATCCCTACGGGTAGCGTCCTTGCCGGTAGACAGCCGAACCAGCACCTCCCCTTCTTCCGGCGTATACTTAAAGGCATTGGAAAGGATATTCATCAGAATCTTATCAAAGTTATTCAAGTCAATCCAGACTTTCAGTTCAGGCATATCATGCTCGAACGTGAAGTGTATCTTCTTCTTTCGCGCCAGATAATCGAATGTCATCATTACATCGTCGATAAAGCCCACCATATCCGTCTCGCGGAACTTCAGGAACATCTGCCCCTTATCCAGCTTACGAATATCCATCAACTGATTGATCAGGCGCAAAATGCGCTGGGCATTACGATAAATCATCAGGTAAGTCTTATGCAGTTCCGCATCTTTCTTATCGGCAAGCAACTTCTCCAGCGGATTGATGATCAGCATCATCGGTGTACGTATTTCGTGAGAGATGTTGATAAAGAACTGCAGTTTGGCTTCGTTCAGCTGTTCGGCATGTTCACGCTTCATAAGCTCACGGCGATGCCGCATCCGCGAACGGATATGGTTTACAACACCATAGACTAGCAGTCCCAACAGAATGCAATAAATGAAATAAGCCCACCAAGTCGCATACCAAGGAGGAGTAATCAGAATTTCGATATTACGTATTTCCGAAAGACTTCCATGATTCAAAGCACGCACCGAGAAAGTATATTTGCCGGGAGGCAAGTTGTTATAAGTCACCAGATTTACCCCCGGTTCGGTCGACAGCCACTTCGATCCCAGTTCCTCAATCTTATACTGGTAAGTTATCTGTTCCGGATTATTATATTGCAGAGTGGAAAAGACAATACTAAACGTATTGTCATCATAAGCCAACTGAAAGCGTTTCGCATCCTGAACACTCCCCTGAATAACCGGTCGACCACCCGATTCGGTATTTTTGCGTACAGGCTGATTGAATATAAAGAAGTCAGTGATGCAGACCTCTGCTGTCTTGGACTCACTACTGATGGCGTCCGGCAAGAAAGCTGTAATACCATTCACACCACCAAAGAAAATCTTTCCCGACGGAGCACGATAAAAAGCTCCGTGCGTGAATTCATTGCCTTGTATTCCATCGCCCGCGTAATAGTTTATGAAACGTTTCTCTACAACATCAAACTTACTGATGCCATTGTACGTACTAATCCAGATATTGTGTTGTCCGTCTTCGCACAATCCGCAAATAACATCATTAGACAAACCATCCTTGACGGTAAATTTCTCGATCTCCTCTGTTTTCTTATTAAAACGGAACAGACCACCAGTCGTTCCTGCCCAGATATAACCATTGCTATCTTCCAGCAAGGCATAACCTACGCAGTCGGTTATCAGTGTATTGGATTGCCTATAGTTCAGGAAACTGCCAGTCTGGGGATTAAAGCAACTGATTCCTTTATAATGCGCCAGCCATACAATCCCATCTTTATCACAGAATAAATAGTTTACCCAATCGTTAGCCAACTCATTCCGATTCAAATCGCCCGCTTCGTCCTTGGACGATTCGTAATGCTTCAACTCTTTCGTCTGCAGATTATATCGGTAAAAGCCCGAACCCAAGGTTGCGATATACAGGTTTTTCCGTCCATCTTCCGCTATCGACAACACCTTTTTATTACCGATCTGCGGCAGATAGTCACACTTCCCTGTTTTCCTATCCATTCTGGCCAAGCCACGTGTATACGATCCAACCCAAAAATCTCCGTTCGAATCTTCGTACATACACATCACCGTACTGGCAACAGAACTCGAAGAACCATCCGGCTGATAATGCCGTATACGTTTCCCGTCTATCCCCAGTTCAAACAAGCCTTCATTGTCCGCTCCTACCCATAAATGATAATCACTGTCCTGAAAAACAGACATCACACATCCTTCGCCTATAGGGTTATAATAAATAGATTTGCTGCCATAATATTCAAAAGGATTTTCCTGCTTCGGTATCAGCATAATTCCTTTCTGAAATAATCCCAACCATAAATTCTTGTCCTTATCTTCCATCATGGCATGAACCTTGCCTTTGGAGAAGTCCATCGGAGCAGAATTTATACTATAATCTTCCAAAGCCTCAAGAGCCGGATTATACGCCTTTATTCCCTGCCCATCGGTACCTACCAGCAACTTGCCGGATACCATCAGCAGACAATATACTGATATAGACGGAGAACCTTCACAAGGGACAGACACAAACCGGTTGGATTCCTTATCATAGCGCGAAAGGCCCTTTTTAGGCGTTCCGACAAACAAGTTGCCCTGGTTGTCCTCTATGATAGCCGAAATATTATTATCATTTATTTCCGGATATTTAAAAATACGTATTTCTCTTGTTGCCGGTAAATAGCAAATTAAACCATTTCCTTCAGTACCAATCCATATATTACTGTTGGAATCCTCATAAAAGTTCTGCTGATAGTTGTAATTGGCCTGATGCAATATATTATCCAAAGACAGAGCCTTATCTCCCTGAATATCTAAGCGAAACATACCTTGACCGGTTGTAGTAATCCAGATTTCGCCATTGCGCAATTCACGCATTTGAGTCACGTGCGGATATACTCTGCGACCACCACGCATCATGGGTATTTCGATGAATGTATCAGTGTCACGATCATACTTCATCAACCCATCAATACAGCCTACAAACAGATTTTTCCGACTGTCTTCAAACAACGTATGCACATAGTTATTTTTAATAGAAGTAGAATCACCGGGAATGTGCTTGTAATTGGTAAAGCGTATACCATCAAAACGGTTTAAACCGTATTCTGTTGCAATCCATACAAAACCACGGCTGTCTTGCAGAAGCTTATTCACCAGGCTGCTGGACAATCCGCTTTCCATAGAATAAAAACGACCGGTTTGTGCCATTCCAGGCACAAAAGGAGTGCAAAAGAATATTACAAAGAGAATAATACGAATATATTGGTTCATGGTATAAGGTTTGTGATATCTATAAAAATCGTTCAAAGATAATGCATTTCACCAATATTGAAACATTAAAAAACACAAATGTTACATGGAAGAAAGATTATGTAACGTAGACTAAAGTTTATCCACCAAAATTATAACTTTTCCACAAAAGACAAGCACAAAATGGATCTGAAATCAACGCAAACGACAAACACATATACTCAAAAATAGCATATCATTAGCCTAATAAGATACCCAGATAGTAGCCTAAAATTAGATAATCCTGCCATATTTCACTTACTAAAAAGGTAATAAATTCATCCATAATAAAAAACAGGCCAGGATAAAAGCCCCTAAAAAGAAAAATAGCTACATCAGCCCACTATTTTACCTGCTTCAACAAGCATATTTTTCTAATATTGATATACACTTCGAATACAATAACTATAGCAATGGTAACATCCTATATAAAACACGACTTTTAAGCCGAATGTACTCTATATACAAGAAAATGTAACGTAGAATAAAGTGTATGTTACCTATAGGAATGTTTATGATACATTATTTGAAATGAAATACAAAGCTGATTCGTATCTTTGTAAACAGAGATAACATTAAAATTGATACCTGTATCACCATGAAAAAGACAACCCTACTCCTCCTTTTCATTCTGTTGTCGGCAACCTTATCCGCGCAGAAAAGTTCTTTACACAGGGAAGATACATTCACTCAACTCCTTGTCGAGGGAAAACCTTTCCTTATATTAGGAGGTGAACTGGGTAATTCTTCAGCAGCCTGTACACAAGACATTGAGCGTATCTTTCCGAAACTCCAACGGATGGGATTAAATACTGTACTTGTTCCTGCCTACTGGGATTTAATAGAACCCGTAGAAGGACAATATGATTTTACCCTGACCGATAAGGCCATCGAACAGGCTCGGGCAAACAATCTGAAAATAATATTCCTGTGGTTTGGAGCATGGAAAAACTCCATGAGCTGCTACACACCACTATGGTTCAAGACAAACTATAATAAATATCCGCGAGCCATTACTCAAAACGGTAAGCCGTTAGAAATAGCAAGTGCCTTTTCCGACAATGTCCGTCAGGCAGACAACCGGGCTTTCACTGAATGGATGAAACACATAGCCGATGTGGATAAAACACATGGAACAGTCATCATGATTCAAATTGAAAATGAAATAGGTATGCTTGAGAGCGCACGCGACTATTCCCAAGCTGCTAATCAAGCTTTCCAGGCACCGGTTCCAGAGAAATTAATGAATTACCTGCAAAAGAACAAGAAAAAGCTTCATCCGCAGATGCTGAAAAAATGGGAAGCACAAGGCTGTCCCCGACAAGGTAATTGGCAAGCAGTTTTTGGTTCAGATATCTATACGGACGAAATCTTTATGGCATGGCACTATGCCAACTATGTAGAAGAACTGGCCCAAACAGCACGTTCCATATACAACGTACCTTTATATGTCAATGCAGCGATGAACAGTCGTGGCCGCCAACCGGGAGAATATCCTTCAGCCGGTCCGCTGGCACACCTTATTGATATATGGCACTGCGGTGCACCATCTATTGACATTCTTGCCCCTGACCTTTACGATAATGGATTCAAGGATTGGGTTGCCCAATACCATCTGCACAACAATCCACTTTTCATTCCAGAAATCCGACTGGCAGACGATGATGGTGTAAGAGCATTCTATGTATTTGGCGAACACGATGCCATAGGCTTCAGCCCCTTCTCCATCGAGGATGGAAGTGACTCACAGCAGGCTCCTTTAGTACAAAGCTATGGCAAATTAAAGGAAATGATGCCCTTACTCACCCAATACCAAGGAAAAGGAGTCATGAAAGGACTGCTGTTTGACCAGGAAAATAAAGAACGTATTCTGCACAATAACGATCTGGTCATTACATGTCGTCACTATTTCACCCTGCCGTGGGATCCGAGAGCTACCGATGGAAGCAAATGGCCCGAAGGTGGAGGCATCATATTCAAATTAAGTAGCAAAGAATATATTGTAGCCGGCAGTGGAATCGTTGTAGAATTTGCTAAAAGTACAGAAAAGGCATCCGGAAACGCCAAAGAACTGTTAGGCGAAGATGGCTTCAAACTAAAAGGTGAAAACGAGCAACACAGCTACACTGAATCAAAGAAGTTCCAAGGAAAACGCTGTGGACTCGGTTCCGTTGATGAAATCCAAATCAATCCTGACGGTAGTTTCGGGTATATTCGCCGCTTAAACGGCGATCAGACCCACCAAGGTCGTCATGTCCGTATTAGTGTTGGGGACTTCAAAATATTACATGTAAAATTATACGAATACGAATAACAAACAAGTAAAATATATAAGAAACATGCATAAAAATAAAGTTTATATTAAGTTTAGGTTAGGAGTTGCAGTGTTACTTTGCCTTTGCTCTGCCTCAATGGCAGAAGCAAAGGTGAAGTTGCCTGCTCTTATTTCCGACGGTATGGTGTTGCAACGCGAACAAACCGTCAAAGTATGGGGAACTGCCGATGCGGGCGAAACCGTCACAGTCAGATTCTTAAAAGGAAAATCGGCTGACAACGTAAAAATAGCCCTTCCTTCTATAACAAAAGGTGGTAAACTAAAAGACACATTTACTGCAACAGCCGACAATTCCGGAAAATGGAGCATTACACTTCCTCCCATGAAAGCAGGAGGCCCCTATCTCATGTCAGTAAACGACATCGAAATCAAAGACATTCTGATAGGTGATGTATGGCTTTGCTCCGGGCAATCCAATATGGAATTACCTGTCAGTCGGGTTACCGATATGTTTGCCGAAGAAATTGCATCTTACAACAACGATAAGATTCGCCACATCATCATTCCCAAAGTATACAATTTCCATGCACCGCAGGAAGACACACCTCAAACAAGCTGGAAAGCACTGAATCAACAGAATGTGATGCAATTCTCTGCCTTGGCCTACTTCTTTGCCAAAGCATCCTACGAGAAGAATGGCATTCCGGTAGGACTTGTCAATTCAAGCTGGGGCGGCACTCCTGTTGAAGCATGGATCAGTGAAGAAGGTCTGAAAGAATTTCCACTGTACATTAACGATAAACGTCAATACGAAGACGACGCTTTCTGTGCACATATAAAAAAGGTAGAAAGTGAAAACTTCAGCCGTTGGAATCGGTCGCTTTATTTGGGTGATGCCGGTTTGCACGAATCTACTCCATGGTATGCCACCGATTACGACGACAGCCATTGGAAAAACGTCGACATGTTTTCTGCCGACTGGGGCAACAACGGACTAAATCCCATAGGCGGCTCACATTGGTTACGCAAAGACGTTGATATACCACAAAATTATAGCGGCAAGGAAGCTATCCTGCGTTTAGGCTGTATTGTTGATGCCGATTCGGTCTATGTCAATGGACAGTTTGTCGGAACAACAGGTTATCAATATCCGCCACGTATATACAAAATACCTGCCGGATTACTGAAAGCCGGCAAGAACAATGTTACCGTCCGCCTCATCAGCAACGGCGGACAACCGAGCTTTGTTCCGGAAAAGCCATACAAGATCATTATTCCCTCAGAAGGACAAAACGAAGAAATCAGCCTGGAAGGTACATGGAAATACCGTCTTGGTGCTCCCATGCCCAATGCACCAAGCATGATGTTCTTCTGCTACAAGCCAGTTTGCCTGTACAACGCCATGATAGCCCCCTTAAAAAACTATACTTTCAACGGAGTAATATGGTATCAGGGAGAATCGAACGTATCACGGCGTAACGAATATGCATCTTTGCTGACAGCCATGATAGCAGACTGGCGACGCACTTTCAACCGCCAGGACCTGCCGTTCTATATCGTCGAATTGGCAGACTTCCTTTCCAAAGACGATATTGACGGACGCAAAGCCTGGGCCGAGATGAGACAGGAACAAGCCAAGGCTGCCAAACAGAACACTCATACAACTCTCATCAAAAACAGCGATTTAGGCGAATGGAATGATATCCACCCATTAAACAAGAAAACATTGGGTGAGCGTGTGGCAGATGCAGCCTTAAAACAAACCGACGACAAAAAATAAACAGTGCAAATACTAAAAAATAAATATCTATGGAATCTATTGCAAAAACAAACGAAGAATCAAAAGGATTCTACAAACTTTCCTGGCTTCAACGCATAGGATTCGGCTCGGGAGACCTAGCCCAAAACCTTATCTATCAGACAGTCTGCATGTACTTGCTGATATTTTATACCAACGTATACGGTTTGAAACCCGAAGTGGCAGCTTTTATGTTCCTGATAGTTCGCGTAGTCGATGTTTTATGGGACCCTCTGGTAGGTGCTTTTGTCGACAAGCACAATCCCCCGCTGGGTAAATACCGTTCTTATCTGGTATTGGCAGGTATTCCCCTCACAGGCTTTGCCATTCTTTGCTTTTGGAACGGTTTCTCCGGCTCTTTGGTTTATGCTTACATTACCTATGTAGGACTGTCCATGCTTTATACATTAATCAATGTACCTTATGGTGCCCTCAACGCATCGCTGACTCGCGACACCGACGAAATCACGACATTGACCAGTGTGCGTATGTTCCTGGCCAACACTGGCGGACTGGCGGTAGCTTATGGTATTCCCAAAATTGTAGCAGCCATTTCACCAGACGGAATGACCAATACTACAACCAGTGCCCATGCCTGGTTCATCACAATGACCATTTATGGCATAGTCGGACTGGCTCTGCTCATATTCTGCTTCACACAATGCCGCGAGCGTGTCGTTATGGATGCCAAAGAAACCGAAAACGTAAAGGTATCCGACCTCTGGGTCGAGTTCAAACGCAACAAGCCTCTGCGTGTACTGGCATTCTTCTTCATCACAGCATTTGCCATGATGGCGGTAGGCAACTCAGCAGGATCCTATTACATGATTTATAATGTAAAAGGTACCAGTGACCAGATGGCCAATTTCATGGCATTAGGTTCTATTCCGGCTTTCATTTTCATGCCACTGGTTCCCTGGATTAAACGGAAAATCGGAAAGCGTGCCATGTTCAATGTATTCTTATCCGTCGCCATTATCGGTATGGCCATGCTTTATGTGATATCGATGACTCCATCGCTGAAAACTCAAATCTGGCTGGTTTATGTAGCACAGTTCATCAAGTCAACAGGTGTTATCGTAGCTACCGGATACATGTGGGCGCTTGTACCCGAAGTAATCTCATATGGAGAATATACTACCGGCAAACGTATATCAGGCATTGTCAACGCCCTGACCGGAATCTTCTACAAGGCCGGTATGGCATTGGGAGGTGTAGTGCCCGGACTGGTATTGGCATATGTAGGTTTCGATCAGGAAAATGCTGTCAGCCAATCTCCTTTTGCAGAACAAGGCATCCTTTGGCTGGTAGCCGTTATTCCTGCTATTCTGTTGGCTCTGGCTATGTTCATCATTTCCAAGTACGAGCTGAGCGACGAGAAGATCGATGAAATAAATAAAGAAATCGAATTGCGTCATAAATAAAACAGCCTAGTAAACAAGAGAAAGGTACTCACCAATTTAACTAATTATAATTTTATCGTATCATGAAAATTACGCATGTTATTTTAACATTGTTTGCATCTATGCTAGTAGTTTCCTGCGGCAATGGGAAACAGGCAACTATTACGGAAGAGCCTGCTTTGAAAGATGTTTTTGGCGATAATTTTCTGGTAGGCGTAGCTGTCAACGTCCGCCAGTCGTCAGAAGTAGATACAGCCTCAGTGAAAATCATCAAAAAGCACTTCAATTCGATTGTGGCAGAAGACTGCATGAAGAGTGCCAATATCCATCCCGAAGAAGACCGTTACAACTTCGAGCAAGCTGACCAGTTTGTAAAATTCGGACAAGAGAATAACATGGCCATCATCGGACACTGCCTCATCTGGCATTCGCAGCTTGCACCCTGGTTCTGTGTCGATCAGAAAGGAAACAACGTATCGGCCGAGGTGCTGAAGCAACGGATGAAAGATCACATTACTACTATTGTTACCCGATACAAAGGAAAAATCAAAGGATGGGACGTCGTTAATGAAGCCATTGAAGAAGATGGCTCCTATCGTAAAACCAAATTCTATGAAATATTGGGCGAAGAATACATTCCCCTCGCTTTCCAATATGCCCACGAAGCTGACCCCGATGCTGAGTTATATTACAACGATTACGGAATGAACGTTCCCGAACGACGTGATGCTGTAGTCAAACTGGTAAATTCGCTGAAAGCAAAAGGTCTTCGCATTGATGCTGTAGGTATGCAGGGACACATGGGAATGGACTATCCTACCATAGAAGATTTCGAAGCAAGTATGCTCGCCTTTGCAGAAACCGGCGTAAAGGTAATGATTACAGAATGGGACATGAGTGCCCTGCCTACTGTAAAACGGAGTGCCAATATCTCGGATACAGTTACTTTCCGAAAAGCGATGAACCCTTATCCTGAAGCTCTGCCCGACTCGGTATCCGCCGTATGGAACGCACGCATGAAAGCATTCTTCAACCTCTTCCTGAAACATGCCGACATCGTAGAGCGTGTAACTGCCTGGGGAGTAAGCGATGGTGATTCCTGGAAAAACAATTTCCCGGTACGCGGACGCAAGGAATATCCCCTGCTGTTCGACCGCAACTACGAGATGAAACCATTCCTGAAAGAACTGATAAACGAAAACAAGACAACTGAAAACCAACCAAAATAACCTTTAAAAACAACGCATTATGGAAAAAGAAAAAAGATACTTATTCCCGGCCGACTACATGGCCGACCCATCGGTACATGTATTCAACGACCGTATCTACATTTACCCTTCGCACGATTGGGAATGCGCCAATGTTGAAAACGACAACGGCGACCAATATGTAATGAAGGACAGCCACGTACTTTCGACCGACGATCCCATGCACGGCGAAGTTATCGACCATGGCAAGGCACTCGACATTGCCGACATTCCTTGGGCTGGCCGCCAGCTGTGGGACAGCGATGTGGCCGAAAAAGACGGCAAGTATTACCTGTACTTCCCGCTGAAGGACAAGACCGATATCTTCCGTATCGGTGTAGCCATCGGCGACCGTCCCGAAGGTCCGTTCATTCCCCAGCCCGATCCTATCCGCGGCAGCTACAGTATCGACATTGCCGTACTGAAAGAAGGGGAAGATTACTACATGTATTTCGGCGGCATCTGGGGCGGACAACTCCAACGCTACAAGGACAACAAAGCCTTGGAAATCCCCGAACTGCCCGAAGGCGACCAGCCTGCATTGCCAAGCCGCGTGGTTAAGCTGAGCAAAGACATGCTTCAATTTGCCGAAGAACCACGTCCGGTACTGGTAGTAGACGAAAACGGCGAGCCGCTGAAAGCCAACGACCCGCACCGCTTCTTCGAAGCCAGCTGGATGCACAAGTACAATGGCAAATACTACTTCTCTTACTCTACAGGCGATACTCACATGCTGTGCTATGCCATTGGTGACAATCCTTACGGTCCCTTTACCTACCAGGGAGTTATCCTGACGCCTGTTGTTGGTTGGACAACCCACCACTCCATCGTAGAATACAAAGGTAAGTGGTATCTGTTCCATCACGACAGTGTGCCCTCAGGCGGAAAGTCATGGCTCCGCAGCCTGAAAGTGTGCGAACTGGAGTACGACGAAAACGGCCGCATCCTGACCATCGACGGAGGAGGCGAATAAGCAGACGTCCCTGTCAGTAATATATAAGAGTGCATAACTTCAGCCGGCCATCCGGAAAACTGCCTGTGACCGAAAGAAGCTATGCACTCTCTGTTTGGTAAACCAATCCTTAATGATACAAAAGCATGAAACATAAAATCTATCTTCTTATAGGTCTCCTGTTGTCCTCATTCTCGATCTTGCAGGCCGAAGACGGAAGCCGTCTGTGGCTCCGGCAACCACAGAATGCGCATGCACAAGTCACAGCCAACAAGCAATCGCCTACCATCGACCTTGCTATCCGGGAACTGCAACAGGCATGGCAAGGAGCCCCTGTAACCCTTGAGCTGAAAAAAGACAAGCAGTTGGACAAGGACGGATTCCGCATCCGGCACACTTCGGACGGACTGACCATTACTTCGCCCGGCGAAACCGGCCTACTGTACGGAGCCTATCATCTGCTCCGATTGCAGGCCCTTCAGAGCAACGACCTGAAAACAGACAACGAAATCATCGAAAACCCTGTCTATCAGCTCCGCATCCTCAACCATTGGGACAATCTGGACCGCACCATCGAACGCGGATATGCCGGCAAATCCCTTTGGAACTGGGACGAACTGCCCAACACACTTTCCGACCGCTATGAAGCCTATGCACGCGCCAATGCCTCCATCGGCATCAACGGCACAGTGCTCAACAACGTAAACGCATCTCCACAAATATTGTCTGCTGAATACCTGCAAAAGGTAAAAGCCCTAGCCGACGTCTTCCGCCCGTATGGCATACGGGTATATCTGTCCGTCAACTTTGCCTCGCCCATGGTACTCGACAGCCTGCCCACCGCCGATCCTTTAGACAAAGAAGTCATCCGCTGGTGGAAAAACAAAGCCAAAGAAATCTACAAACTGATCCCTGACTTCGGCGGATTCTTAGTGAAGGCCAACTCCGAAGGGCAGCCCGGCCCTTGCGACTTCGGACGCACGCATGCCGAAGGTGCCAACATGCTGGCCGATGCCCTGAAACCTTATAAAGGCATCGTCATGTGGCGCGCTTTCGTTTACAGTCCTTCGGATGCCGACCGCGCCAAACAGGCCTATCTCGAATTCCAGCCATTGGACGGACAGTTCCGCCCGAACGTCATCGTGCAGGTCAAAAACGGCCCGGTCGATTTCCAGCCACGCGAACCCTACAGCCCGCTGTTCGGCAGTATGGAGCATACGCCCCTGATGGCCGAATTCCAGATTACGCAGGAGTATCTGGGACACTCCAACCACATTGCCTATCTGGCTCCCATGTGGGCAGAGTTCTTCCGCTTTGTACCGGCCACTTCGCTGAAAGCCATTGCCGGAGTCAGCAACATCGGTACGGACGCCAACTGGTGCGGATATCCCTTTGCGCAAGCCAACTGGTACGCCTTCGGCCGTCTGGCATGGAATCCGCAACTCGGTTCCGACGAAATTGCAGACGAATGGCTGAAGCAAACTATTTATAAGGAAGGAGTAACGGATATCAGCCCGATTCATGCCGACCTGAAGAAGATGATGCTCGAAAGCCGCGAAGCCGTCGTTGACTACATGATGCCGCTTGGCCTGCATCACCTCTTTGCCTGGGGACACCACTATGGTCCCGAGCCCTGGTGCCAGGTGCCCGGTGCGCGCGCCGACTGGCTGCCGAGCTATTATCACAAGGCCGACGCACAAGGCATCGGCTTCGACCGCAGCTCGACAGGCAGCAATGCCGTAGCACAATATCCCGACTCGCTGGCCCGTCTCTACAACAACCTCGCCACCTGTCCCGAAGAATACCTGCTGTGGTTCCACCACGTACCCTGGAGGCACACAATGAAGAGCGGTCGTACCCTTTGGGACGAATTGTGCCGCCACTACGATGCCGGTGTGCAACAGGTCAAAGAGTTCCAGAAGACATGGGACAAAGCCGAGGCATTCGTCGATGCAGACTGCTTCAAGGATGTACAGTCGCGCCTGAAAATCCAGGCACGCGATGCCGTCTGGTGGAAAGACGCTTGTCTGCTCTACTTCCAACAATTCTCGCAAATGCCCATACCCTACGACATCGAACGCCCCATACACGAGTTGGACGACTTGGAGAAAGTACAACTCGGTATCAGCAACTACGAATGTCCTTCGGGAGAACTGCTGAACCGCAACAGATAAAGATAGCCACCGTAAGATGACTGACTTTAGAAAACTGTGATTATATTTGCAGCGTTAAACCCACAAAACAATAAATATAATATAGTATGGAAAAGACTTGGAGATGGTTTGGTAAGAAAGACAAAATCACGCTCGATATGCTGCGCCAGATTGGCGTAGAAGGTATTGTCACCGCTCTGCACGATGTGCCCAACGGTGAAATCTGGACCCTGGAGGCCATCAACGACCTGAAAAGTTACATCGAAGCGCACGGCCTGCGCTGGTCGGTGGTAGAAAGCCTGCCCGTATGCGAGGCTATCAAATACGCCGGTCCCGAACGGGAACAACTGATTGAAAACTACAAAGTAAGTCTGGCCAATCTGGGCAAGGCCGGCATCAAGACCGTATGCTACAACTTCATGCCGGTCATCGACTGGATACGCACCGACCTGCAACACCCTTGGGCCGACGGGACTTCTTCCCTTTACTTCGACCGCATCCGCTTTGCCTACTTCGACGTCAAGATTCTGCAACGCGAAGGAGCCGAAGCCGACTATACCGCCGAAGAATTGCAGAAGGTGGCCGAACTGGACAAAACCATTACCGAAGCCGAAAAGGACGAACTGATTGATACCATCATCGTCAAGACACAAGGCTTCGTCAACGGCAACATCAAGGAAGGCGACAAGAACCCCGTGAACATCTTCCGCAACCTGCTGGCTTTGTACAAAGGCATCGACCGCGATGCCCTGCGCGAGAACATGCGCTACTTCCTGGCAGCCGTTATGCCGGTGTGCGATGAATACGGTGTCAACATGTGCGTTCACCCCGACGATCCTCCCTTCCAGGTGCTGGGTCTGCCACGCATCGTAACGGACGAGGCCGACATCGAATGGTTCCTGCAAGCTGTGGACAATCCGCACAACGGACTGACCTTCTGCGCCGGCTCGCTCAGTGCAGGCGAACAGAACGACACCCGCGAACTGGCCCGCAAGTTTGCCAAGCGTACCCACTTTGTGCACCTGCGCAGTACCAAAGCCATGCCGGGCGGCAACTTCATCGAAAGCTCGCACCTCGAAGGACGCGGACATCTGATCGACCTGATCCGCATCTTCGAGCAGGAGAACCCCGCACTGCCCATGCGCGTAGACCACGGACGCACCATGCTGGGCGACGAAGACAAAGGCTACAATCCGGGATACTCCTTCCACGGACGTATGCTGGCCCTGGCCCAAGTCGAAGGAATGATGGCTGTAGTCCGCGACGAACTCAGTCGGAAATAAGGTACAGATACCCCTTTTATAAAACACTTGTACGGCTCGTGAGCGACACTTGCATGGCTCGCGAGCCGTACTTGTGTTGTTCACGAGCCGTACTTGTGTGGCTCACCACCCCCTCCAGAAGCCTCAGAAAGGCATCTTTCAGAACAGCGGTTTCCCCTCTTCCAGTTTCTTCAGCCTCAGTAAAGCCTCGATGTAATAATAGTCTGCATAAATAATGGAAGCATCTATCTCCGACTTCGCAGGCCAGTGCCCTGTCGAATGCAGCAGAAAGGCTGTATTGGTCTTCCTGCTTTGATACTTCTCCGAGCTAAGGCTGGTCAGCATCCGCACGGCAGAATCCTTGTACGCACTTCCCCGTTCGGCCGGCAAGTAAGTGGACAACTCCAACAAAGCCGAAGCAACCACCGCGGCAGCCGACGCGTCACGCGGAGCCTCGGGAATGGACGGATCGTCGAAATCCCAATAAGGTACAGCATCTTCCGGAAGGCGCGACAGGTAAACATCGGCTACTTTCTGCACAAAGTCCAGATAACGAACATCTTTCGTCTCTCGATACATCACCGTAAAACCGTAGATGGCCCATGCCTGTCCACGTGCCCACATGGTGTTGTCTCCGTAACCCTGGTGAGTCACTCCGCGCAGGAATTCACCGCTCAGCGTGTCGTATACAGCCACATGATAGGACGTATAGTCCGGACGGAACTGATACTTCATGGTACGGTCGGCATGCGATATCGCTATGTCGGCCAGGTAAGGGTTGCCTCCGTTTTTCGATGCCCAGAACAACAGTTCCAGATTTATCATGTTGTCCATAATCGTGTTATATCCGCCAAACATCTGCACATTGCGCGGCCACGACAGTATGGTGCCTGCTTTGGGGCGGAACAAAGTGGCCAACGTATCGGCTGTATCCAGAATCACCTGTTTGTACTCCGGATTGCGGGTCAAACGATAGCCGTTGCCATAGCTGCAAAATACCAGAAAACCCAGATCATGATCGTAGGCCGGTTTCTCGGACAGAAACTTCAGCGAAGCCGTAAACTTCTCGGCTTCCTGACGGATGCTTTCGTCCTGCGTATACTCATAATCGTACCACAGCACACCGGGCCAGAAACCACTGCACCATTCTTCGCTGGTTGCCTTACGGCAGTTCCATCGTGTTTCACCTTGCAGAATATTACGGGGCATCATCGTGTAATCCGTCACTCCGTTTTCATCCTTCAGGTCTTTCAGCGTACGTTCTACCTGACGGCTGCAATAGTCCAACTCATTGTCCGCACTGAATGTACGGTCGGAAACCGAGCAAGCCGCCAGCAGAAACATCCCCATGCTCATCCCAAAAACTAAATTCTTCATACCTTTTTCAAACTTTAATCTTTATATATCTTTCATTTACTCACACGAAACCAGTCAACGTCTACCCAGCCACGTTCCTTGCCATAAGGAGTAACGCTGAACAGGCCTAGCTTGGCACCGATCCATTTCCCCTGCCGGGCCGTAAACGGTGCCCCTGCCTGCATAAACTTCTTGCCGTCGAGGCTGTAATAGAAGCGGCATACAGCTCCCTTGCCTACCTGCACACGCAGAAAAATATCACGCTCGTAGTTGGGATGCAGTCCGGCCTCAAACTTCCGGCTCACCGGTACTTCGGCCAAGGTAACAACCGTCTCTGGTGTCCCTTGTTCGGCATCCTTGCAGACGGTTTGCTTCAGCACAAATGCTTCTCCCTGCTTTTCCACACCGATGCGGCAATAGTCCCAACCCATCACTATCAGGCCCGACTGCTGTCCGTCGTCCTTGGCCGATACCTTCAGTTTTGTGGTGACAGTAAACTCCTCGGCCGGAAACTTCTGCAACAGCAGGTTGGGAACCTCCCAACAGTTCACGAAGTGCTCCGACAGGATGTGCGAGTAAATACGAATATATCCCAGATCGGAAGTAAAGCCAAAACAATCCTGATAATTGGCATGCCACTCCCACTGCAGTCCCAGCTTGTGCGAATCGAACTCATCACTTTCCACCGGAGTCTGTACCGGCCAGTTGCGTCCTACATCCGGCTTGCGATGCCGCTTCACCGGCTCGCCACAACCATCGCCATCCTTGTCTGTCCCGATGACAGGCCAATTGTCTTTCCACTCCACCGGGTTCAGATGGATAACACGTCCGTACGCACCTTTATCCTGAAAGTGCACGAACCACGACTCACCGGAGCGGGTTTTCACCCAGCCTCCCTGATGCGGACCGTTAATGTCGGTACTTCCCTGTGCCATGACGATTTTCGATTCGTACGGACCATACACATGTTTCGAGCGCAAGGCTATCTGCCAGCCTTCAACCACTCCGCCTGCCGGAGCCAATATATAGTAATACCCATTGTTTTTATAGAATTTTGCGCCTTCCACCGTATGGTTCACTCCGTCGTTACCGTCGAACACCAGTACCGGTTCGCCAATTACCTGCGTACCTTCCGCATTCATCTCGCAAATGGTAATGATGCTGTTGAATCCAGCCCGACTGCCTGCCCAGGCATGAGCCAGATACACCTTTCCGTCCTCGTCCCATAAAGGCGAAGGATCAATCATTCCCCGACCGGCTTTCACCAGTACCGGTTTCTCCCACTCGCCCCTAGGGTCTTTGGTCTTCACCATAAAGATTCCCCAGTCCGGATCGCCCCAATAGATGTAGAATTCGCCGTTATGATAGCGGATGCAGGGCGCCCAGACTCCTTTTCCGTGCTGTGGTTTGCGGTAAAAATCCTTCGGTTCTACCTCCTTCAGGGCATAGTTGACCAATTGCCAGTTGACCAGATCCTTGGAGTGCAGAATAGGCAAACCCGGTGTACACTGAAAGCTGGAAGCCGTCATGTAGAAGTCATCGCCTACCGCACACACGTCGGGGTCAGAATAATCGGCATGAAGCACCGGATTGACATACGTTCCGTCCGACTGATCGGACACCCATACGTCCGATACGTATTGTGCTTCCGCATTCATTTGCCAACTACCCAACAGGGCCAGTACCATTATCAGTCTTTTCATATTCTGTTATCTCTAAAATTGTTCTGTGTCTGATGTCATCCGGGGATGTGTCAAAATAAAGAATCACTTTCCTTTAGGAACGGATTACACGGGAATTCACGGATTATTCTTCTTCTTTCCCCGTATATTCCGTGTAATCCGTGCCTAAAAGTCAGCCCCTCCTCATATCTGCTCTATTCAGCATCCTTACACGATATAATACGAATAACAAAGCCCGGACACTCAACGCCGCATACAAATAAAACCAGCATCGAACAAACCGTCCGTTCCGTTACAGTTTCATGTTCTTCCGATACTTCTTATACTTCCCGGTCTCTTCCCCTGTGGCCGGCACCAGACGGATGGCAGCTCCGCCACGGGGCTGTAAGGTGAAATGCAGACGTTGCGAGGCATCTACCAGCAAATAAGTACACCGCACGTGTGTCCGCGTCTTTACCTCTTCCCCGCCATCGGTATAAATATAGGCCAGATACGGCTTGCCTTTGTCCAGAAACGAAAGGTCTACTGTCTGTTGCGAACCTTCGTTGTTGGTCATGGCGGCTACAAACCATTCTTCTCCCTTACGTCGCGCCATCACGATGCCTTTTCCCGGCTCACCCGAAAGCACTTTGGAGTCGTCGAACACCGTCTGAAGATGTTCGAACCATTCTATCTCGGGTTCGCCCTGATAGAAGGAAGGACGGTCGTACCAGAAAATCGTCTGCAAAGGACTGTAAAAGATCAGCGACGCAGCCAGCTGATGGGCATGTGTGTTCTTCAGCCGTTTGTCGTAGTAACAGATTGTATAGTCGGCCGCTCCGTTTATCATGCGGGTGAAAGGAAGGATGGTGTTGTGCGTAGCGTCGGGAAACTCCTCGTTGCCACAGATACCTTCCTGTGTCAGCAGATTCGGATACGTACGGCTGAAACCCGAAGGACGGAACTCGTCGTGAATGTTCATCAACAAATGATTCTCGGCAGCCAGACGAACCAGGTCGTGCAACCACGTGGCCCAGCGATGGCTGGCATACTGCACAAAGCCCGACTTGACACCGACAATGCTCCACTCGCGCAACAACGGAAAAAGTTCGCGTGCCTGTTTCATCAGTGCGTGCTGGTTGACGTACAGCCAGATGCCTACACCTTTTTCCCTGCCGTAAGCCACCACACGCGGCATGTCGACTTCGGGCACTACCTTTGTAGCATCGCCATCGTGCGAAGTGCAGGGCATGTACCACTTCCAGTCGAACAGCATGTAGGGAATGCGGTGCTCCGCACAGAAGTCGATGGTGGCTATGGCTCCTTCGGTCGTAATAGTTGTTTCACGCATAATTTTGCCCGGCTTCACCCACTGGTCGGCATCGGCTATTGCACAGGGAGGATTCAGATTCTGTATGATGTCGTTATGCTCCAGCAGGTCGCCCGGACGGTCGGCTGCCATAATCACTTTCCAGGGTGTGGCATAGTAGGTCACGATGTCCACAGGACTGTACATGACAGAAGTAAGCGTGTTGCTCTTCTCTTCCGAAGCGACAAACTTGGTCAGACACCAGTCATCCACATCGGCATCGGTCAGGGCAGCCCATATTCCTCCGGGCAGTTCCAATGTCAGTGCTCTTTCTACCGGACGTCGGATATCCCCTACGGCTAAACGTTCGAACCGTGCCTGCGCCCACTCTTCGGCCCATGCCATGCTTCCGGCCGGAAAAGTATATTCCGTCAGATCGGCCACCACCTTGTGGAAAATGGCTTTCGGATGCTCCGGAAAATAATAGCGGAAAGCAATTCCCTCGTTATAAGCCCTTACTTCGATATTCAGCCGGTATTGCGATCCGTCTTTCTTCGAAAGATACATTGTAGCCGAACGGTAACAGTCGCGCACCGTGCTTCGTTCCCCATAAAGCGGATGCCAGGTACGGTCGGCCAAAGGGAAATAACTCACCGAGTCGACTTCCAGATTGTCCATCCAGCAGTCCGGTTGCTTCAGGCTACGTTCGCCAAGCGCCATTTCCCACACACGGTTGTCCATATCGAGTCCGGCACGCGACTCACCGAGCACCGTTTTTCCTTTATAATCCACCCGGTAACACAGTTCGTTGACTCCCGGCGACACTGTCTTCTGCCAGAAAGCGATACGATGTGTTCCGTCGGGCGAAGCAAGTTGCAAGTCTTTCTCTTCACCGGCCCATAATGCAGTGGCAGTAGCCAATGTCCACAGAAATAATCCTATTCTTTTCATATCTCAATGTATATTTTTCCAAGTATTCAGCTTTTTAAAATTAAAATACAACGAACTTATAAACTCACTTATATTTAATCTGCATAGATAAATACGAATGAAAAAACAAAAATTACCAAACAAGCTTAAAGAAATATCAGAGAATGATATAGAATGAACTTCCATTATAAACAACCAATCTTACTTTTTCAGGAACCTGTATTCCTTCTATTTTATCATCACATTATCCCTGGACGGAACAAATTTTCTTCCATTCTCTTTCCAGTACAGTTCCAGACGGTCAGCCTCGTCCGCCGTCAGATGAATGACAGCTCCATGTTTGGGAGCATTGAAATTGGTCGACTTCATCACACCGTCATTAAACCGTCCCAGATTTTTAAACGTTACAAAATCGGTTGTTTCCGTAAATCCGAAATTATGTGGTGTAACGCTGTATACATCATACATCAATACCCATTTCTCCTCTCCGATCCGTTTCCATACGGTCGGTGCCTCACAAGCCTTGGGCTCAAAATCGTACCATTTAGAATCGTATCTGTATCCTCCGTTGATACGGTCTGATACCGCCTGCTTGATACCCGGTGTCCCATCATGTGCTACATAGAACAGATGATAGCGGTCGCCCACCTGTGTTATATCTCCATCTATGGCCGAAATGTTTTCATCGGGATACTCGTAAAGCAATTGAGGCAAACTCTCTATCTGATTAAAATCATCGTTTACATATACATAATACAACTTATTCCTTTCATTACGGAAACGCATGGTATAATATATCATCAATTTCCCTTTCTGTTCGTCAAAACAGATTTCCGGTGCCCAGGCACAACCTATCTCAGACAGTCCGGCGGTCAGTTTGTCAAAACGGATGTTGGCACGGTTCCAGTGTATCAGGTCCCACGACTTCATCAGAACCAGTCCTTTGTTATTTCCCCAGCCATAAAGTTTTCCATCACGTTCCCATTCTGTATCCCGATAACCGTCTCTTTTCGCAAATACATGCAAGTCGGTCATAGCAAGATAAAACGCCCCGTCCGGACCACGATAGATGTAAGGATCGCGAATGCCCCGCTGGCTGGCAATAGTGTCACCAGCCAATACCGGTTCTCCACCATTCAAAGCCGTAAACGAATATCCGTCGCGACTGATTGCCATATACAACCCATGGGTTTCATCCTTATGGAATACCATCAGATAAGCACTCATGTTTTTTTCCTGCGGCACCGCATTCTTATATCGGAAATGGCTGAATCCGGCTTCGCCTTTTCCCATACTTACCAGACCGATTCGCAATGCATAGAAGCCTTTGTAGACATTGTGATGCATGCCAGACACGTCGATGTCCTCGGCTATGGCAGTCCAGTCTTTCCGATCCTTACTAACCCAAACAGAAACATGATTTCCCTGATTTTTAATCTTGACAGAGAAGTTCCGTCCGACAGTATTAGGGACTTCCACCGGTTTATCTGCATGACGGTAGACGGTAAACACCTTACCGTCGGAAACAAGACCGGCATAAGCCTGCTCATTATAATACAATACCAGCCCGGCTTTGTTTCCCTTGCCTGTCTGTACGTCGACTTGAGTCTCATAATTCTTGTCTTCAGCTGTCACCAACAAGAGGCGTCCGTCCGCTGGTGTTTTTCCTTTCGCATCCAGCCACAGGGTATTCTTGTCGAACTTCAATGCTTTCGGAGCATACTCCTTCCAGAAGGTCCACTGCATTCCCAATTCCGGACCGGCAAAATCGTCCGACAGCTTTATTCCGTGTTCTATATCAGACTGACTGTCAAGACGGGATCTCGGTTTCTCTGCCGTACGGCACCAGCCGTCCGAAGTCCATTCTATCGGTTCAACCAATGTCTGTCTTCCCAATGTATGGTAGCCGTTGGCATAAGCATGATAGACTACCCACCAGTTGCCGTTTACGTCATCAACCAGCGTACCGTGGCCTTTCGACCACCAATTGTCGTTTGCACTATACGTATGTACCAGCGGATTGTACGGAGAGTTTTCCCACGGTCCCAGCACACTTTTCGAACGGGCCATTACTATCATGTGGCTTGTAGCAGGACCGGCTGTTCCTCCTTCGGCCGAAACCAGGTAATAATAGCCGTCGTGGAAAAACAGCTTTGGCGATTCCAGATACATGCCTTCTGTAACCCAGTGCTTGGGAATCGGCCAACCGTCATACACCTTCGTCACTTCGCCACTGACCGAAAGTCCGTCCTTCGACAAAGGAACGACTTTGCCTTCAGACACATAAAGAAATCGATTTCCGTCCTTATCTACGATATGTCCCGGGTCAATGCCTCCCACCTTCAGATCGACAGGTTCACTCCAAGGGCCTTGTATCCGGTCGGCCCAAATCACCCAATTGGTACCTGCCGCCGGATAATAGATATAATAGCGTTCGCCATACTTGACCAAATCGGGAGCCATAGCAGAGCCTTGCCATTCCGTCATGGCACGACAAACGGGTTCCCAATGTTCCAAATCCTGAGAATGCCAGATTAAAAAGCCCGGCGCATAATAGAATGGAGAATGTGTCATGTAGTAATCCTTGCCATCGCGCAGAATGCTCGGATCGGGATAATCACCCGGCAAGATACATTTAGGATACTCTTGCGATTGCACTTGCCACGACAAGAACACAAAAAGGAGAAAAAGAAAATTTGCTTTCATAAAAAAGATACCAGTTAAATAGGTTATTTTATTATCACATTTATACACAGCACTTGGGGAGGCAGACAGCCACCTACCTTTTTTAGGCAAAAGCACAACAGGAGCGTATATGAATCTCTGCCCTACTTCCAACTGCTTGCTTGGGTTTTACGCAACAGGCTCTTGTCTCAACAGTTTCTCACAGCTATGAGAAAGTTATTCTCACAAGTATGAGAAAACTATTCTCACAGTTATGAGAAAAAGATTCTCATAGGCATGAGAAAGAAATTCTCATTCAGTGAGAATGTAGTTCTCATGCTTAGAGAACGACCCAAAGTCAGTAAGACAAGGAAATAGCAGGTTAAGATAAAATCCGAAACCTGAATTTATATACTATTACGAATAAGCTCCTCCGTACGCTCAATGAGAAATGTCCGATTAGCGGCGGCCAGCTTGTTATTGAGGAAGATTCAGCAGCCTCCGGTTATCCAGCACGGTCTGCTGAGCCACTTGCTGTATGTATTCCGCCAGTTCGGCATCGAGGTCTGCCGTATAGGTTGTCTGATAATGACGCTGAAAAAGAGTGGAAAAGATTACGTTGGCTGCCAGGTAGGTTCCCAAGACAGAGGGGTGACTACCGTCCGGCCAATACAGCGACTGATAGGGACGCTCGGCCCGAACACGCTTCCAAGCCATCCCGACCGGTGCACACCAGGCATCGTTCTGATAAGCCATTTCCAGATAACTGGTTATCAGCCGATCCTGCATGCCTTCATACGTATCTATCAACGGATATGCTTCATGCGGCTCCTGACAGCCGTCTTTATGTCCCCACGTCATATAAAAGATGACATGTGCCTGCGGATTGTACACATGAACCAGACTGTCCAGCTGGCGGGCATACGAATAGGTTTCCCGTTGCACAATGGCGGTCGGCTTGGCGGGAGCGGCGCTCTGCTCCTGCAAAATCACATAATCCCAGTTCCCCTTCCGGATAGCTTCCTGTTCCTCCTTCCGTTGCAAGTGCTTTTTAAATGTACACCCACCAGGGGTATAAGCCTGCCAGGCAATGTTCATCCGATGGTCCACTGCAATGTTCCGGGCAATCTTCTGCACCATGAGCGGCAAGTCGTGATAGTAAGTATAACTGTTCCCTATATAGAGTACACGTACAGAGTCCTTTTCGGTCTGCGCACACAACGAGCCGACGGATTGCACCAACATACAAATGAAAATAAGAATGACTTGTTTCATAATCATATATTTTAATGAGTTCGGACAAAAATAAGAAAAAAGTCTGATTGTCCGCAACCAGGCAGAAGACAATCAGACTTTCTTATCGCAATATAAACAAGCAGGGATTACCAGCCGGGATTCTGCTTCAACTGGCTATTCAGACGCATTTGTGTTCTTGGTATCGGAGAGAGATAGTCGCGTTGGCTGAAAAGCAAGTTACCTGCCAAAGTAGCGATGGAACGTCCATAGTCAGGATCGTCCGGTCCACTTCCTTCGTAAATACCGTAGAGCAACGGATATTTCTCGGGATAATAGCAGGGTTCACCAAAGTAAGTAGCATCGTTGGCCTTTTCGGTCTCGTAGGCAGTACCCAAAATCTTATGACCCAGTTTCTGTCCGGTCAGGTTGATGTGGGCAATACCCCAGCGCTTCAAGTCATCCAGACGGAAGCCCTCACCAAAGAGCTCGCAAGCACGCTCGCGGCGTATCTCGTCCAGCATATTCATCTTCTTACAGATGGTTTTTCCGGTAGCGTGGTCAAACCAACCGGCATCCCATACGTTAGCAATCAATGCATTGGTCAACGGAGCCACACGGGCACGAGCACGATTCTTGTTAATAGACTTATCCAAATCCTCATCCGAAATCGTTCCACCATTCAGTTCGCAAGTAGCTTCGGCGTAAATCAGGTGTACTTCGGCCAAACGGATCAACGGATAATCGGCCGATTCCGTTTCACTGGGTCTGCCTGCACCTTCAATCAGGAACTTGCGGCTACCATAACTGCTGGCGGTAGAGTTGTTGCGAAGAGTCGGCTTAAACACGGCACAAGTGCTGCTGTATGCAGGATCGCTTGAATCATACACGTCATTGTTCTTGGGGAATACCGGATCGGGATAAGGTTTACCAGTCTCCGTCAGCTGTCGGCCATCTTCCGGACGGCTGCTCCAGAATGTCCGGTCGGGGATGGACATACAGCAACCGATGAAACGATAGTCACGGTTGCGGAACTCACCCACAAACGTATCATAACCCTCGAACTGGGGATTGTTCTGTGCATCCTTCATGTCGCCCGTATAGCTGATGCGGATAGGCAGACCGTTGCGGCAGAGGAAGGACTCGCCGAAGCTGGAACTGATGTTGGAACCCTGCCAGGTAGCCACGGTGTGTGAGAGGTTGATGCCACCACGTCCCAAATCATAATCGTACTTCTTGAAGAAGATGAACTCCTTGTTGGTACTCTTGCCTGCACCCATGAAGTTAGGAATGTTGCCCGCACCATCGTCGATATTGAACAGATAGAAGTAGCTCAGGCTATCACATTCGTTCCACAATTCGAAGGTACCGCTCTCGGCCTCGTCAATCACTTCACCTGAAAGGCGTTTGGCCTCGCTCAACATTTTCTCGATGCTGTAGTATCCTTCCGGTTTGGCTGTACCGGCACCAGTGTTCACACCGTCTCCGTCCAGGTCGTAACCAATGGTCGGTACATATTTCTCCCATGTTGCCTCGTAAAGCAGTACACGGGCCAGGAAAGACTTGGCGGCTTCCTGGCTGACCTTTCCTTTGGAATCAGCAGGAATATTCTTTTCCTGAGGCAACATCGGAATAGCCTTTTCCAGGTCGGAAATAATGAATGCAGCGACTTCGTAACGGCTCTTGCGCGGACCGTAAAGCACTTCATCGTTGACGTCAAGTACATGATCGACAATGGGCACACCACCAAAGATACGTAACAGATAGAAATGCTGCCATGCACGGAAGAAGTAAGCCGTACCTACCGACTGGGCAATTTCTGCCTGATCGCCTGTATATTCTGCCGCCTTCTGCAACAGAATGTTACAAGTACGGATATGACTGTACGGTTTATCCCACTGATAGTTGCTTTCAGGAGCCGAACCGCCTCCATTACTACCCAATCCGGAAATATCCAGATTGCGGTCCATGCTGTCATAATTTGCCTGATTGTTGTAATTCTTCCACGCTTCTACATTGTAAAGCGCATTGGCAGCCTGCTCAAAATGCTCCGGTGTTTTGAAGACGATAGCTTCCGTACCCTGTGACAAGGGTTCCTTATTCAGGAAATCGCTACATGCCGTCAAAGACAAGGTCATAGCCGAAGCCAGAAATATCTTGTTCAATATTGTTTTCATATTTCAAGTTTTAAGAATTTAGTTAGAAAGTTACGTCCACACCAAAAGTCAACAAACGGCTGAAGGGGAACGTGTTGTTTGAAGCCTCACCATTTTCCGGGTCATAACCATCTTTCACTTTGGTCCATTCCCACAGGTCATCGCCCGAGAAGTAAACCCGCACCTTGTTCAGTCCGGCCTTGGCAATCCATTGTTTGGGAAGCGAATAACCTACTACCAAAGACTTCAGACGGATGTAACGGTTGTTCTGTACACTAGCATCCACGTTGTTATAGTTGAACTTGTTGAAGTTCTGGTCACGCGAAATAATCGGATATTCAGCATCTGTATAATCTGGCGTCCATGTCTTGTTCAGGAAGGTACTGTTCTGCAGCGTGTAATTTGTTACAAACGGAGCATAGACATTACCCGTTCTCAGAATATTCTGCTTGCCTACGCCCTGGAAGAAGGCTGAAAAGTCAATACCTTTCCACTCAAGACCCAACTTAATACCGAATGTCAGACGCGGAGCGGCATCGCCGGCATAATACAGGTCCTCGGTCGTAATGGCACCATCACCATTCAAGTCTACATAGCGGCGGGCACCCGGACGCAAGCGGTTGGTACCTGTTTCGGACGGAGCCGGCAGGATGTTGTTAGCTTTAGGGCCTGTGCGATCGGCATTCCAGTAATACATTTCATAGTAAGCGTCCACTTCTTCCTGAGTCTGGAAGATTCCGTCTGTCTGGTACACATAGATGGCATTCAACGGTCTGCCAACCAAACGGTTCGTGTTCTTACCCGGATCGGGCACGTTTTCATTGTTCGTCAACTCCAGCAATTCAGTAGATGCATCGGCCAGCGAAGCACCGATGTTGTATCTTACCTGTCCAATCTGGTCGTTCCAGTTCAAGGCTATTTCCCAACCTTTGGTACGCAACTTACCGTTGTTGGTCTTCGGAGCAGATGCACCCAATACAGAAGGATACGTTACGTCGATGAACATACCATCGTTGGTCTTCACAAAGTAATCGAACGAACCTCTCAACCGATTGCTCAACACAGCAAAGTCAACACCTGCATTGTGGCTGTAAATGGTTTCCCAAGTACGTTGGTCTGAAGTCATGTTGGCCACCCACAACGAAGTATGTTGAGTAGCTGTAGTGCCAAACAACGTAGTACCGGTACTAATAGTAGAAAAGCGTTCGTAATTGTCGATACCGTTCACATTACCGGTCTTACCGTAATTGTAACGCACTTTCAAGTCATCCAGCCAGTTGATGTCCTTCAGGAAATTCTCCCGTGAGATTCTCCAGAAGCCGGAAACAGAATAGAAGTTCTTCCAACGTTGCTCTTTGGAGAGTTTCGACGAACCGTCACGACGTGCCAACACTTCTACCGAGTACTTGTCATCGTAGATATAGTTCAGACGTCCCAAGTAGGAAACAAAACCCCATGAGCTCTGTCCACCACCAGCCGACTTGGTAGCTCCGTCAATCCATACATCCAAATCCGTCAGACCAGATCCCGGATAGAGAGGACCCATACCACGTGAAGCACTTACCTTTTTATAACTTTCCTGTTCGGCCGTCAGACCCAACATGGCAGACAAACTGTGGACTTCGGCAAATGTGCGCTCATAGTTGGCATAACCTCCCAAAGTCACATTCTCCCAGCGTTCCATCTTTTCTTCCAGCGAACCGGGTCCCTGCTTGTTTCCGGTCTGTGTGCCTACCCAGTCGTAATACTGCACCTTATTCTTGGCAGTCTGTGTGGCACGCTGAGCCAGTTTATAATTACCCGTAGCAGAGAAAGAAAGACCCTGTACCCATTTGTTGAGGTCGAGCGTCACCTTGCCGTTGGCACGGAAATTGGTAAACGAGTTCTTTATCTGTCCACCCTGTGTCAAACCACCAACCGGGTTACGGTTTCCACTAAATGTATCGTAAGCATCGCCGTTCTGGTTATATACAGGCCAGAACCAAGGGTCGAACCAACCCGCACCGACATCGGTCGAAGGAGTGGTAATGTCGCGCTTCTCATACGACATGCCGGTCTCGAACTTCAGGAAATCGTAAGCCTGATAATCCATGTTCAGTCGGGCACCGTATTTTTTCTCACCATCTTCGGCTATCTTCAACTGCGAATTGGCATCCGAATAGCTCAACGAAGCATAGTATCCGAATTTGTCATCTGCACCGGAGATGGTCACTGCGTGACGTTGTGAAGTAGCACTACCATACAATACATCCTGCATATAGACATTCGGATCCCAGCGCTCTACCTTGTCGCCGTTCTGCAAAGTCAGTACCCGGCCTGCACGCAGGGCGTTGAACAGTGTCTCCCCTTTATATACAACCGGATTACCAGTTGTCGGATCTACATCCGAAGCATCCAGTGTCGGTCCTCCAAACGAATTGAATATCCACCAGTTGATGTTCTTATGTACTTCCTCCGGCGTACTCAGGCTGGGATTTGCAGCTATCGCATCGTAGTATTGAGCCTGATAGAACATGTCCAGCCATTCACTGTTGGTAGTAAACGAAGGCTGAATACCGGTAATAGAACGGCTGATGGCGCCATTATAAGTCACCTGCGCCTTGCCTTTCTTTCCACGTTTCGTAGTAACCAACACAACACCCGAAGCAGAACGGGCACCGTAGATGGCGGCCGAAGCGTCCTTCAACACAGAGATGTTCTCAATATCATTGGCATTCATGGCGTTCAAGTCATCCAACGAACCGGACATACCGTCAATGATCACCAACGGATTACCATCACCGTTGATAGAAACATCACCACGAATCTTCATAGAAGCATTCTCACTACCCGGACGGCTAGACGTACGCGTAATGACCAGTCCCGGAACCTCACCCTGTAAAGCTACAGTAGCATTGGTAATACCTTTATTGCTGAAAGCCTCTTCACCTTTTACCTGTGTGATAGCACTCGTCAGTGATGCCTTCTTCTGCGTACCGTAACCTACTACTACCACTTCTTCCAGCAATTCGGAATCTTCCTGCAAGGTTACATTATAATCGTTTTGAGCACCGACCTTGATCTCCACTGTCTGGTAACCGATGTAAGAGATGACCAACGTGCCCGAAGCATTGTTCAGCGTAAAGTTACCGTCAATATCGGTTATCACACCGTTTGTCGTTCCTTTCACCATCACGTTGGCACCAATAACAGGTTCGCCGTTTTTATCCAGAACTTTACCTTTCACAGTCTTTCCGCTTTGCTGTACTTCCTGTACCACTTCTACCGCCGCACGTACCTGCGATGCGGGATATAGGGAGGCCGCACATAAGGCGGCAACCCATATAAATTTCTTTCTCATGATGTAAAAACGTATTTTTATGTATTCGTATTAGATTTACTCTTCTGCACCATAGACATTCAAGTCTGCCAACATGGCTTGCGAACCCGTACCTTTGTGTTCGGTACCGAAGTACACCTTAATATATCGGGCACGGGGCGTTGTAGGCAAGCCGCAAGACTGAGGCACGTCGGTATTGGGATCGAAAGCAAAATCACCATGATCGGTCCACTGCCAACTGTCCGAATTGCTGGGATCGGTCGCACCGGCTTCCGTACAAGTATAGATATGCTGTCCTTTCTGTCCACGGGCATCTCCCTGACGACGGGTCAGTTCCACGCTGGCAACGGTTACTTCCTTACCCATATCCAGAATGAACCAATGCGGATAGTTGGTAGCCACTTTCCAGGAAGCATGCCAATAAGTATTCAGACTGCTGTCTATCATCGAAACTACACGTCCGTTCTTCAGGCCGTCTTTATCGCCTTCGCCCTGTGCTTCCTGAGAGCTGTAGCCGATGGTTGCGTCATTCGAATTTTCATTGTAACCGGGGAAACTCCATAAAGAACGGTCTATCTTAACTGCCGGTATCGGTGTAATCGTCTTCTCAATCGGTTCGGAAGCATTCTCGTACTCATCTTCTGCACTGACTCTGACAACGCACTCACCCTGCAGGAATTCGTTGTTACTGTCCATCAGCATTACTAACTGTGTGCCTTCACTGTTGGCTGGCACCTCGAACTTGGTGCTTCCTGTCTTGCTGGCATCACTTGCCTGATGGTATTCCAATGCTATCAGTACCGTCGTATTGAACTCATTCTTATAGTTCACCAATGTACCGCCCAATACCGGACTCAGTGTAATGGTCTTCACCACTTCCAGATAAGCCGGAGCACCGGGAGCAAACGATACTTCTACCGCACCGGCATTATTTCCTTTCACCGAGCAGGCATACAGCGAAAACTTGCATTCGTCCGTACTGGCAAATCCTTTCACGGTGGCAGTTGAAGGTTTGTCTTTTGCTACCAGCACATACTTCTCTTCACCTTTGGAATTAGTGTAAGAAATCTTGGTGTACATGAAGCTGGGACTGTCAGGATTGGTCCAGCTCAAGGTAACCTCACCCGGACCGGCAACTGCCTGCACATTGGTGACCTGGGCAGGAGCCGAATTGTCAATCGTAATCCGTCCCTCCTCATCATTGCAGGAATAGAAAACGGATGCCACACAAGTGGCAAACAGGAAAAGAAGCAGACTTCTTACCTGTAGCAGATTCAATGATCCATTTTTCATAAACAATAAAATTAAATTAGATTTATGTTATTAACTCAATTCTTTCGCATCATCCGACCGAAGTCTTTTTTTCAGATACATTGTCTGATAAATTCACGTACCGTCTTACGTCCCAGACGCAAATGATTTTCCACCGTACGGATGGAAAGTTGCAGTTCGGCAGCAATCTCGGGAACGTCTTTGTCCTGAAAGCGTTTCATAGCATACACTTTCCGGCGTTGTTCCGAAAGTTTGTTTAAGGTGTATCGCTCTAAGGTCAACAAATCTTTTACCACTACACGACTTTCTACATCTTCTACCGACGTCGGACAGCAGTCATATATATAATAAGAGGTATATTCCTGCTTCAGTCCACTACGACGCCAATAGTCCACCAGCAGATTGGAAGCGATGGTAAAGATGAAACTCTTCACCGTCTCGGGACGAAGCATCGGTTTGTAGTCGAGCAGACGCAGGAAGACGTCCTGAGTCAGGTCGCGAGCAGTCTCCCAGTCGTCTATCCTATTAAATAGGTAGGCATGCACAGGCCGTGAATATTGCCGGTAGGAGTTGGCAACAAGTTCGTTGGATGTGGTTTTCATGTCTTCCATGATTCTTAGTTTTTGTAGGTTCAAATTATACAATTCATCGCGCCCTCTTTCTGAGGAGCTCAATGCAAAAATAGAATGAACCCGAGACATGAAAAACAAAAAGAAGGCGGAATACGTATCACGCATAAGCATGATACAACCTTAAGAATATATACTGATTATCAATAGCATACAACAGTATCACAAACGAGTGATACTCGACGAAAAAAGAGAGAAGTATCTAAATTCTCCTCCTTCTGGAAGGTTGTTCTCCCCCGATAACGGGGGAGTTAAGAGGGGGTGAGTACCCGAAGGGGGAGGTGGTAGGTGAAAACATAAAGTGTTAATATGCAGAGTGGCGTAAAACCTAACACCCCGCCCGTTGGGCACCCCTCCTTCCAGAAGGAGGGGAATCAAATACTACAACTAAGTTTCGACACCCTCAGCCAGATACCATTATTGGGTTTTGGCACCCTCCTACAGAACAGTACAGACTTCAGCTTCTAACATAAATCTATTGGTGATGAAATGAAGGGAATACAGATTAAGGAAACCCTTTCCTTTAGACACAGAAATTACACGGAAATACACGGATTAATATTCATTTTCTTCCTCCGTGCTTTCCGCGTAATCCGTGCCTAAAATATCAAAATGCGGTCACTTCTGTTTTACCACCCCTTCATCGTAGGGGCAGCCCGAACCTATTCATGTTTTACAAAGCTGTAAGTACCGGACTGGAGTTCTAGAATTACCCACCCGTCGCGACAGGTCAGCTGCTCCACACCACGACTGCCGCGGCATAACTTCCGGCCACTTTCGGTGAGGCTGTCAGCAGAATCTGCACGCAGGTAAAGCGTGGCCGTAGTGTTGGCGGGGATGCTGAACGAGTAGTGCACGCTGCCGTCGTCGGCCAACTGCCACTCACTGCGGATGCGGCCATAAAGAGAATCGTAATATCCTTTGGCGTATTTCATCTGTCCCGTCGGGTCGGGAGTGGGACGAAGCACAAAATGATGGAAGCCGGGCGAAGCCTCATCGCACTGAATACCCAATGAATAGCCATACATCCAGGCTCCCACCGCCCCGAAGGAATAGTGGTTGAAGGAGTTCATGCGATTGTTCTCGCCGAAACCGTCGGTGTGGGTGTACGAGTCGAGCCGTTCCCAGATGGTAGTGGCACCTTGCTCCACCAAATAAAGCCACGAAGGATAGGAAGTCTGTTGCAACAGGCGGTAGGCCACGTCATCGTACCCGCCGTCCGAAAGTGCCTTACAAATCCAGGCAGTTCCGATGAAGCCCGTCATCAGCGAATAGGGCGGACACTGCCGACCGTTGTCCGCCACATTGGCACGGCTAACGGTATGCGCCAGGTTCGCAGCGAAGCGGGTCTTCAGGCTGTCTTCCACCAATCCGAAAGCCAGCGGCAGCACGTACGAGGCCTGTATGTCCACCGCTTGCCCTTTGGCAGGACCGTCAGCACCGGAAGCGATGGTCTTGCCTGTCGTAGGACAAATATAAGTGCGACGGAAGAAGTCGAGCCGTTCTTTGTAAAGCGAACGGTAGCGCTCCGCATCGGTCTCACGCCCCAGCAGGGCAGCCACCTTCGACATGATTTCCAAATCGTAGAGGAAGTAGGCCTCCCACATCAGGGTCTTGTCGTTCTTGTTGTCCTCGGGGCCGAGCCAGTCGCCCAGGTTGCCCCACACCTTTTCCTGCACCAGCACGCCAGTCTGTGGGTCGATATTCTTGGCTAGCACATAGTCGATATAGCGACACATGGCCTCGTAGTGTTCGGCCAGCAGGGCGCGGTCGCCATACTGCCGGTAGACCTCCCAGGGCACGGTGATACCCGCGCTGCCCCACAGCAATCCTCCGAAGCCTACTCCCATCGGCGCCACGTCGGGGAAGCGACCGTCCTCGCGCTGCACATCGCGCATAGCGCGAAGGTAACGGCGTAGAAACTGTCCGGCATCCGTCAGGTAAGTGGACGTGCGCGAAAAGACAGAGATGTCGCCTGCCCAGCCCATACGCTCATTGCGCTGCGGACAGTCGGTAGGGATGGAAAGGAAATTGGCGTAAGTGGACCATACGATATTCTGCCACAGGCGGTTGACCTTTTCATTCGAAGTTTCGTAGTGGGAAGTCAGACGGTCTACCGAACTGAGCACCACGCCGCGGACAGCCTCCACAGGCAGTGCCCGGTCGATGCCGGTAATCTCCACATAGCGGTAACCGTGGAAGGTAAAACGAGGCGTGATGGTTTCCCGTCCACCACGGGTGGTATAAAGATCCTGCGCCATGGCTGCCCGGATGTTTTCGAGCATCATCAGGCCTGTGTTTCCGGCATAACGGGGCAGGTCGGGATATTTCACCTCGGCAAAGCGCAGGCAGATTTTTCGTCCGGGCTCCATTCCCTCCAGCGTGATTTCGGGCACGCCGGCCATATTCTGCCCCATGTCGTAGACAAAGACACCCGGCCGCACCTCTTCCACCGAACGTGCCGTCAGTTTCCGCACTGCTCTCACCGTCTGCCCGTACTGGGCTACGAGCTGGAAGCGGGAATAGTCGTCCACACGCGGTGTGTTGCCCCCGCCCACGGTGCTGACGTTGCCCGCCGTCGCCACTTCTACCGCAGGAAGCCAGGCCGAGTCGTCGTAACCGGCCCGTGCCCAACCTTCGACAGCCTTCTCACGGGTAGCGTCGTAGACTTCGCCCTGGAAGAAGCTGCCGTAAATCACCGGCCCGCCGGTGAAGCACTTCCAGGTGTCGGGCGAGGTGACAATGCGTTGCTCGATACCATCGTCATAGGTCAGAACAAGCTGTGCCAGCAGCGACTGACGGTCACCGAAGAAATTCCAGTTCTCGCCCGTATAGGTGGCTCCTCCGCTCCACCAGCCCTCGGCCAATACGGCACCTAAGGCATTCCGGCCTTCGGTCAGCAGGGAAGTAACGTCGTAAATCTGATACAGATGGGTCTTGTTGTATTGCGTCATGCCGGGATTGAAGTAATCGTTACCCACGCGTTGGCCGTTCAGGTAGATTTCGTAGATACCCCGTGCCGTGACGCACAGGCGTGCCTTGCTGAGCTTCGCCCGTCGGGTGCTGAACTCCGTACGCAGCATGGGCGCGGCATTGCGGCTGGGATTCACCAGATAATAGCCGTGTGCCGACTGCTCCAGTCGCTCCTGTTCCATCTTCACCAAAGCCAGACGGTTCTCGGGACTGCGAAAGTTGCAGATTTCGATGTTTGCTTCCTCCAGGTCTGTCGGACGGCCAACGCTGAACCCGACATCGCCCACCACCGGAAAAGCGATGAAGTCACCACCCCGCCCCAACGGATTGAGATTTTCCTCACCCAAAAGTGTATCGTCCTTATAGAAACGGGTAAAGCCCAAATCGGAATAGAGGGTAAAATGCTGGAAGGCATGCATCCGGCTTTTATCAAGCACAGTAAGCGGTATTTCAAAAGAACGGAGAGGAACGTCCGCACGGTCGGCAGCAGCGTACCCTGCCCGATAGACATTCAGACGGGCGGCACGGCCGGAGTCTAATGGCGCAAGGTCGAACTCTACCTTTATATAAGAACTGTCACGCCCGTTCTCCAAGTGCTCCAGATTCATGTTGGCATCCATCAGCCGGCGGTCGTTGGCACCGTACACGAAAGCCAACTTGCGCGAAGCGGCTCCCTCGCGCAGGCGGAAAGTGAGGTTAAGCTTGAATACAGGCAGGTAAGGCGAATAAAACATCCGGTCATCGTCTCCCCCACCAATCCAGCGGGCTCCTCCCCAGCCTTCCACGCCGTCCGTGGTGAGCAGGCTGGTTTCGAAGTGGGAAGTCTGTTGCAGGCGCCGGCCTTCGCTGTCCCACACCGTCACCCGCCAGTCGTAACGCGTCAATGGTTTCAACGCTTCGCCCTTATATTCAATGTTCTGCGAACGGCTGTCCTTCACCCGACCCGAGTTCCACACCAATGTGCCATACTCGTCCGTCACTTCCAGTTGGTAAGCCACCTGCCGCAGTCCGCGCACGGTGCTGTCGCCCACCATACGCCATCCGAAACGCGGACAGCTTACATCGACAGCCAACGGCATTTCCACATATTCCACACTCATTCCTTCCAGCCGCGGAACGCGTTCATCGGCACAGACACCTGCTGGCAACAGGCAGAACAATAGTCCCAGAAACATCGGGAAGAAGATTTTCCAGCTCATAAAGCAAACAATTTATCAGTTTTTGTTTTTCAATAGAGGCATCCTCTGTAGTTCACTTTACAAATATAAGCAATCGGAATTGAAAAATGAAAGAAAAAACATGGTGAAACGTATCTTTCACAAACATGAGACTTCACAAACAATTAGCATTGATTATCAAGCATATACAGAAGTCTCACAAACGAGTGAGACTCGCGGTGAGAGACGGTGAAGCGTGAAGTTTCACCATAATCATCACATCACCAGCGATTTACACGAAAGGTGAAGGTGTGAAGGCAAATTCGGGAAAACTATTCTCAAAACGGGGTGAAAGGATGCCTCACAAATGACACGGATGAAACTGACACCCGCCGTTTTCACCCTACCCATCTGAAAAGCGAAATGGTGAAATGAAAAACAAGTAAACGGATTGCCGAGAAACAATGCAAGCACGGCTCACAAGCAATGCAAGTGCAGCTCACAAGCAATGCAAGTGCGGCTCGCAAGCAATGCAAGTGCGGCTCACAAGCAATGCAAGTGCGGCTCACAAGCAATGCAAGCATAGTTAGAGTGCTAAAGAGGGACTTGGGGACGCTAAAGAGGGAGTTTAACGGAGCCATATCAAATATCACCTGTATATAAGTCTACCCGTTGAAACGTAGCTGTTTATTCCCATATTCTACCGAACAAGGTTTTATCCGACACGATAATGGATGCTTTTCCTTTCATGCCTTCCTGCATGAAAGATACTTCTTTCAGCGACAAAGTAAAACTGAAATAGTTGCGCCCGCCACGGTCGATTGTCCGAGGAGAAACGGTGGTGACAGTTCCCTGCAGATAGCCGTATTCCTTACTTGTATATCCTTCCAGTTCTATTTCCGCCTTCATGCCCGGTTTGATTTGCGTAATGCAAGCATACGGCAGTTCTCCGGTGGCAATGACTTGTTTTTCCCGGATGCTTGTCAGGGTGATATCAGTTTCTGTCGTTTCGGGATAGGGCACGAATGCCGCCACTGCCAGCAGCAGTGCCACGATGACGCCAATGACACCGATTCCGCTACGTATCAGTACCGGAGGAATTTGTCCGATGATTTTCCGCACCTGTTCACTTCTGAGTTCTATGTCTTTATTTTCCATACCCTAACTGCCTAATTCCAATTGATTCTTCACGAGGTTGTAATAAGCTCCCCGGTTGGCAATCAATTCCTGATGCTTTCCGGTTTCTATGATTTTCCCTTTGTCTATCACCACTATCTGATCGGCATTCTTTACCGTACTTAGGCGATGCGCCACTACAACCACCGTTTTTCCTTGGTAGAACTTCGTCAGGTTTTCTACAATCGCCCGTTCGTTGTTGGCATCCAGCGCATTGGTGGCTTCGTCCAGAAAAATGTACTGCGGATTCTTATAGACGGCCCGGGCTATCAGTATCCGTTGCTTCTGTCCCTGGCTCAATCCTACTCCGTCTTGTCCTATCAGGGTATTGTATTTCAGGGGAAGGCGCATGATGTAGTCGTCTATATTGGCTATCCGGGCTGCTTCCGCCAACCGTTCTTTGTCTATTTCCCCATCGCCTACGGCAATATTGCGTGCAATGGATTCGGAGAAGATGACCCCATCCTGCATCACTACGCCACATTGCCTGCGCCACCACTTCAGATTGAAGTGGTTGATGTCCGTCCCGGCAATGGAGATTTCCCCACCCAATACTTTGTAATAGCCCAGCAGCAGCTTGATGATTGTCGTTTTTCCGCTTCCGCTGGTGCCCACGATGGCGGTCACCTTGCCTTGGGGGATTTCAAAATCCACCCCGTCCAGCGTCTTGCTCAGGGCATGCGGGTCGTATTTGAAGTCCACTTGTTTCAACCGCAAACTTTTGTCTTGGTTTTGAAATGCGGTGAGTGCTTCCTGATCGCTTTCCTCATTTTCCATTTCGTGAATTTCGTTGATGCGTTCCAAGCTGATTTTCACGTCTTGCAGGGAATAGATAAAATTCATCAGCTGCTCGATGGGCGAGTTCAGTTGTCCGATGATGTACTGCACGGCCAACATCATACCCAGCGTCATTTGCCCGTTTATCACGGCGGTTGCCGCCACTACGGTAATCACAATGTTCTTTATCTCGTTGATGAAAATGCTGCCCGCCTCTTGTGTCTGTTGTAGCTTAAGGTTCTTCATGTTGGCGTCGAACAGTTCGGCCTGCACGTCTTCCCACTCCCAGCGGCGGCGCTGTTCGCAGTCTTGCAGCTTTATCTCCTGCATGGCGGTGATGAACTGGTAGGTCTTGTTGTTGTTCTTCGCCTGCTTCTCGAAGTAGAGGTAGTCTATCTGCTTCCGCCGTTTCAGGAAGAGGGCTATCCATACGGAGTAAGCAATGCTTCCTATCAGGAAAATACAGAAGATAGGCAGATTGTAGCATAGCAGCACGGCACCAAACACAATGAAACTGAACAGCGAGAACATCACACTGAGCGTCTGCGTGGTGAGGAACTTCTCCACTCGGTTGTGGTCGTTCATCCGTTGCAGCAGGTCGCCCATCAGTTTGGTGTCGAAGAAGGACATCGGCAGCTTCAGCAGCTTGATGAAAAAATCGCTCACCAACGAAATGTTTATCCGCATGCTGATGTGCAGCAATATCCATCGGCGGATGAAGTCCACGGATGTACGGCTGACGGTCAGCATCAGTTGCCCGGCAAGTATCAAGTAGATGAAGTCCAGATTCCGGTGCTTGATGCCTACGTCCACGATGGCTTGTGTCAGGAAAGGAAAGATGAGTTGCAGGATGCTGCCCACTAACAAGCCCAAGACGATTTGCCCGAAGTAGCGGCGGTATTGGCGGAAATAACCAAAAAGGAAAGAGAAGGTGCGTTTCTCTGATTTGTGTTCTTCTTGCTTTTCGTAGAAGGCAGGCGTGGGTTGAAGGAAGAGGGCGATTCCTGCTTCTTCGTTCTTGGCAAATGTATTAAACCAATTTTCTTTAAACTCATTTTCTGTGTATTGTATCAAGCCTTTTGCAGGGTCGGCTATAAAATATTTTTTCTTTCGATTGATTCTATATAATACAACAAAATGTTTCTGTTCCCAATATAGGATACAAGGCAAAGGGGCATTAATAAGTTGTTGGATAGTAACTTTAGCTTTTATAGTGCGCATACCAATTTTGCCAGCTGCTTCACTGATAGCCAGCAACGATACTCCTTCAGTGGTTGCAAAACAAAGATGCGAGAGTTCTTGTATAGAATAACTAATACCGAAATATCGACAAACCATTTGCAAACAAGCTATTCCACATTGCATTGAATCATGTTGTTTGTATAAAGGGAATCGTTTCATTATTCTCTCAACAGCTGAATATTTGATTTATCTAATTGAAGTTGATTATTATATCTTTTCTTTTCTCTCTTTTTCCAAGAATATTGTACTGTAATGCTAATCATATTGTGTCTTTTAGGGAACTCCCGATTGACATAGTAACTGTAATCTTGCTTGGGATCATCAATCCAATATTCATTTCTGCAAGCAGCCAAAATATATCGTAAAGTAGCTCCGACATTCCAATTAGAGTTTATGTTCCAATTCACCGAAGTACTACTATCTATATATGCTTTCCGCTTGGAGTACTGTTCATAGGTGTAAGGCTGAGCATAAATATATCCACTCCACACAAATTTCTTATAATAAATTCTCCAATTAATGTTAGCGTTAAACCAACCTTTGGCACAATCTTCGTAAAAAACACGTTGATAGCCTCCGTTCAGTCCGATATATCCGGCATTATTAATAGAATACCTAATGCTCATATTGGAATATAACTGCTTCTTTTTGTCTTTATTCTCGTATGTATATATGTATAAGTCATCCACTTTATAGCCAACTCGGTCATATATATCGTTATAGGTAATATATGTCAGAATGGGTTGGATGTACCAATTACCTACAGTCCCCTGATACTGTATCCCTATCTGTTTCACGTAAGCAGGCTCCAGATATGGATTTCCCTTTATTACTTGCATACTGTCAGAAGACGTGTTAAACGGATTGAGATACGAAATGCTGGGAGCGATGGAATATCCATTTGTATAAAGAAGTATGGAATGACGATTGTTTAATTGAAAGTTGCAACTTCCGCTGAATTTCAGCCTATAATAATTGTTCTTGATACCGGCATTTCTATTTACAATGACATCCAAACCAGCGGAGGCCATATAAGAAAGCCACTTGTGATTATATCTGTACATTCCATAAAGATATTCCTGCCATTGGCTGTGATCGAATCGGTTATTCTCTTTACGGATATCCTCGACATATCCGGTGGTATAAGCTGTGTTTGTACCGATAGTAAGTGCAGATTTATTGTTCAGTGTTCTTTGATATTCTAATGAGTAATTAAACAAATGCTGTTGTGCATCATTGTACACATCACAATTATAATTATAGTCTATTCCCTTTTCGGACGTACAATCCTCGTTGTCCAAGAAATTCAGGTTGTAACTTGCACTACTTTCCAGTTGGGAAACACTATTAAAAGTACGCCTGTAGAATAGTTTTCCTCCCATGCCCCATGTTTGGTTGTCGTATTTCCTGATACTGGTGTATCCGATGTCAGTTAGCTGGTCAGAAATATTACCTATTCCTTCGTAGTCCATAGCCTCTGTGTTACGATTGACGTAGGCACTATAAGATAAATAGTCTTTTTTGTTAGGAAGAAAATCACCACCTACCGTGAAGTCGTAATATCCGTAATTAAACTGGGTAGAGTTGTCATAAATCTTACTGCTAACGCCTAAATTTTGATAGCCAGATTCTTTCCCTTTCTCATTATGATGAATCATTCCCATAGCATTGATAAAAAATGAATACTTAGAGTTCCCCATTTCAAATCCACCGCTACCCGTATTTACGATCAATTCCGGATTGATGGCTGTATATAAATTCACAATCTGATAGTTTTGGACACGGGCTTTCAGTTTTAAGTTGATGACACGTTGTAAACCATTCATCAGATATTTAGCAGAAGGATTATTTATTACTTCTACCGCCTCTATTTGTGAAGGATCTATCGTTTCAAGTGAAACAGGTCTTTCCATTCCATTAATTAAAATAGTTACACTTTCGTTATTTATTGTTTTTATCTCGCGTTTAAGTGGATTTATTTTAAGACTGGGGATTTCAGATAGGGCATCATATATGCTTTTTTCTTTTCTGGATTTTCCTGAAAGATAGAACGTTTGTCCTGTTGCATCATTTTTTACAATGTTACTGCGATCGGCTACTACCAATACACTATCCAAAGCTATTTCGCTGATGGGTGACAATACGTGTGTCAGTTTTTTATTGTCAGTCAGTTGAATGGAAGTTTCCAACGTAATAAAGTCGGGATGACTTATTGTTAACTCATAATCGTTTGCAGGGAGTTTACTAAATTGGTATTTACCGGAATGGTCGCTTAAGGTGTAACCAATCAGTGTATCTTTTACTTGCAATGTAACGACTGCATCCTTAATATTTTGTCCTGTTGGAGCTTCTACGACACCTGAAAGGGAGTATGAAAATTGCCCAAACACTGGAGAAAAGCTTATAAATAGTACGGCAATCAGTAATTTGTATCTAATCGAATCCATAAATATTTGTTTAAAGTCAAATAAACTCTATTGGAAATCTATCCCCATAATTCTGTTTACAAACATACGTATTATTAAAACGATAACTAATATATTCATCTATAGTTATTTCCATATTTTTTAAGGGACATAAATCTATTATGTTTTCTGGATTTTCTAATTGTTTCTGACTGCATGGCCCCCAACACTGAGGCAGAAGTTTACAAACACGGCATACAGGATTGTCATATGTTTTAATCTTTTGTCGTTTTTTCACTTTTGATTCATTCCAAATTATACAACCATTTTCGGACAAAGTCCCTTCAGATAGTTCTTCAATAAAATCTCTTCCAGTACATTTATATACGATTCCATCATATGAAATTATAGCACCATTCTTCGCGTCATTAATGCAGGCAATGTTTCTTCTTGAAAAGTTTAAGTATGTAACACAAAAGTCCTTGGATAGCAACAGATTTATTGCATCTGCCAAAGTTAATCCTTCCGTTTTTTTTGCAGGAAACGTTTGCCATATACGTTCCAAGTGAATCTTAATCTTTGATCGATCAACGTCATCAATATCTTTTATAAGACTTGGTAAGTGTTTTAATGTCTGATTGTCGTAATTGACTCGGAGATTTATATGAGCATCATATGTATCAGACAATAAATGTATAGCATTCATTACAATTTCATAAGCATTTTGTATATTCGGTGCTCTTTTGACTGAGTTATGTTTTTTCCTATATCCATCTATAGAAATTTGAAACATAGTTTTAAATTCTGCGAACAATGAGACTGAAGTTTTATCAATACATAGCGCATTAGTAGTTACAGATAGCGTTATGTATTTATCTATGGATTCTGCATATTCTTTTATTCTCAAAAGCAAAGGATATACTTCTTCCTTAAAGTATAACAAAGGCTCTCCCCCGAATAGTGTTATAAATAAAGTATTAATGTCATTCCGATCTAATACTTGTTTTGCGTATTTGAAAATTCGCTCTTGCTGTTGTAAAGTAAGATGACTTCCTTTAATATGCTTTTCAAAACAATACCAACACCTAACATTACAATCCAATGAAGGAAGTATTGTCAGATAATAAATACCGGAATACTCAACTCGCTTATATTCTTCTACTAACAGTTTATATTCATCTATTTCATCATCTATTATTAGATGACTATTTTTCAACATTTCAAGTTTGTCTGGATTTAAGGATGAAAATTTATTTTTCATTAAAGCAGAATAGACACTTTGGGGTAGAATAGCAAATGTGTCACTGTAAGTATTAAAGCAAAGAACTCCCTGATTAACAGGCGTATACAGATTGTAATAACTTTCTTTCATTGAAGCATATTGAAAAATGAAAGAATGGCATAATATATGATTGTTACCATTCTTTCAAATTAGGTTAGATTAATTTTAGACTCAAAAAGTGTGTATAATAATCAAACTGAATCAACAATTTCAGAATCATTTCTCAATAAAAATACCACTTTCTTGTCATACAGCATTGGTAGGCGTAGTAGGTGTTATAGGCTTAGTTACTGAACAACCTGGATTACAACCTGGATTACAACCTGGATTACAACCTATCACACAACCTGGATTACAACCATTGTTTATCTCAGAAACTTCCATTCCACCACCTTTAATCAGAGCGATTTCTTCATCATGAAGTTCTACCAAATCTAAAGGCAGGTTCCATTTTGTTAACACTTTTTCCTTCATTACTATTATACTTTAATTACACAAAAATAATAAATTATTTATACTCAAACAACAACTATCCTGAAAGCTGTTGCCTTATTATCATTTACCCTGAAAAAGATAAGTCTCTCCACATTTTATTAAAGAGAAATATCCATAAAAGGATTCATCTCCTATTTCAATTTCCAACATATATTCACCTTCCAATAAGGCATTCACTTCAAACGTATGGCATTGTGAAGGCGTCATATCACTACAAGTATAAACAACGTTTCCCATACTATCTTTGATAGACAGTTGAAATTCCGATACGGCTACATCCGTGTAGATACGTATTGTATTTTCGTCAATCGTAGCAGTAGGTACTAACGTAATAGAACGTTTATCTTTCACCCAATCTTTTTTATTGTTTCCGCAATGGAGTGCTATTTCCACCTCTTCTGCCAAAATATTATTGCAGAAAAAGAAACTCATTAGTAATAACAGTATTCTCATTTGTTCTTTCATTTTAGGATTTTGTTTTTTGATATCGCAAAGGAAAAGACTTTTCTTGTATTCAGATTGTTTTTAACCCCAAAATGAGTGTGCATAGTAGTGTGCAGGCGGTTTATTGCGCGCTGCACACTGTGTGCAATTTAGCGTATATACCTTATAATGAGATAATAAAGTTATCCCAATCTTCCGGTTTCCCTTTCTCCTGGAAAATCCGGGCATATAGTCTTCTACGCGTGGAAGCAATGGTTTCTTTGGGACGTTCTGTCAGCTTGGCTATCTCGGAAGGGGAAAAATGGGCTTTGATAAGCATGCAGACATGCAGTTGAAACTCATTGAAAGTATAGATTTCACTCAGCTTCTCAAAGAAACCCGGACAGGTTTCTTTGAGGGTGTCTTCCATAATCTGCCACTCTTCGGTTGTGACGAATATCCGCCCTTGAGGATCGAGTAGCCTCGTCTTAAGCAGCCGATATATATCGGAACCGGACAGTGCTTTCTGTGCCTGCTCTCGTTTGCCTTGTTCTATTTCTGCCCGCCGTGTCTCTTGGTGGAGCAATTCTTTCTGGTCTTGTATCTCTTTTCTTAAAATCTCGTTTGCAACGTTCACATGATTCAATTCCTCCTCCAACTTTTGAATCCGCATCTTGTTTTCCTCTATGAATTGACGGCTCTTTCTGTAATTCTCTTCTTTTATCTGCTCGGCTCTTTGAAGTTGGTATTTCAGTTGTTGGTTCTTGCGTTTGTTGTATTGGTGATAGGCAAAGAAGAGGGCTATGGACACAATGAATACCATTAAGCCGTATAGGATATAATCTGCTTTCTTTTGATTTTCATCTTTCAGCCGGTTGTTCTCCTTTTCCCGCAGTTGATAGTTGTATAGCGAATGCATCTGGTGCAAGCTTTCCGTATAGGTGATTTTTTGGGCGGAATCGTTGCACCGGAGGTATGCCTGAATATGCTGCATGGCAAGCCGGCTGTTGCCTGCTGCCATTGCAATTTCTGCCAGACTGCGGTGGGCTGCTTCTTTGGCATAGATAGTACCAAAGTCAATCAGGGCTTTATAATAATATGTAGCAGAGTCAATCATTCCTATTTTATGATATAGCTCTGCCGCAATGCTATAGATGCCGCTTCTGTTGGGTCGTTCAATATCCCTTAAGGCATTCTGCAATGCTATCCGGGCAGAATCATATTCTTGTAAATCCCTGTATAGCGAAGCAAGCTGGCTTTGCATCATGTTGAACAAATCTGTCCGATGCAGTTGCAGGCTTAAGTGATTTGCCTCTTTGAGATAGACCAGTGCGCTGTCTTGCCTACCCAATTCTCTGTACATATTAGCGATGTCTCTTAACGTGAAAATCAGGCCTACGCTGTCTTTCAGTATATGATCACATTCTCTTCCTTTCCTGTACATTTCCAAGGCTTCGGCATACATATTCTGATAGCCAAACAGTGTACCCATCTGACTGTAAATCTTACCCTTCAATGGGTATTTACCCTCTTCGGGCAAAGCCTCCAATGCTTTTTCAAAATACTCCAATGCCTGCGGCGCGTCACCCAAATCGCGATAGACCCGACCGGCATAGTAATAAGCCTCGGATAAATGCCGTTCATCGTCTTTCTCCAAATAATAATGCAATACGGGTAATATCAGGCTGTCCGAAGTGTGCTCGATGTATGCCTTGTCGTTTGCCTTGATACAAAGCAGGCGATAATACATCCGCGTGGCTTCCGGTTCATCCTGCATGGTGCCCGCTATGCTTTTCAGCAAAGAGACGGCGCTATCCGGACATGCGCTTGCCAGGCTGTCCGCCATCATCAACGACTGCGGATAGGGCTTATGCCCGCAATGGCAGAAGCAAAGCAGGACACAGATGAGCAGGAGCGACTGAATTGTTGCTTTCATGTCGGCAAATGTAGCATTTTTTCCGACAGGACACACGCTGCCCCCACTAATTTTGCAACGATACAGTCTACAAGCCGGTAACAGGACATGAAAAAGGATGAGGAATATCAAAAGCAAGAAGACAAACAGAGTCTGATATTACTCCCCGCCATGCTGCTGGATATACTCACTTGGTGTGCTGCCCGTGAACTTCTTGAAAGCACGGAAGAAGGAGGCCTTCGATTTGAAGCCGCATTTCTCGGCCAAGGTGACCAGTGTATATTTTTTATGAAGTCCTTCGGCTACCGACTGTTTGAAACGCTCTACCCGATAGCTGTTGACAAAGTCGTAGTAGCCCATCTTCAGGTGGTGGGTAAATACTGCGGAAAGCAGATAAGTGGGATACCCCACAGCTACCGCTACGTCCGACTGCTTTAAGTCGACATTGAGATAAGGTTGCTGCTCCTCCATATAGCGCTTCAAGGCTTCGATGACAGCTTGTGCCTCGGCTTCGTTCAGTTTCGAGTAACTTTCCGCAGACGACTGCACAGCCTCAGGTGCCGGTTCCGACGGTTGAACTGGTGGCAGGGCCTGTACCGGACTTTCTACCTGAACATCTGCAACAGGTTTCCTGTTCCGTATTCTGTAAACAACAAATGCAGATATTGCCAACACGCCTCCCAAGACAACCACATAAAGCAACCACGAACGCTGAGTGCCGACAACAAACGAAACAAAATCCTCGGAATCGCGATTCATATACTCGCGAACCCTGAATTTATACTGTCCGGAGGGCAAACCAAAGAAAGATACTTTGTCTTCACCGCTTAAGTCGATCCAAGTGGAATCCTTACCTTCGAGCATATACTGGTATCTGGCCTGTCCCGGTGCACGATAGCCCAACGGGAAGAATTGAAAAGTCACCGTATTCTCATCCGGCTCCAACACAAGTACCGTATCGGAACACAACACATAGTGGTCGGCATACGGCTTACCGTTGACAAACATTTCCGTGATGCGCACTGACAGGTCCGGATATTCCTGTTGCGGAATAATGGTATACACTCCTTTCGTGGCACACACCCATAACTGCCCGTTCTCATCTTTCGCAATCGGAGCTCCGGAACTGACAGACAAACCTGCCTCCATACCGAAAAGCCGATAACCTTCCAGTTTCTCGTCCATCCGCAGCAAACCGGTTGCATCGCCCAACCAATAAAAGCCCAGGCTGTCCTGCATCACCGTATGACACCTCACCGCATCCAACATCCGGAAATGTTTCAGTTCGTTGTCGGCCACGAGCAGCCGATTGTCGAGCAGACAGAAAAACAAGGTTCCATCACGCCCTTCGTAAATGGAACGTACTGCAGCAGAACAAACTGAAGGCAATCCGGCTGAAGAACAACGTCCGGTAGAGCGGTCGAACAGCGTCAGTCCCTTGTCCGTCCCGACCCAAAAACGCTGTTTCGAGTCCACATAAATGCCGTAAACAATATTTCCCGGCATCCCACTGCCCGAAGCGTTATAGTCGCGTATATCGCCGGAACGCCGGTCGTAAGAATAAAGCCCGTCGGAAGCCGCCAGCCATACCAGCCCATCGCCATCATCCTGAAACATAAAAATGTCGTTAGATACACAGGTCCGGGTCAACGGAGTTTCCCGGAAAGTCCCGTCCTTGGGATTGAACACAGCCAGACCACCGCCGCAGGTTCCAACCCAGACTTCATCACCGTTATCGAAAAAAGAGAAAATCAGATTAGAACGCAAATGACCCTCCCCTGCTCTCGAAACACTGACCAGACGAATATTGCCAGTACGTTCGTCTACACAATAAAATCCTTCGCGTGTTCCGACAAACGTATAATGACCGGTTTTAAGGAAACTGCGCACACCTACATCGTGGCGTGTAAACAGACCACGTGCATAACGCCGGTACGAGGCATCTCTCTTTTTCAACAGGTTCATCCCTTGATAATAATCGGTTCCGCACCAAATTTCGTCCCCGGCAAGCAAGACCGAAGAAAGCATATTGGATAATAACCCCTGCCCTGTTTCACCATCGTAAGTAAAGTGACACATGGTTTCTCCATCCGAAGCCGAAAGCAGATAAAGTCCCTGCCCTTTGGTTGCTACACCAAGCAGACCGGCCTCCCAATCCAAAGCTACAACCGGCACCTGTACATCACTTTTCCAAAAAGAAGAAAAAGTACGCTTCGACAAGTCGAAGGTGATAACCTCACCTTGATGGGTGCCAATATACAGACAGCTTTCCCGTTCCACAAGACAAAACAGACGACCAGCAGAAACCAATGGACAAGGATAAAATTTCAATGCACCCGAACGAGTGTCACACAGCACCAGTCCCTCGGCTGTCAACAGCCAAGCTTCCTGTGACCCAACTACAGCTATGTCCATAATCAGATTACGAGCGGAAATAGCATTTTTCTCGTCCATCACAATATGACGCAAGCGGCTGCCATCGTAGATATAAAGTCCGTTGGTAGTAGCTATGTAGAGGGTTCCCGATTCGTCTTTACCTAAAGCCTGTACGGGAAAGTTTATTTCGTCGGCAAACATCCGTTCCATCGTACGAGTCACATGATTCATACGCCAGACCCCCTGAATGGTAGCTGCCCATAGTTCATGTTTTTGGGCTTCGATAAGTGCATTTACCAGAAATGGAGCTGGAGCTATGCCTTGCCTTTCTTCAGCAAAATGATAGACCAACGAACGGCGACCGCCGACCCGTTCCACAGTAGCTCCTGTACCTATCCAGACAAAACCGTCCGAATCCTTATAAATGGCGTTAATACGATTGTCTTCGAAACGGCATGTTATTTCATCATTGCCGATAGCCGTTACAGTATACTCGTCAGCGGAAGCACCTCCTGCCGCAACAAACAACAGCACAAATATCAAAAAAAATCTTAGCAAAGGCATTTTCTCGTTCTCCTATATAGCAAATAAGAATATGCAAAAATAGAAAAAAAGCCAAATTCCACCACATTTCTCCCCAAGATAAGTACGGTCAAGGCTTACGTTCAAGGAACTTTCTGCTAAGCCATCGACGAACCGGTTCATCGTACAGCTTCAGACAAAGATAAGCCAGCAGAATACTGCCTAAAAATACAGCTGTCGCCACCGGCCACGCCTGAGAGAAAGAAAGTTCCTTGCGCCATACCCAAGCATAGAACAAATACATAAAGGGATAATGGATGATATAAAGCGGATAGGAAATATCGCCCAAAAACTTGCAAACACGTGTGGAGGCATGGTCTGTCGTTTGACCCGAAGCACCAAGCCATACCAACAACGGAAAAGCAAAAAGGACACAAAGGGAATCGTAAAGTCCATTATGCCACCAGGCGCCACCAGTCCCCAAATGAGGCACACATAGCAATATGGCTACTCCCAGACTGCACCACCAGAAAGCCCCCCGAATGTGTACAGGCTTGAATAGACGTGACATCAGCAATCCTACCGAAAAGGAAAACATCATACGCAGCAAACCACCGGGCAGATTGTAGTCCAACAACGACCATCCCACGCCCAAATGCCCGAATCCTGATAAATTGAATAAAGCGAACGAAGCCAGTCCAGCCCCTGTCAGCACCACCCATACAGTCAGCCACCTTGTAGACAAACGGCGGAGGAACAAGGCATAAAGCACATTGCCGATGTACTCGAAAAAAAGTGACCAACTGGGACCATTGAGCGGAAACATCTCACCATTTCCACGTACCTCCGGTGCTGAACCGGGAAGAGCTGGAATCAGAAACAAGCCCAGCAATGTGGCCAACATCACATCAGAAAGAATAACCGGTGTCCCGTCCCATTTCACACTACCTTGCACCATAAAAGACAAAGCCCCCAACAGAACACCCATTACCAGCATGGGATGCAAACGGATAAGGCGTCGCTTGAAAAAATCGCCCAACCTCATCCGTTTCCAGCGGTCATCGTAAGCATACCCCACCACAAAGCCAGAAAGAACAAAGAAAAAATCGACAGCCAGATAGCCGTGATTGAATCTCTGATCGACAGGACTGGTTGCAAAACCTTCGAAAACATGATACCAGATGACCAGCAATGCTGCTACGCCCCTCAATCCATCAAGAATCTCATAATGAGGCTTGGAGTCGGCAAACGAAGCGGAAGAAGTGATGTTTCTCATAACAAATATCAGTTTTGTTAGCCGTCAGTTACAGAACTATACGTCCTCACTCCAACAGCCTTCAATGAATAATAATGAGCCGAAAGATAGACAGAAAGTTCGGATTGTGCAACCCAAAAAACATCTCTTTTTCTCTTCCTTCATTCTTCCACCCTTTAATTCACCAAATCAAAAGACTCATAAACTTCAGAACCGATCCATTCTTACTCAAACGTCACTCCCTCGGTATGTTCACCCACAAAGATACGTGCCATGTCGCCTGTCTTGTACCAGGTCGGCTTACCGGGCATGTTATCTGCGATACGCACACCATTGATGACCAGGTTCTCGAAACGGATGTTCTTCACACGACGTTCTTTGTCGTAGCCGATAATCTGTGAGACCTCCGCATTGCTGCCTGTATATACAATATCTTTGAAAAGTACATCTTCGATACCTCGGCCCGGTGCCTGGCAATACTTCTTGTTATAGAAAATACGCAGATTCAACAACTGGCCCTGACGGAAATTCTCAATACGGATATTCTCGAAACGGACATGACGAATCAGGTTATTGTCGCCAGCATTGATAGCAAGGCAACCTTGATAGTCTAGTTGTTTCTCTTTATGATCCAGAATGTCGATGTTTACATAATTCAGATTCTCCAACACCTCTGGATTTTTTACATTACCGTGAATACCAATAAAGATGGGATGAGCCACGTCGGCCCACAGCGTAGAGTTCTGCATCGTAATATTACGGCATCCGCCTACGAATCCCATACGTGTGCCATAAACGGTGGTACAGTCGTCCGAATTGCGGCAAAACACTCCGTCGAAAAGGACATTGTTGCTGGCAAATACGTTCAGTCCGTCACCCCAGCCATAGGAACTGATGACCTTCACGTTGCGTATCGTCACGCTGTCCGAACCGCCCGTAGGGCATTGGGTAGAAATCAAACCATCGACCAGCACATTTTTCGAGTTAACAATGCTCAACCCGGCTCCTCTGCCTTCAGGGTGCACTTTTCCGCGTCCCAGTATCTTGACATCGCGCACATTCACTGCACGGATACATCCCTTGACTACAGCACCACCTGCTACATAGACCGTCTTTCCAGACGGAACATTCAACGTATCGCCCGGCAGACGATGTACACCGGGACCGAAATAAATCAGGTCACGACGCCGCTTCAGTTTCTTCAGCGTCGTTCCTTCCAGCGGATTGTTCACGTCAATCGGATTGGCAAACAAGTGAAGATTGTGAAAAATATCACCGTTGACCTCTACCGAAAGATTGCGTGGACGATCCAACCGGAAAGTCAGTACGCTATCCGTTACAGTCGGTACAATACCGTATGAAAGAGGACGCACACGGGCGGTCTCGATGCTACCATGACAAAAACGGACTTTAACTTCCACCTCGCCCGAAAAGTCGAAATAGCCCAACGAAGCCTTTTCCACATGATGTTTGGTATCTCTTACTTCATCCACTTTGACAGCGTACGTATCTACTTGCTTCCACTCGCCTCCCGGTTCACGCACATCGACAACGAAGTCGTTTTTCATCTCCTCGCCTTCGGGAACGGGATAAGTAATCAGTCGATTCTGTGCCCAAGCATTGTAAACAATGCCTAACAAGGCACCTGTAACCAACAGGGTTCTTTTCAATCTCATTTCTATATTCATATTTTTTAGTTTGTACTGCTGGTTATACGAAGATTCCTCAACATACGCCTAATCATCTTCAGAAAAATAATAGAAAAAAGATAATCAAAGTAGACTTTCCCATTAATGCAGCAGAGTCTTCACTTCAACCGCACGACTGATGACATACTGTTTTCCATCCAAAGAAATTCGGCAGGGGCCAGATGCTGTATAATACCATTCTCCATCCAGATTTTCCAAAAGAACATTTATATTCTTATCAGCCTTTATTGTCAGACGAGGAGTTTCCGCATAAGTACCATTACCCATAAAAAATATGTGATCTGTTTCACCTTGTTTCCCCCACAAAGCATACGTAGCAGTCGCTTTCATTTGCCCCATGCTACATACATGTGCAGCAGTGTCCGACGAAAGAATATGGTCGGTACGTTCTTTCTTCTGTTTCACACAAATGCCCACATGGCTGCCCTCTGCATTAGAAGTCACCTCAGGGAACGTAACAGATTCTATCAGACTGGGCTCCATGGCAGACGAAGGCTCGTAGATTGCTACAAAGGGACGATTCCAAGCTTCTCCCTCCTGACGTGCTACGAAGGTAAGCGTAGGCTGTTCCTTTATATTATAAGGCATGCCCGGAGTACGGCTCAGTCCTTCGGTCATGGGACTAAGCGCCTTGAAAACAGTACGCTGCGGCTGACCTTTCATCCACATATTCATATAAATATCATCTTTATCCGGCATCTGTATGGTAAAGGTAGCCTTGATATCCTTATCGGTAAGGGTACACGACTTATCATACAAATAGGAATAGGCATATAAATGAGCTCCGGCAAAAGCTAGTTCATCGGTAGGCTGTAAAAGCAGATCGGTACCGTCCGAAGCGGTCAGATTCATTGTCTGCCCCAGATTATGATAGAAATAATCGTGCATCTTGTCTCCTCCCAATTCTTTACGGCTACGGAAGATATCGACATAATATCCTGATTCTGCCCCCGTAGTTACAATGCCGATCAGTCGGGTCTGGTCAGCACGGCTTTCCGGCTCACGGAAATATACTTCGCTATAAGTGACAGGCGGAAATTTGTCTTCACCAGCAAGTGAAGCAAGTGCGGGAGCCGGATAACAGGATTGAAGCTTGAAAGCATGATTACTCTTCATGACCGGATAACTTGATATACCGTCCACACACACCGTATTATGGCTGGGAAACTGGGAATAATATTCCAAATAATCCAAACCACTGTATGAGTACTGTCCGATACCGGCATCAGGTCCCAGCACATATCCTTTACCATATAATTCCATCGAAATACCATTGGCATGCATGTGATTGCCTTCGCTGCCATTTAGAGAAACCATCAAGCTGTGGCGACGGTTCATTCCGTTGCGCTGTACCAACCACGACACGTTTGGAGCATAGAATAAAGGAGATACATAATCTTCAACCTTACCGGCGGCTATCTCTTCATCAAGAGTAAGTGGCTTCTCTCCAAAAAAAGAATGAATGGAAACGGGCACTTTACCGGAAGTCTCCGTCTGGGTAGCCGACTCAGGATCGAAGCACTTCAGCATGGCTGTGAAAAAGTTCTCCTGCTCTTTCTTACCATTGGCACGAGCGTTCCGTATCATACGGACAATAGGAGTCGTGTTCAGATATCCCGGATGCGTATCACCAAAGCCACATATCATACGATTTGGGAACAGATATTGAGGTAAAGCCGAAACAGCTTTCGGAATAACCGGTAATTCGGAAGTAAGGTCGACATGCAAATTGCGGTCGAAAAGAGTGGTAAAACTGGTATAATCGTTCAGTACCACATTACTATAACCGGGACATTCGGCCCAAATACCGGTTTGAGGGTCATAGCCATAATCGGCCAGGCGTTTCAAACTCCATTGACGGATACTGGAACGGTTGAGTACATAATCTATATAATATCTGCGCCCCTTACGATCCGCATAAGCGTCATCATCCTCCAGCACAAGGCCGATATCCATCACATAACGAGCCTGCATCAGATTCCAGTTGTTGTGGGGAACCCCGTTGGCAATGATATTGTCCGCCCATTTTTTGAAAGCGCCGGCATAAATTTCCATACTGGCGGCATAATGTTCCTTCAGATAATTATACAGAAAGTCGTACAACGGAACGAGATCGTAAAGAATGTCTTCGTGAATCACCTCAAACGAACTCATACCCACCAAGGTTTGCTGATGCCCATGATTCAGATCGACCGGAACATTACGATAATAAATGCCTTGCATATAAGTATCGAATACGCCAGCTGCCAGTCGTGCGTACTTTTCGTCATCGGTCATCCAATAAAGAAAAGCAGCATCGCGCGCAATCCCAACAATCTCACGGTTCAGGCTCTCAATATTACGTCCGGTTTTAGAAGGATGCACTTTCTCTAAAGGGCGTCCGGGCAAGGTATTATTGTGAAAGGTAACATTACCAGCTTCATCATCATCGTACGGTTTCACATCTTCCAACCGGGGGCGTCCATAAGTAGCAACTGTTCCACGGGTTCCCGTATAACGTACAGTAGGGACAGGTGCTTTCGCCCCACCTGCATGGTCAAATACTTCCCCCTTGATATAAACATCGGTTGCATGTGAAGTCCAGTACATAGCCAATCGCGACAGTAACCAATCCGGTTGACTTTCCGTCCGTTCAGTGTATTTATCCGTACGTTGCTTCAGTTTTTCAAATACGTCCTTTGCCCAACTCTCATTTTCTATCAACTTCCATGTTTCATCCTTACCCTGTGGAGTAGTAAGATAACGTGGATGTTCCTGAGGCAATTGTGACAGATTTACACCGTTTTGCGACCATAACACAACCACCATGCATAGAAAAACCAATACCGTTTCAAGTCTTTTCATATCTTTATTCTGATTTCTGTTTTATAAAGATACGAATTAAATCGTATTTCTACTCAACACGCTTATGTCATTTCGATTGTTTTACTGCATTTTTACATTATCATGACTACAAGAAAATGGTTCGATTGGAAAGTGAAATATATTCCAATATGAGAATAATAGTTAAGAAAGACTTTAATATTTACAGCTTCCACCACCTATCCACAGATAAATATCTATATTTCAATATATTATCCAACAATATATCGTATATTACCAAAACCTTTGGTGATAGTAGGCAACATTCAAGTCGAAGGTAGGCAACATTCGATGCGATAGTAGGCAACATCCGATACGAAGATAGGCTGATTTTATATTGAACACAAATTAATTTTGTCAAGCACATATAAAATTCATCGATCCCAAAATTATCCTTCTAAAAACAGGAATACATATCCTCAAATTGTACAAAAAACATTTTCAACCGTCAATTCGCATAAATAGTTTATTTAAGGAAGAAAGCTACTTCACATACAAAGATGAAAGACAATCGGATAAAAATAAAAAATAGCCTGTAGAAACAACACTGAAAACTTGTTTTTCCTTTGTCTCGACACCCACCTTTTTTTATCTTTGCAAAGTTAATATTGGGAAAATGATAAAGAAAGTACATATTCTATTACTCTATTTTTGTATAGCAATCGTTTGCTACGGACAAGAAGGCAAAATATTTACCGCAGACAAAGAATTGTCGAGCAGCATGATAAATAGTGTCTATCAAGACAAAGAAGGAGTTGTATGGATAGCAACTGAAGACGGACTGAACCGCTACGACGCAGCAAAATTCACAGTCTACAAAAATGATCCTCAAAACGAAAACACACTAAAGAATAACTATACCCGCATTATGTTCGAAGACAGCAAAGACAATTTTTATGTGGGTACCTTGACAGGACTTCAGCTGTATGACCGTGCACGCGAATCGTTTACAACAATTCCCATGAAATTCACGACAGGCGACTACTATGGAAATGCCAATATTTCTTCTATCATAGAGCGTAAAAATGGTGATATTGTCATAGGAACTTCAGGACACGGCATATTTATTATTAATCCAGTTCAGGAAAAAAAGGAAGCCCTACAGCAATTGGATTTAGTACCTAGCTACTTAGTAGACTATGTATACGAGGACCATGACGAGACATTATGGATAGTCACACCTGATAAAGGAATATTCCACATAAACAAAAATAAAAAAATATCCAACTACAATAGTTCTGATGGAATTATTTGGCCATCAAGCATTTGTGAAGACAATAAAGGGGACTTATATATAGGCTGCCTGAAAAATGGCCTGTTCAGATACGACCGCAAGCAAAAAAGGCTCATACATATTTCATATAACAAAACTCCACTTCCTATCAAAACCCTTTATCCGATAGAGAATAAAATCTATATCGGTACAGACGGAAATGGACTTAGAATCTACAACACCGAAAAACAAACCATTGAAGAAGGCAATATCAATACAGCCAGCTTCGATTTCAAAAAATCTAAAGTACATTCTATTCTAAAAGATAAACAGGGAAATATCTGGCTGGGATTATTCCAAAAAGGAGTTATGATAGTGCCCACTATCATCAACAATTTCAACTACATTGGTTACAAATCATCGACCCAAAATATCATCGGGTCCAGCTGTGTCATGTCGGTATGCCAGTCGCATGACGGAACGCTATGGGTAGGAACCGATAACGACGGTATTTATGGCATTAGCCCTAATGCTTCGAGCTGCCGGCACTTCACCCCCTCAAGCGATTCTCATTCCGTTTCTCCAACCTTAATGAGCATTTATGAAGATTCCCAGCATGACTTATGGCTAGGATCTTATCGCGATGGACTGGCAAAAATGAATCCATACAACGGACATTGCGACTACGTAAAATTGAAACTGCCCAATGGCGAGAAAGTACAAAGTGTATACAGCATCGTTGAAGACAGCCACCAACAGTTATGGATAGGAACGATGGGCACCGGCCTTTACCGTATCAGCCTCAAAACAGGTGAAATATACACCTGCCCCAGTCCACAAAACGGATTGGAATATCGCTCGGACGGCAATATGCTGCACAACAGATGGATAAACTGTCTGCTCCATACCCGTAATGATAAACTATACATAGGTACTTATGACGGTTTGGGCTGTCTCGACATACCTACCATGAATTTTGCTACAACGTACAAAGTGAACCGACTTCTGACAGGCGAAGTCATTTACGCACTTTACGAAGATGCAGAAGGACTAATTTGGATAGGAACGGCACAAGGATTGCGCTGTCTGACTCCCGAAACTGGAGAAATCAAAGAATATGGTATGAAGGATGGACTACCAAGTAACTCCATTTCAGCGATAAAAGGAGACTCAGAAGATCATCTATGGATCAGTACAAACTTCGGAATATCCCATTTCGATAAAAAAGCAAACAATTTCGTAAATTTCTACGCTAGCGATGGATTACAAGGTAATGAATTTACCAAAGGAACCGCCTTTGCCACAGAAAACAAACTGATATTCGGCGGAACAGGAGGAGTAACCATCTTTGACCCTCTAAAAATCATCAATCACAATAAAAAGCCAGAAATCCGCATTGCAGATTTCTATATCCACGACCGCCAAGTAAGATTGGGGATGAAATCAGGCAGATATGATATTGTAAAAGCATCTGTTCCCGATGCAACAACTTTCCATCTGTCTCATAAAGACAATTCTTTCAGTATTGAGTTCTCGGCCATGGAATTCTACAGCCCCGAACGAATCAGTTATGCATATAGCTTCAACAATAGCCATTGGGTCAATCTACAACAAGGAAGTAATCGAGTTTCATTCAGCGATTTGGCTCCCGGCAAATATAAATTTCAAGTAAAATCGAAAGATTATAATTCATATTCGGATATCAAAGCAATAACTATCATCATTTCCCCACCCTGGTATTCATCCTGGTGGGCACAAATTATTTATGTGATCATAGTCTGTGCAGTTATCGGTACTATTGCATATCAAGTACGACAACGCTACATCGCACGTCAAAAGATGCTTGAACATATCCATAACGAACAGCTACACGAAGCCAAACTGCAATTCTTTATCAACATCTCGCATGAGATACGGACGCCGATGTCACTTATCATCAGTCCGTTACAAAAACTTATAACTAACGATACAGACGAAACACGGCAACAGACATATAAAATGATCTATCGTAATGCCGAACGAATTCTGCATCTGGTAAACCAGCTTATGGACATCCGGAAAATCGATAAAGGACAAATGCAGCTAAAATTCCATGAAACAGATATTGTTTCCTTTATACGCGATCAATACCAGACTTTTGAATATCAGGCTAATGCTAAACATATCGAATTTATATTCCAACCTGATTTCGAAATGCTGAACGCTTGGATAGATCCCAAGAACTTTGATAAAATCATACTGAATGTACTGTCAAATGCATTCAAATTTACTCCTGAAAATGGAAAAATATCTATCTACCTACATACAGGCGAAGATCCAGAAAGCGCCCAATCTGCTTTGCGGCATTATTTTGAAATTATCATAGAAGATACAGGCATTGGCATCAAACAAGAGGATATTGAACGTATATTTGACCGTTTTTACCAAATACGAAACAGTCAGACCAAGTCGACTATAGGCAGTGGAATAGGACTTCACCTGACGCGCTCACTGGTGGAACTACACCACGGTATTATCATGGCAGAAAATAATGTCAAAGGACCTGGCTGCCACTTCATTATCCGCCTTCCCATGGGCAGAAAACACTTGAAAGCTGAAGAAATAGATGATACGCCATCGGAAGATATTATCATATCGGAATCAACTTCCAACACTCTACCTGCAGGCTTTGAATATGAAGAAGAAAACGATAAGAACAAACTCAGAACTAAAACCAAATATCAGGTTCTTATTGTAGAAGACGACAAGGAGATCAGACAATACATCGCTCAGGAATTAAGTACAGAATTTCATGTAAAAGAGTGCCCCAACGGGAAAGAGGCCATGAATCTGATTTTTGCAAAAACACCTCCAGATCTTGTCATCAGCGACATCATGATGCCGGAAATGGATGGACTTACTTTATGCCGAAAAATAAAACAGAATATCAATATCAACCACATACCAGTGATACTGCTGACAGCCAAAACACGCGAAGAAGACAACTTGGAAGGCTTGGAAATGGGAGCAGATGCCTATATCATGAAACCTTTTAGTATCGAAATTCTCAAAAGAACTGTCACCAACCTCATTAGGAGCCGTGAGATTCTGAAAAATAACTTCACAGGCAATCAAGAGCAGGAAGAACGCCTGCAAAAGATTGATGCAGATTCGCCCGATGAGAGACTACTTGACCGTGTAATGAAAATGATAAATGACAACATCGGTAACCCAGATCTGAATGTTGAAATGATAGCGCAAGAAGTTGGAATCAGCCGTGTGCATCTGCATCGGAAATTAAAGGAACTGACTAACCAAGCTCCACGTGAACTTATAAAAAATTTGCGTCTGAAACAAGCTGCTGCTTTGTTGGCTGATAAACACCGTAACATCACAGAAGTAGCGATAATGACCGGATTTACCAGTACCACTTATTTTTCAACCTCATTCAAAGAGCTTTTCGGCATATCACCGTCAGCATATATGGAACGTTATCAAAAAGAAGAGAATATAGAAGAAAAGACAGATAGCGACAAAGAGGAAAAAGCTTGAAAAATAAAACCATAGTTGTTACGGCATAATACAAAAAGAACCATATTTTACTCACATTGAGCTTAATATGGTTCTTTTTATATTTTATCTTTTTCTAAAATAAAGGATCAGATCTCTCATTCACGTTCTACAATATACTCTTCACCAGGTTGTGTTTCGATATCATATTCATAAATTTGATATAATATTGGTTGTTCTGGCGATTTCAGTTCTTTAGAAACCAAAGGCTTGGTCAAAAGTGTAGCCGGAGCGTTCAATGGGTTAGGACATGCCCCTTCTGCAACTTTCAGACCTTTTCCTTTCAATGGTACATATGAACGCAGGCGTAACACTCCTCCAATGCGGGAATGAATCTTTGCTTGAAGCAGCTGTCCGCCTTCCCAATCCATATCAACTTCAAAACCTCCACGAGCAACTAAACCTTTTACAGCACCCTCACTCCACTCTTCAGGTACAGCCGGCAACAAATGAACTGCTCCATCGTGACTCTGCAAAAGCATCTCGGCAACTCCCGCCGTATAACCGAAATTACCATCAATCTGGAAAGGTGGATGAGCATCAAAAAGGTTGGGATAAGTACGTCCCTCAGGGTATTCCCTTTGTTTATCATCACCAGGCAACAGGCAAAGCATATTTCGTATGATACGGTACGCATGATTACCATCGAGCATACGTGCCCAGAAATTAATCTTCCAACCAATACTCCAGCCAGTAGCCATATCACCACGCTGAAGCAACGTATTACGTGCAGCCTGAAACAGCAAAGGACTTTGAGAAGGAGTAATCTGATTGCTCGGATAAAGTCCATACAAATGAGAAATATGACGATGCTGGTCTTTCGGATCATCTGCATCGGCAAGCCATTCCTGCAACTGATTGTAACGACCGATCTGCATAGGCGGCAAACGCCGTAATGTCTGTTCCAAAGAATCGGCATAAGCTTTATCTCCACCCAACGTACGGGTAGCCAATAAAGTATTATATAAAGCATCGTATGCTATCTGATTGTCCATAGTACATCCAGCCGTAATGCTACTAGGACCGGCATAACCATGTTCGGGCGACATAGACGGAGCGGTCACTAACCAGCCATATTTCGGATGCTCTACAAGATGGCTCATATAAAAATCTGCAGTACCTTTTAATATCGGATAGTATTGTTTCAGAAAAGCCTGATCACCGGTAAAAAGATAATGCTGCCACAGATGTTGAGCCAGCCAAGCTCCACCATTAGGCCACATACCAAAATAAGCTCCATCTACAGGACCACATGCCCTCCATATATCTGTGTTGTGATGAGCAACCCATCCTTTAGCCCCATAAAGTTCACGTGCGGTTTCTCCTCCTTTCACAGCCAATTCTGTCAGCATCTTAAACAAAGGTTCGTGCGTCTCAGAAAGATTGGTTACCTCAGCAGGCCAATAATTCATTTCTGTATTGATGTTAATAGTATATTTACTATCCCATGGAGCATACATGCTTTGATTCCATAATCCTTGCAGATTGGCCGGTTGTCCTCCTGGCTGTGAAGAAGAAATCAACAAATAACGCCCGTACTGGAAAAGCAACGTTGTCAGATTCTGATCATCAGTCTTATTGAAGTCACGTACACGTATATCGGTTTCTTTTTTTGAAGCATCGGTAGACGGAAGTGTAAACGATACCCGCCCGAACTGTTTCTGATAAGCAGCTGTATGGGAAGCCAAAGCATCTGCATATGATACCTTAAGGGCTTTCTTTATTTTATCGGCAACACGTTTGGACGCATTACCGCTGACATCGTTATAATTTATAAAATTGGTGGCAGCCGATATGTACAATGTTGCTGTAGTAGCATCGGAAACTGATAATTTCTCACCATCCCCTTTCACCTTACCATTGGTTTTCACCTGTATCTGGCATTCGGCATTTAAAGCTGCTGGAATACCTTCTTGCTCGCAGCCTTTGCATTGCATAGTAAGTTTATTACCCTTGGCCGATATAACTGATTCTAACGGACATTTATAAGCTACCGAAAAGTTCAAAGCTTTTTCCTTGTCTGCTTCAATACGGACAATAATCACATCGTCTGTAAAAGAAGAAAAGGCTGTACGTTTATATACCACTCCATCAACCTCGTACCGAACCGTGGCAACCGCTTTCTCTATATCCAGATCGCGATAATAATTCAACGGATTTTCATGCCCCGGAAAGTTGAGGAACAAACTGCCTAACGTCAGATAACGCATACCGTTTTGAGGAGTATTGAAGTTATCATCGATCATCTTTTGGGCTTCGCCAAACTTATTCTGAAAGATCAATTCACGTATTTTGGGTAAAGCTTCGCGCCCTTTCGGATTGTTATTACTATAAGGACCTCCTGCCCAGAACGTTTCTTCATTCAACTGTAGTTCTTCACTGCCAACACCTCCAAAGATCATTGCTCCAAGACGGGAATTACCTAAAGGAAGCGCCTCAGTCCAATTACGTGCCGGATGCGTATACCACAATTTCATCCGTGGGCCCATGGTTTCATCGCGTAAAGCATCATATCCCAATAAAGACAACATGGTAGATGCATAGCGAGTACCCAATATACGATAACCTTCTGCGGTAAAATGTAAATGGTCCTTTGCAACCGGACATCCAGCCGAGGGAATAACATGAGCAGTAGGAATCACTCGCGACAATGTATCTATAATTGCATTCATACTGGCACAAGCTCCCTTCTGATCAGCATGTACCACCTCTCCAGCCAACAAGGGAACATCTTCAGCCTTCAGATTGAGATCACTCAACAGATTTTCATATACTTTCTTCACTTTCCGAGGCCACTCCTTATCACCCGTATTCGATTCTCCCTGATGTAACAAAATGCCTTTAATGACACCTTGCTTCTGCGCCTGACGAGCCAAATCGACTAAACGGCCATAAGGATTACCTCCATATTCTTTCACCATGTTTTTCATCCAGTCGGGCTGCGAAACAATATATTCATTATAATGATCTTTATCAAACAGCTCAATCTTGCAACCACCTACAGCCACATTGATGACTCCGACCTTGATTCTCGTTGGAAGATTGGCTACCATCGTACGACCGAAATAATCGGCAGGAGTCAACCCTGTATAGCAACGAGCTAAAGGAGGAACAGCCGTATACCATTCACCCTGTTGCCGTCCCAAGTCAGGACAGTCGACTGCAGCCATTACCTTAAACCGCTCGTCAACGCCACAAGTATCTTGTGCCTCAATTTTTGCATTGCCTTCCATATTCGATTGTCCCAGACAAAGATAAACATGGAAGTCCTTATCCTGTGCAACCATTGCCACACTCAACAATGACATGCATAGCAAAGCTTTTAACTTCTTCATAATATCTTATAATTTTATAATTTGCTTTTCACCGTTATAAACTATCTCCTTTACAATCTTTCCATCTTTAGACGTAGGATCCATTTTCACAATCTTCAGATTACGCTGAACGGGCATTCCTGAATAATTTCCCTTACGCGGATGCAAAATCACTTTATTTTGCTTGTCTTTCCATTCGATTGTAAACGTAGCATATTTCCCTTTTTCATACTCATAATTGATACCTTCGTCCTCGTATACTTCAAACTTGCCGTCTGCTCCCGGATAAATATTGATTTCCCAAGGCTTATTAGCCACTTCACCCGAATATTGACAAGCTTCGGACAAGGGTAATACAGAACCTGCTTTTACAAAAACTGGAATATGCTCCATCACGACAGGTACACGAACATTTCCAGAGGTCTTTTCCATTTTCTGTCCCGTATAGAAATCATACCAGCCACCTTTGTTTTCAGGCAAATACACCTCCTGTTCCTTTATATTCTCATCCACAACAGGAACTACCAGCAGAGCAGGCCCAAACATATACTGATACTTTTGTTTCAGCGCTTCCGGATCTGTTCGAAAATCCATCACTAACGGACGCATCAGTGTTCCACCCCGTAAAGCAATATTTGCATTTTCCGAATAGATATATGGCAAAAGTCGATAACGCAGATTCAAAGAATAACTTGCCAGGCGAACAACCTCCTCACCGTAATTCCAAAACTCGGTATCAGTCATATATCCATGAACACGCATCAAAGGCAAGAAAGTTGATATTTGCAGCCAACGGATAAAACGCTCATGGAACCGAGGATCGTTATATTGGTTATACGGACGGAAAAAACCACCAGCATCATAAGTCCACCAAGGTATTCCGGAAGTCATAAGGCTAAGTCCGCCAGTGATTTGTCTTCGTAATGTTTCCCAATCATTTCCAACATCCCCTGACCATAAGGCAGCTCCGTAACGCTGTATTCCGGAAAAGCCACTTCTGGTCAATATCATTGTACGATGTTCAGGAGCATCTTTCCGACTACCTTCATACACCGTCTTGTTGACCATCAACGGATAAATATTACGTACAAACTCACCCGGCAAAGTATTATCCATCACCTTTCTTCCCTCCAAATCGTCATTTTCCGGCTCGGTAGCATCCTGCCACCAGGCATCTATGCCATAAGGTTTCAGTAGACGGTTACTGAAATTACTCCAATAACCAGCCGCAGCATTCGGATTAAAAAAGTCAATCCACGACGTCTGATCGATATAATATCCTTTCTGCATCATTTCCTTACCGACCTCACTTTGCAGATCTATTTTAGACCATACAGAAAGCATCAAACGGGTATTCATCGCATGCAATTCGTCTACCAGTTTTTTAGGATCCGGGTAGAAACTTTCATCAAAACGCATGGCATTCCATCCGTAACGTCCCCAATATTGCCAATCCTGAACAATGAGGTCCAGCGGCAGTTTGTTTTCACGGAATTTCTTTGTTGTAGCCAATATTTCATCCTGCGAATGGAAACGTTCCCGACAATGAATATATCCCAATGCCCACTGAGGCATCAGAGGAGCGTTACCTGTCAAGTTCCGATAAGAAGCAATAACATCGTCTGCCTCACCTATAAATATGGTATAGTCGACACATGCTGCTACGGGCGAACGAAGCACAGTTTCGTTATCTACTTTTTTATAATATAAAACAGGTTTGTCATCCTTTTCCAGACGAGCTTGCAACTGATGAGTACCAGCTTCCAATTCGACAATGGTAGAGGCTGTAGGCGGAAGCCAGAGATTCTTCATCTCTAACACTTTCTTTCCATCAATTTCCAGGTGATGGCTTCTGGCCATTTTCTGTCCGACATCCAGCAACAATGCATATTTACCTTTTTCCGGCACAGTCAATGTAGAAACAAAGACATTGCTTTCGCGTACTTCTGCTTTTCCACCTTCTGTTGAAGTGACATTTACAGTAACCTTATCCCCCACCGCACCTTTTTTCTGAAACTCGACTTTCTGATCGGCTGGATTAAATTCGGTCATACCATAATTGTTCCACAACAGTCCGAAACCACGACTTGAATAGAAAAAAGGAATAGAAATCTGGGTGTTAACTTGTGTCAATCTTCTTGAAAGTCCACGCACGTCCAAATATCCATCTTGAAATTGCCCTAACCCGAACAAAGCTTCGTCTTCCGGGGAGTCTATATGCAATTCTGCACAATAGGTATTTTCTCCCTGTATAACAGCAGGACTCAGCTTCGTATCAATTTCTGAAACAATCTTCTGACCTTTTTTATTCAGGAAAGTCAGTCGTCCACTCAGCTTTTCGCAAATTACCGACATCTGTTCCAATTGTACTTCAACTGTTTCCTTGTTCTCTTTCACTTTATACTGAGGACATGACGTACCTACATATACCCATTCGGGCAATTTGCGCGATTCGCCCTTCTTATATTGCACCCTGACGGCATTATCGGCTAAAGGAAGCAAACGAAGTGTATCGCCTTGTATAAGTACATCTATACTCTTTGTTTCAGATTGCTTTTCCTTTTCAGCACATTCCCCCTTTACTGGAAAAAGGAATGTGAAGAAAAGGATAGTAATCAATCCATACAAACTTTTATTTTTCATATCTGTCGACTTATCAAATTTGTAACACTTATCTTAAGAACATTCGGCTTACAAACGGCAAGCACTGATACAATGCCGAATGCCAATATTCCCAATCATGACCGCCATCACGTACTCTGAACTGACAAGGTATGCCTGCATTCCGCATCGCCTGATAAAACTCAATATTACGATCGAGCAAGAAATCATCATCACCGCAATCTACATACCAAGCTACTGAACGCAAGTTAGCTTTACGACTTTCATCAGCCTTGAGTACATAATCCACACTGCTGTTTTCGATGACCGAACGTGTCAGAATGGCCAATTTACCATCGGGATTATCATAACGGGCTGCTCCCTGTTCAGGAATGCTCATCAGAGCACTCATGGCATACACTGCGCAAAACATATCTGTATGATGCTGACCATAAACCGTGGCACCACCGCCACCCATCGAAAGACCTGCGATAGCACGATGCTGTTTATCGCCTATCACACGATATTTTTTCTCAATGAAAGGCAGGAATTCCGTATAAAAGAATGTTTCGTACTTCCAGCCCGGCATATCAAAATAGCCATTCTGAAAAACTTCCGGATTGCCACCACCCGCATCAGGAGTTACGATGATCATTTCACAAGCTTCGCCACTGGCGGTCAATCTGTCCATAACATCTTTTACATGACCGCGATTAGCCCATACGGAGTTGTTTTCCCACATGCCATGCAACAGGTACAGAACAGGGTACTGCTTTTGAGTATCCATATCGAAACTCAACGGCAAAAGCACAGTATATGCCCGTTTAGCCTGTAATACTTCACTATAAATTGTATCAGTCACAATGCGACTTTGAGGAAATCCCTGTGCATGAAGCAATGCACATCCTCCTAAACAAACGAATAAAGCTATCAATATCTTTTTCATATTCAAAAAACTATTTTCCATTCAACTAAAGTTTCATCTGTCTGCCATTCTGCCAGCTGATCCGAACTAAATACCTGATTCATAAAAGCATAACGGTTTATTTTGTTTTATCAGTTGTAAACTGTCAGTTTATCAGTAATAAATCGCCAGTTTATTAGTAATAAACTCACAGTTTATCAGTAGTAAACTTTCAGTCTGATTAGGGCAAATCCAAATAAACCAAGTGGCCAGACATAAATCACTTAAAAAACTGCTGCACCGTCTCAGCCAAATACGTACGGGCATTCATCCATGTATGTCCACCTTCAGTAATCAGACTTTTATAACGAATACCTTTATTGTCAAAATAATCCAGATTCTTTATCACGTCCTGATATAAGAAGTCAGACTTTCCTACACCGAACCATAATAATTTCAACTTCGACTCAGATAAAGAAGGAACCATCAGTTCCTTGAAATAATGGTCCATTACTTGCGGAGTAAGATAAGCACTGTATGATGCCAGCCAGGCAAATTTATCCAAATGAGAAAAAGCTGTAAACAAAGACTGACCTCCTCCTCGGGAGAAACCGGCAATGGCACGTCCTTCCCTATCGGTACGTATACGGAAAGAAGACTCTACAAAAGGAATGACACACTTAACCATCTCCTCCGAAAATACAGTATACATTTCTGCAGCCTCCATCGACGATGGCATAGGAGTGCCGTTCATCATATAGCCATAAGGCATGACTACAATCATCGGTTCGGCCTTTCCTTGCGCTATCAGATTATCCAATATCGTATTTACACGTCCTACTTTAAACCAGGTTTCCTCCGTATCGGTCGTTCCGCTGACTAAATATAATACCGGATATTGTTTTTTCCCAGCTTCATAACCCGCTGGTGTATAAACCAGCAACGGACGGTTCATGCCCAATACATTAGATGAATAAATGCAATATGACACTTTGCCATGAGGCACATCGTTCACCGTATATAATGCTGACGAATCGGGCATTTCGAGCAAACTGGCCTTGAAACGCTCATTCGGAAACAAAAGCATATTGCTTGGGTCGGCCACTTGCACACCATCCACAATAAATGAATACGGATAAATGTCCGACTTATCAATCTTTACTGTAACGCTCCAAACATCATTCTCACCTTTTGTCAGCGAACGGAGTCCGTCCATAAACTGACCGCTCAACTCGACTCGCTTGGCATGAGCATCCTGAATAGCAAATGTAACTTCACCATTCGAACCAACTTTAGGAGATACCACAGGATTATTCCAAGGGTTGCCCTGTGCCTGCAAAAGCAGGCACCATAGCAAAGCAACACAACTTGTCAAAATACATCTATTCATCATTGCTTTTCTCACTTAGTTATTTGGTTATGACCAATCCTCCATTTTCAGGTATTGTGATTTCGACTTCTTGTTTCTTGTTCAACTTAAAGGATTTCACACTACCCTCCAATTTCTTGTCATCACTGTAGCATTGAAGTTCTTCCCCTGCTGTAAACATAGGTAATTTGATTTTCAACTTCAATGTTTCTTTTTGTGCACTGATACCTGCAATATACCACTTATCGGCATGACGACGAGCCAAAACAACATATTTACCAGGATAACCGTCAATGAAACGGACTTCATCCCAGGTAGAAGGCACTTGTTTCATGAAATCAATAGCCCACGCAGGCGCATCGGTCAGATTATTTGGAGCCAAAGCGAAATGCTGTACGGCACTTTGGAACAGAACTGCTGTTGCTAAAGCAAATACATCTGATGTTACACGACGGCTTCCTCTTGGTTCGTTCTTCGCATTATAATATTTGTTCAAAGCACTTCCGCCAAAATCCATGCTACCTACCGTGTTGCGGATAAAAGGATGCAAACAGGCATTAAACGCTTCAGCATCGCAACTTCCTTGAGAAAAATGCAAGTTTTCACTCGCCAATACAGCCTCGCTTGCTGCATAATTAGGATACATACGTTCCCAACCACGAGGCAAAGTACAACCATGGAAAATGACTAACAGACCATAATCGTTTGCATCAGCCAATATATCTTCATAAAGTTGCATCGTGGCTTGTTTATCACCACCAAAGAAATCGACTTTTATACCTCTGATGCCCACTTCCTTCATCCAAGCCATTTCGCGACGACGGGCAATAGCATTATCCATAATGCCACGTGGACTTTGCGGAGCATCGTTCCAATAACCATTTGAATTATACCACAGGTAAAGAGCAACTCCCTTCTTGGCACCATATTTGGCTAATTCTTCAATTCTATCATATCCTATCTGCTTATCCCACAGAGCATCAATCAAAACTGACTGATAACCCATTGCTGCCGAAAAATCGATGTAACGAAGCTGTTCTTCATAGTTGGTGCTTACATCCATACCAATTATCCAACTCCACGAGCCTTTACCATACTCATATTTTTTAGAAGCTTCGTACTTAGGCTTTACCACATCAAAAGCTACAGTAGTCTCTACAATCGGAGCCAACGTCTCGCCTAACGTAATCGTACGCCAAGGAGTTTCGCCTGGTAATGCCATACCCGGATAGACAGAAGCATTTCCATTCATCTCGCCTTCTTGCGGGAAACCTATCGTATAAAGTCCATTCTCCTGACCCAACAAACGGCAGCCACAATAGCCACCATCCGTTCCAGTCTCGGAAATCAACACCCAACCGTTTTCATTCAGTCGGAACAGACAAGGGAAGGTATATCCTTCTCCCCAGCCGTTCTTGCCTATTGCATCATCGGGAGTATAACCTGTTTCATAACTTGGAGAAGTCCGTGCAAAACCTCCCATCGGCTTACTCTGCGGACACATAAATGTAGTCGTTCCCTGCGGCATTGTAAAGCCAGTAGCTTCCTTTAATACCACACAACACAAAGTCTGCTTTTGCGGATAGAGTTTATACCTGAAAGCAACATCCCGATTGCTTACCTGAAATATGACATCATAAATTTTCTTTCCATTTTTTGAGAACGTAAAGACCTGACGATTGGCCTGATATTCTACATGACTCTGCTTAATATTCGGCAACTGGTATGTTTCATTCAGAGCCTGATTTTCTGATGCTGAAGACAATTCCATCTGAGACGTATAATTCCCCAGATTAGTCTCTATTCCCAAAGGAGACTTCAGCAAAAAAGGTATGCCATTGTATGTTACACTATAGGATGGAGCTCCACCCTCATCGGACACTGCTACAACTACTTTTCCATCAGGACTGGAAACATTTTTCTCTATGGCAAAGGCCGAGGCCGTCCACAAAAGACAAGAACATAATAAAATTGTACTTTTATTCATTTTTCGTATTTTATATTTAATTGGTTGGTTTAATTACTGCTACAAAACCTCCACGTGCCAAACTGTTCATCTGGTTGGGAAGCTGAGATAAATCTTTTACTTCAGACGATACTTTCCACTGCTGTTCCTTATTACCACTGTCTTGAAACAGAGTAATCTGATACTTACCATTCTTAAGGAATTTCCAATCGAGGTCCAACATTTTTTCCTGATCAGTACCATTCAGCCCTGCAATATACCAAGCATCACCCTTTTGACGAGCCATCACAACATATTCACCGGGATAACCTGAAATCAAATGTGTATCGTCCCACACTGTAGGCAGTTGCCCCATAAAATTCTTCACCGATTCAGGTTGTATCAGATAGCTTTCCGGACGGTCAGCCCAATGTTGTAAGGCCGATTCGAACACAACCATCAATGCCAGCTCGTGTGCATGTGTCGTAATATGCGGATGCTGTGAATCAGAGAAAGTGCAAGGAGTATAATCCATAGGACCTACCACATTGCGCGTAAACGGTAAAGTAGTGTTATGAGAAGCAGCTTTATTGGTAAGTACAGGAGCATTGTTATACCATTCTGCACCGTAAACAGCTTCTACCGACATCAGGTTAGGATATGTACGCTGCCACCCACGCGGAATTGTTGCACCGTGAAAATTCACAAGCAAATGATGTTTGGCAGCTGACTCTAACAGATCCAGGCAATAGGCCATTGTTTCTTCCGTATCACCCGCAAAAAAATCGATTTTTACTCCTGCCACCTTATTTTCTTCCAGCCAAGCAAATTCTTTTTCGCGATTTTCCGGAGAATTCAACTTAAACAGTGGACCGGCTGCACCGTTGTTTATCCAAGCCGTAGAAGAATTATACCACAAAAGAGTACGCACACCACGTTGCTCTGCATACTTCAATGCATCTTGAATTGTGCCACCATTTTCCATCACATCCCATTCCCAGTCAATCAATACATAAGGCCATTTCAACTTAGCAGCCATATCAATGTATTTTTTCACTATCTGAAAATCCTTGGATCCGTGATTATAGGCCCAATATATCCATGAGACATTCCCTGGATGAATCCAGTCAGTATCTTCCAAAATGCAGGGAGCACTCACGTCAGTGACCAGAGTAGATTCAACAACATCAGCCAGCGATCCGATGATCATTACACGCCATGGTGAAGTCCAATTTCCAGTAATTGGCTTTGTATTCTCAGCAGGACATACCTTATAATCAGTAACAAGTTGTTCATTTTTCAAAGAAGAGGCGCTATTCTGTCGGTCAATACCTGCTTCTGAAATCAAGGTCCAAACATCATCGGCCGTTTGAATCAGTGCCGGATACCCCCAATGATGATTAGAGTTCTCGCCTATTGTAGTCATTGGAAAAAAATCCTCATACCCAGAGTTATATTTTTGCATCCAACGTTTTGTTCCCTCAGTAATACGATAAGTAGTAAGTTCCTCGGAAAGAACCGTCTGATTAAGTTTGGGTAACTCATACCTGAAAGCAATACCATCATTATAAAGACGGAAGTTCAATCTCAGTTCACGGTGAAGAGAATCAGTAAACAAATATACATATTCAAATCCTTCATTGAAACAGTGCTTGCGCTTTCCTGTTAGCATTGTGTAATCTTCTTTTACAAGACGGGGTTGACTAACACTTTTCAGTATCAACCCACGTCCTCCTCCATCCTGCGTATACATGCCGATAACAGGTATAGACAATATTTCATGTTGCCCCTTCGCATCCATGTAATTCACATCAAAAGAAAAATGGTTTTCTGCACTTGTTGTATACTTTAATTGTATCTTTCCATTAGGAGAAGAGATGGAACGGGTTTGCTCAACATACTTCATTGTACCGTCTTCATTGTAAAAGAGCTCATCCACACAAACTGAACGGCGTCCGATAGCTCCTTTATGACCATCAATAGTAAGCACAGCATTATGATAAAACAAATACCACTTGTCTTTAAACTCAGCAATACCCGGGTGAATAGTAAAACTGTTTTCCGCCATACCTGTAAGTTCACCTTGATACTCCCACGGTCCTTCCATACTTTTCGATGTAGCATAAGATATATTTTCACGCCCTTTCCCCATGGAAGCATAAGTCAGATAATAGATACCATTACGTTCGTGAAGCCAAGGACCTTCTACATACTTGGGCAAATCAATAACTTTAATCTCGCCATCCAGTTCAATCATATTCGGCTTCAGTTTAGCCATAAAACATGTACCATTTCCCCAGCACAACCAAGCCTGTCCGTTCTTTTCAATCAGCACGGTCGGATCGATATCATTCCACCAGCCACGTGCTCCGTTGGACGTCATATCATCACTTACCAATGGCTTTCCTATAGCATCTACAAACGGACCAACAGGCGTATCAGCAACAGCCACGCCAACCGCTTTTCCTGTATATTTTCCTCCTCCCTGAACTGTCGTATAATAATAAAATTTGCCATCTTTTTCAACAACCTGTGAAGCCCAGGCCTCACCCACTGCCCACTTAAAGTCGGTCGGACGCAATACAGAACCATGATCGGTCCACGTCTTCATATCCTCCGTAGAATAACAAAGCCATTCCGTTATATTAAACTCCTTTCCGCCCGATGCCGTATCCTGACCATCATAGTACTCATCATGACCGACATATAAATATAATTTGCCATCATGCACCAACGGAGCTGGATCGGCTGTAAACTTATCTGTTATTAACGGATTTCCTTCATAAACAAATGTGCGTTGGGCATAAGCTGAAAAAACAGCACACATACCAACCAAACACATTAATAATATTTTCTTCGCATTCATAACTTAAATATTAATGTTTTTCTCATATTAACTATAAGATTACTATCATTCTTTGGGAAAAATAATCTGATACTTGCCACTTAAATGCATAAATGCAAACAAACGTAATAACCCATCGTAATAAGCATCAAAGTATCCATCATCATAGGGTACATGTTCTGCATTCCACAGCCGATCAATAAAATCACAGATTTTACTATGAGTACAAACTAATGAAACTGCCGCCGATGTAGCAACCAAACCTAACGAATGACGGAGTTTCTTATATCCTCCTGCACCAAGAATCTCATTTACCTGGGTGCCATCAACATTATACTGGTCAACAAAAGTATCAATCCCTTCGGCATACAAGAAGTTCTGAATTCTATTCCCATAGGATTGTTGCCATTCCTTATCGGCACATGCCCATGAATAGTCCAAAGCAATATTCATAGGAACACGCCATGAATCAAAACGGAAAGCATCACCTATGATTCTGTTACTGCCAAGTAAAGTTCCATCATAATTGCAATAATCCGGATTCAAGCCTGTAATAGGATGGATGCACTTCCGTAAATATGCACGGCTCTTTTCGGCACATTCACGCCAGAAACTGCTCCGTCCATCTTCTGCCCAACGCGCCCAGACCTCATAAAAAGCCGGAACATGATAAGATGGGTCGGTAAAGCTCCCACCCCATGGATCAGGTGTAAAAGTTATCAGCTGATGTTGCAAATTAATCAAGGGCGATACCCGATCCATCCCAGCTTTTTGCATAGAACAGTCTAATATATTCTGAGCCTCGGCCAAGTAATTTATCCCGGTATCATTTCCCCAACGATTGGATGCAAAAATAAGCGAAGTTACATAATATAATTCTCCATCAGAAGCTGGCCCTTGCGCATTGCGTTTCCCGTCAGTCTGACAACTCCAAGCAAAATAGCCTTTCAACGGGCCATCCTGATGTTGCATGTATTTTTTGCTCCAACGCCACAATCGATCAAAGATGTCTTGTCGGTCAAACTGTACGGCAATCATCATACCATACGACATTCCTTCTGTCCGGACATCATGATTCTTCAGGTCAGATATATAAGCTAATGAATCACCTACCTCAAAATAAATTTTATTCGGACCTGAGAATAAATCATTAAAAACAGAAGTTATCTTTGCATTGATATCTGTTTCCTTATATCCTAATTCAGCAAACAAATTCCGATATTTCCGTGTTGCAAAAGCCCCTTTATCCCAAGGCAAAGCATCAAACCCAAGCCAATCAACTTCCACTTGTCCTCCTTTTAAAAGGCTGCATTGCAAATCGCAAATGCCAGTAGGAGCATTCTCGACTGTTGTCGTAACCTCCATCCAATCAGAGCTTTTAGGTATAGAAATTTGTCCTATTCTACTTCCTTCGGATGTACTAAGCAATAAAGTAGCCCCTTTTTCAGATTTAGCACGCACACGTATCGTCGCAACAGGTTCTTTTCCAAAATCTACCCGATTATAACGTATCCAAGCCTTTTTCCGGGTAAAAACACTTTTCCATCCTTCAAACTTATTACTATTATTGATAAATGAAATGGAAACACCCGTAGGACTTATCTGGCTATATCTGTCTATCTGAATTCTCGATCGGGCTTTTGTAATGCCTACACCACGCAAGGTCGGTATTACTTTCTGAATTGTCCCATCAGCATTGAAGGACAAAGAATCAATTCTGACCGAACGATTTTTGTCAAACTCAGGAGAATAATCGTTATGATGATAAAAAAGATACCATTGATCTTTATACTCCACAATAGAATGATGGTTGGTCCAACAGCCTGAAGGAGATTCATCCATAATAATACCTTTGAATTCAAATGGCCCCATAGGACTGTCTCCCATGGCATAAGCCAGCGTCTCTGTCTTATCCTTCACCCATGGAAAAGTAAAATAATACTTTCCATTTCGTTCAAAAGCAAAAGGACCTTCTTTAAAACCGTCAGGCATTCCCTCTATTTGCATCGGCTCCGAAGCCAGTTCTACCATATTTTCTTTCAACTTTGCAACCTGTAATCCCCGTCCTGCCCAATAGATATAACTTTGCCCATCACGATCGACCAAGACGCAAGGGTCTATACCATTTACTCCTTCTATCGCGCGGCGTTGTGGCACAAACAGTCCATAAGGTTTATCAGCAATGGCTACCCCTACTGCAAAACCACGTTTTCCCTCTCCTCGCGGAGTAGAAGGAAAATAAAAGTAATATTTCCCATCTTTATAGACACAATCGGGAGCCCACATGGAATAGGAATCTGGCTGAACCCAAGGAACACGATTTTGAGTCACAATCACTCCATGATCTGTCCAATCGACTAAATCGTCGGACGAATACACATGATAATCAGCCATACAGAACCACTCCTTCAGCCGTTCAATTGGGCTGGGAATATCATGAGAAGGATAAAGATACATTTTACCTTCGAATACCCGTGCTGTAGGATCAGCCGAGAAATGATCTCTGATAATTGGATTTTGTGCCATCATATTAACTGCACAAACAAACAGTAAGAAAACTATTTGATGGATGCCTTTCATATTTATATATTGATGTTTGTGTAAAATATTCATAGCTCTTTCAACACCTGACAGGGCTCTTTCATTCACATAAAAAACTGTCAACATTTGCTTCACCTCTATCCAAGCATTATTTTATTCTTGCAAAAGGATTGACTTTTCCTCGTTAAAACATTGACTAAACCTCTATAAGTTTCCTCTTTTCAAGCGACAAGAATACTATCATTGACAATGCAATACTTTAGTATAGAGAATGAAGCAAAATTAAACAAATAACCGGTAATCTACTCTTCAGAGACTATCATTTTTTAAACAAATGAGGCAAAAACTCTTTCAGGCAACGTCTCCAAGTCAACCATTCATGATGAGTGCCTGGTGATTCATAAAAATCTACCTCAATGCCCATTCTTTTCAGTTCGTTAACCATTTTTTCTGTGCCAAAATTCTCTTCCGATCCGCATCCCATAAACATATAATTTACCTGTTTATTGAACTTCTTGGCATCAGCAAATACTCCATTGAAACAAGTTTTCAGATCAACGCCGAAAAGGGCTCCACTAAAAGTACCCAAGTAAGAGAACATATCCAAGTTAGGCAATACGGTATTAAAAGTCTGATGTCCTCCCCAAGACAATCCTGCCATAGCACGATTCTGACGGTCAGATTTAGTACGGAACGTTTTGTCAACCATCGGTATTAAGTCTTTCAGAATCACATCATAGAACGAAGCTCCATAAAGGTTACGTTCATTATTCACATTTTTACCTCGCCGAGGTACAAAAGGAGCCTTAACATCACCACTCTCCATCACTACAATCATAGGTACACATTTACCACTGGCTATCAGATTGTCCATAATGAATTGCATACGGCCTTGTGTACTCCATCCTGTTTCATCTTCACCCATTCCATGTTGCAAATAAAGAACAGGATAACGTTTCTTTCCTGAAGTCTCATATTCGGCTGGCGTATAGACCATGGCACGACGGAAGGATTTCTGACTTTCTGCATAATAAGAAACCGAACGAACCTGCCCCTGAGGTACTCCTTGTTGCGGACGATAATAATTGCCTTCTTCACCTTCGGGCACTTCGATACCGCTTGATTCACGACAACAACCAAAGAATGTTTCACTTGACGGATCGCAAACCTGCACGCCATCTACAATAAGGAAATAATAATGAAAACCTACTACCAACGGATCGGTAGTCGCCGTCCAGAAGCCTTTGGCATCTTTTTGCATATCATATTTCTTACCACAGATATCGACCTGCATCCTACTACAGGCTGGAGCATAAAAACGGAAATGGGCACGACGTTCATTATCAAGACGAGGATACTCATAACCTGGCACATTGGTAACAGCCGCTTGCGTATCTTTCATTATATCTTGTGTCTCTTCATCCGAGAATTGCCACCAATCAAAATTGAAGAGCTTGCAACCTTTCCGGCCTTTAAACACAAAATATACATCATGTAAGCCTGTTGCCTGTTTTTGCAAAGAAGCCTCAACTGTCATCCAACGCTCCCAACCTCCCGTATGAGGTACTTTTATTTCTGTGATCTGTTCCCCACGAATACTATCCAAATGAACCTCCAATGTTCCACCACGCAACGCACTGCTAATAGAAGCAATAAACCGACGAGGTGATTGATTGCCGAAATCGACCTCACGCACTTTTATATAATCACCGTTATGAATTTCCGAAACATATACCCCATTATCACCATTCGGCTCTGTTTTCAACCCTTCACTGAAAGCAATCGTTTCCGCCTCAACACGTTGACGAGGATTCAAAGTTCCAACAGGCTTCACTCCTTCTTTTGTGGCGTTAATAATAGGGAATGTTCCATCGTCGTTAAATGTAAATTGTTCTACCGCAGCACTTCGACCAAAGCCTCCCCCACCTGGCAATTTACCTGTATGATAGAAGAAGTACGAATTGCCTTTATAATCAATAATACCGCAATGGTTCGTAAAAGAGCCTGTATCCTGTAAAGGCATTATCTCACCCATATATTTCCAAGGCCCCAACGGTGCATCTGCCATAGAATATGCAATATGTTCTGGTACCCCGCCTGCCGCATAAAGCAGATAATATTTTCCGCTGCGCTTATGCAACCAAGGACCTTCGGTATAGATATCTTTATATTTCTGTCCTTTTACCCTTTTTTCAGGATTAGGAGCACCAAAACTTTTAACAGTTTGTTCTATTTTACCGACTTCACCCTTTATGGAGATCATGTCATCATTCAACTTTGCGTAGTAAACATTAGGATTTCCCCAATAAAGATAAGCCTGTCCATCATCATCAATCCAAACAGTAGGATCTATGTAATCCCAACTGCCATCACAAAGCGGTTTCCCAATTGCATCTTTAAAAGGACCAGTAGGACTATCACCAACAGCCACCCCAATAGCCATCGCATTGGTCAACTTGGAATGAAGGCAAACATACCAATAGAACTTTCCATTACGTTCTATACATTGCGCAGCCCAAGCCCGATCATCTGCCCATTCAAACGATTCAATCGCAAGAGGGGATCCGTGGTCAGTCCAATTCACCATATCGGTAGTAGAATAAACCCGCCATTCCTGCATCCAGAAAAAGTCGGCACGATCTTCATCATGTCCGGTATAAACATAAAGAGTACCATCATGTACCATAGGAGCCGGATCGGTCGTATAGCACGTCTGTACTATCGGGTTTTGTGCTGCAAGAGGGCACAAGACTGCCGCACACGCACAAGCAACAGTCGTAAACAATAATTTCTTTTTCATGGTATTCACTTCAATATTTATTATATATTTTTTTCCTATAAAACAGTTCTTCCGACTTTCAACCTTTTCGTCCTGAAGACAATTACAAAGTAAAGCAACTTCGAGCAATTAACCCAAAAAGAATGTTACAAATACATTCGTTCATGTTACATCATGAGCAAAAAATGCATTTTTTTCGAATTAAAAGGGGCTCTTCTTCTTCAAAAACATAAAATTGAACTTCAGAACTCAAAATAAACATTGATGAAGTAAAAAAGAAAAAGCTCGGCAAGATTCTATTTTTTTCCTGCCGAACTATTATTAATAAGTTGCACTTTTTTCCGTCTTTTTCACACTTCCATCACAATCTATAACTGTCCATTTGAACACGGTCCCATCTTTTCTGTCCGGGCGACAGCCTGTCCAATCAGCACCATATGGTTCACCGGTTACAGGATCAATGCCAATATAACGGTTCGTGCTCAAGGATAAGAGCATACATTGTCCACGAAGCATATCTTGCCATAAAAAGAGACTTGCATCACTCTCCTTTTCCATCATACGCACATCCGCTGACAATCCTGCCCCTACAACAGTCAGGAACCCAGTGCCATTCATCGCTTCTAAAGCAATACGACCTTTACCGCGATCATGCACCTTGAAAAAACATCCTCCATTCTGGTATTCACGGCTACCTTTACCTGCAGAATGAAGCATCCCATGCGGATTAGCCCAAGCATAAGTACCATTAGACAAATTGCACAAACTTATAACTTTCCCTATTGGCAGGTTAGAAGTCCGATCTGACATTGGTTCGTCAACTACAAAATTATCAAAACAAGCATATCCTCCCTCTCTTTCCTTCTCATTGTATGCAAAAAGAGAATAACGCGATCCTTGGAACGTCTTTAATTGATAAGGGAGCAACACTTTTTCACCAGCTTTTTCATACTCACTTCCAGTCAAACTATAATAGAATTGGGCTAAATCAGCATCTAAGTCCACCGCAATTCTCAGATAAACAGTTTCTTTGTACGCAGGATCATTCACCTCCATCTGCCTCTGTAATGAAATTGTTTTATTTCCTTGTTGTACCTTCATTACAAGATCCTTTGCTTTTCCTGTACATACTACTCCTAACCACGCATAAGGCATATTTAGCAATCCTAAACCTGCCACATCACCATCTCTCAAACTAGAAGCGTCCAACTCCACAGTAGCGGTAGACACAGGACCAATACAACGTTGTGTCAACGTATTCTTGGCCCAAAGGAAACTTCGTGCAGGCATAGTCTGCAAACGTAACTTACCATTTTTCAATGCCCATTTCTTATCTACAGGTTCATGATTCCATTGCCAAATGGGTAAAAGTTCATCATTATCAAAGCTATCACTACGAACATAAGGAGCGTCAGGAAGCGATACAGATTCCACATTCGGTTTAAACCAAGTACGCGGGGTACGTCCTAAATTGCCCGGCAATCCAAAATATGGCCAACCATCTGCCCATGTCACGGGCGACAAACAGACCGTTCGCCCCACAGCACGAAAGTCGGTCATAGAAACTCCCCACCATTCACCATTAGGTAAATCAACAATTCCTCCTTGATGCAAAGGCACAGCACTAAAATAATTGCCATCATCACCCGAAACTTTAAAATCAAAACCATCTTCCGGCACAGGACTACCTAATCCGACATTATTCACTGAATGCACACGCCGTGTTCCCATTGTTTCTTTAGCACTGATAGTAACCGTTTCATAAGGTCCCTCAGGCCGATCGGCACGCGCACATTGCATACGTCCAACAGGAGCATAATTTGCACTGATAATATAATACTTACCGTTTATCTTATAAAAATGATGTCCTTCTCCCATGGCATTCCCTGCCGGAATAATTACACGCTCACTACCTTCTACAAAGCCTGTAAGGTCTGGTTTCATTTCAATTAAATGCACTTCATTATACTTATATACAGCATATATTTTTCCATCATCATCAAACAAAACAGAAAGATCATAAATGCGACCGCCTATATTAATATGTTTCCAAGGCCCAGCTGGATTCTCAGCTATAAACACTTGTAGTCCATGCCCATTTATATTACTGAAAACATAAAATTTACCATCATGATAACGGATACAAGGTGCCCATATACCCTGTCCATATGCTTCTTTCCCGTTTTCCAGCTTAAATTCATCCCCCATATTGAAACGGTCAAAACAATAACTCATGAATTTCCAATTAACCAGATCTTTTGAATGCAGAATTACTAAACCTGGAGTAGCGTGCATTGTTGTTCCCGCTAAATAAAAATCATCTCCAACCCTAATTATATCCGGATCAGAGAATTCATCATAAAATAATGGATTCGTATAGGTACCATTTCCATTATCTGCAGTCCACGAAATATTCCCCTCAGTTTCTTGTGCAAAAACAGAAGTAGTCATTACAAACAGACAAATTAAGAATAATGCTTTCATAATATTT